>JAISMY010000074.1 GCA_031276485.1 Desulfovibrio sp. | reverse complement strand
AACGCAGACTTTTAACGTTGGCTCTCGCCATGGCTTTGTGCCTCGGGAGCGTCGCCTCCGCCAAGGCGGACGGAGTCGACATCAAGGTGAAAGGCACCTATGAGTTCGCCTTCGGCTGGGTGTGGAACAACAGTCAAGGCGACAGTGTCAACAACAGTCAAGCCGGCGGAGATATCCGCGACCCCCTTGAAGCCCGCCAGCGTATCCGTGTACAGATCAATTTCATCATCAATGAGTACCTGCAGGGCGTCTGGGGTCTGGAAGCCACAAACACATGGGGTCGTGGTGTCGGCGGCTCCGGGGCCGAAAGCGGCGGCGCAATGGATGCCGACGGCGCGAACATCGTGACCCGCTGGGCCTATCTGGACTGGCTGATCCCCAACACCCCCGTGCAAGTACGCATGGGTATTCAGCCGGTAGCATTACCTTCCACGCGCATCGGCACTCCTGTCTTGAGTACCGACATAGCGGGCGTTGTGCTCAGCAGCCCCACGCCTCTGGACTGGTTGAGCGTGACCGCCTTCTGGTTGCGTCCTTATGATGCCTATCCCGGAGATTTCTATGGTACCGGTAGGCGTGACCGCCTTGACGAAACCGATGCCTTTGGTTTCATCCTGCCACTGAGCTTCAAAAACATCGGTCTTGAAATCAAGCCTTGGTTCGTGTTCGCCAATGTTGGTGCCAGTTCAGGCATTTACGAGCGTGTATTTACTTCAGCGAGCGCCGCGCAGGCAGCAAACGTAACCTTGGATAGAGATGACCGTACGCACGGCATTTGGACCGGCATCAATTTCGACTTCAGGTTGCTTGACCCGCTGACTTTCGGTTTGGATGTCATGTACGGCAACCTGCACAAGAATAACCTGAGAACCAGGGCTACCGATAATGAGGACAGTCTTGTCGGCACCCGCGGCTGGTTTATTGCCGCCACCTTGGATTACAAGCTGAATTTCGGCAACAACTTCAGCGTAACACCCGGTATCTTTGGTTGGTGGGCATCAGGTGACAGCCTTAATGGTCTGGAAAATGGTCAACTTGGCCGCTTGCCCAACATAGGTACCAATGGCGGTGCGTTCAAGCCCACCAGCTTCGGTACCGCCGGCTACGGCAGCAGTATCGGGCAATGGGGTGAATGCGGTGATGTCACTGGTACCGGACTCGGCACTTGGGGCGTCGGCATACAGCTCGCCAAAGCCACCTTTATCAAGGATCTGGATCACACACTGCGCTTTGCCTACTATCGTGGTACCAATGACAGCGATATTCCGCAAAGTGGCTCATGGGATCGACTGATCAAGTATAGAGACGACAACCTGTACCTCACGACCAACGACAGCGTGTTCGAAGTCAACTTCGATCACACATACAAGATTTATGAAAACCTGACCGCCGCTCTGGAACTCGGCTGGTTGCGCCTTAACTCCGACGAGGAGACATGGGGAGAAGGTAGCCGAGTTGGCGGCGATGGCCACGAAAACACCAACGCCTGGAAGGCGCAGGTGTACCTCACCTTCTCCTTCTAACCCGACGACAGCTTCGGCTGTTCTGACGACGAGACAAGACAGGGGCCGCAAGGCCCCTGTTTGTTTGTGCATGTCGGCCGACGAACCTTCAAAGGATTGACCAAGAATATTCGTCGCAGTAAATGTACACAATGATAACGTACGGTATTTTTTGCACATTCAGAAATTGAAGTAGCTCACCAAGTCGGTTAGCCTGTCATTAACCAGAGTTTAACAAAATTGAAGAAAAAACTAATAATTTTAGCATGTTGTATTTTTGTATGGCACAACAGTTTTTTATAACTGAGAGTTTTTACCTATAGATATGTACAATCATAGTAACATCCAAAAATTACAAGTTTTTCCGAGCTGTGTCGAGGTGTTGAGAACATCTGTTGAGAAACATCCTGGCAACATGCTTATTTTATAATATTTTTGCGCAGAAAAGCTATCCGTTGCGGTACGCTCTCCTAGTTTCTACATGGATTATGAATGCCCGCGCTTCTTGCGCAATTTCGAGATTTTGTTTAGATATCTTCGCAAGAGGCACAACGCGAGGCCCGCAAGCGCCCGAATACCGCTGGGACAGGCTTGCGGCGCCCGGCTTGGGAACACCATGCGCACGAAATACCTTCTGCCGTGCATTGTCCTATTGTGCTTGCCTGCCTGCGCCGGGTCGGTCGCCGACAAACGTCTCACCGCCCTTGAAAAAGGCCGCGCGAGCGACGGCAAACTGCTGTCGATGCGTCTGGACGGCATGGAAAAACGCCTGGAGCGCGTCGAGGAGAACATAGGGGAGATCCGCTCCGCCCTGGCTCCGAAAGACGCCCGCAAAACGCGCTCTCCGGCCGCTGACGCCCGCGAACAGGCGGCGTCCCGCCCGGCGCCACCGGTCCGGCCGGGCGCCGAATTCGATTACGCAGCCCTTGCAGCCGCCATGGCGGCCCCGCGTTCCGCGCCGCCCCGCGCACCCGCGTCTCCTCCGGTCCCGGCGGCAACCACGGCGCCTTCTCCTGCCCCGGCCGCCCGCGCATTACCGCTTCCCGCGCCTGCGCCCGCGCCCGCGCCGCCCGCTTCTCCCGCAAGTCCCGTGGACCGAAGCGATCCTGCCGACCGGGGCGGCGGTCCCTCTCTGGTTCCCTTGGATCTCCGCGCTTCGCAAGGAAGCGCGCCTGTTGCAGCGGCCCGTCCCCCCGATGCGGCGCGCGCACCCGATCCGGCCGGCAGGGCCGGGCCTTCCCCGGCGGCGGCGGCGAGTACTGCCGGAAAGACGCCTCCTTCGCAAACTCCCGCAAGGGGCGCCGGGCAAAGCCGGGACGCCGCGGGCCGCGCAGCCTATGACGCCTCCCTGTCCCTGTACAACAAACATCGATACGCGCAGGCTGCCGAGGCTTTTTCGGCTTTTTTACGCGCCGCTCCGCAGAGCCCTCTGGCTCCCAATGCCGGTTACTGGCTGGGGGAGTGCCGTTATTCCACCGGGAACTACGGCGATGCCGTCATTGCCTTCAAGGACGTGGCCGCCAAGTATCCCGGCCATCCCAAGGCCGCCGCCGCCCTGCTCAAGGCCGCGTATGCCTATGAACGTATGGGGGATGCGGACAATGCCCGCTTTTACCGGCAACTGCTTCTTGACGATTATCCGTCTTCCGGCCCGGCGGCGCTGGCCCGCAAACGGACGGGCGCCCGATGAATTTTTCCGGACTGCCGCCTGCGGAGCGTAACGAATTATGGGCTGTTCTGGCTCTGCGCCATGCCTGGGGATTGGGGCCGACCGGGGCCGCGCGCATCATCGCGGCCTACGGAGGGGCATACGCCGCCGTAGGAGCCGGCCTGTCCCGTCCGGCGGAATGGGCGGAAAAAGGACTCGTCCGTCTTCCCGTTGCCCGCGCCTTTGCCGGCGGCGGATGGCGCGACAAGGCCGGGGAAGAATGGAACGGCATCAAAAGCATGGGACTGTCCTTCATAGTCCAAAGCGACCCTGCCTACCCGCAGCTCCTGCGCGAGCCGGCAGGAGCGCCGCTGCTCCTGTATTTCAAAGGCGATATTTCCCTGTTGAGCGGGCCTGCCGTCGGTATTGTCGGGGCGCGCAACTGCACGAGCGAGGGTCTGGCCGTCTCGGCCTTCTTTGCCCGCGATCTGGCCCGCGCCGGGGTCACGGTCATTTCCGGCATGGCGCGGGGCATAGACAGGGCGGCGCACCTGGCCGGTCTTGAAGGGCCGGGGCGCTCCATAGGCGTACTCGGCACGGGCATCGACGTCATGTACCCGGCCCGCAACATCGACCTTTATGAGCGGATGGAAAAGGAAGGATTGCTTATTTCCGAATTCGCGCCCGGTACGGGGCCGGCCGGAAAAAATTTCCCGATACGCAACCGCCTGATCAGTGCAACGGCCCTGGGCATTCTGGTGGTGGAAGCGGCCGGGCGCAGCGGCAGCCTGATTACCGCGCGCCTTGCCCTGGAACACAACCGCGAGGTCTTTGCCGTTCCCGGCAGCGCCATGTCCCCCATGTCCGAGGGGTGCAGGGAGTTGATCCGCAAAGGGGCCAAGGCCGTGTTCAACGCCGAGGACATTCTGATCGAACTCGCGCCGCTGTTGCAGGCCGGCAACCGCGCCCCCGCGCCTCCCGCAGTCCCGTCCGCGGACTCATCCCATCCCCCGCGCGCCGTCCTTGCGCTGAAGAAAAAACAGGAGCGCCGGCAGATTGAACCCGGCTTGGCCGGTAGCCCGGAACCTTCTCCCTTCATCGCTGCCGGCGAGCGCGGGAAAGCCGATTCCGGCTTTCCCGGGAGACGGCCGGACAGACCTCTGAAAACGAAGAGTTCGGAGAACAGCGATAATGCGGATGTTTCAATCCCCAGCCGGCTCTGTACGTCGGCCGGCTCCGTCCCGGCGGACGGGAGCCGGGTGGATTGCCTCTACCCTGAAGGAAGGGGCTGCCGGAAAGCCGTGCCCGGCCGGGCCGGGCGTCAAGCCGGAAACTCCCTGAAGGGGGAGGTTTGCAGCCATAGAGTAATATTTGATGAAGTTCAAGGAGAAGAAGCCCGCATCCTGGCGGGCGTCGGGACCGTCCCCCGGCATATTGACGAAATCGCGCATGCGCTGGCTATGGATGCGGGCAGTCTGAGCGCCGCGTTGACGGTGCTGGAAATGCGCGGGCTGGTCCGGCGGCTGCCGGGCATGCTTTACTCCCTGCCCGAGTCCTGACGCCGGCCGTCCGCACTCCGCGCCGTCCGGCATCCGCCGTTTCCGAAAGAGAACCCAAGGGCTGCGCTCCCCATGGTATGCCCGGCAAAGCCGGGCGTCAAACGGGACTCTCCCTGAAGGGAGAAGCTTCAAACCATAAAGGAAGTTTTGGTGAACACTCCGCCGGAGCAGACTGTCCCCGATACGGTCGCCATGTTCCTGGCCCATCTGGAGATGGAAAAAGGCTGTTCTCCCGCCACTGTCGCGGCCTACGACAACGATGTCATGCAGTTCGAGAGCCTTATGGCGCGGCAGGGGCTTTCTCTCGCCGCCCCGGAAACGATTACGCGCCGCCGGGTGGAATCCTGGTTGGCCGATCTGCACCGGCAAGGCGTAAGCAAAACGTCGATGGGCCGCAAGTTGTCGTCTCTGCGCGCCTTCTTCCGTTTTTGCGCGCGCATGCGCATGATCGCCGCTCTGCCCACGGAAGGCGTAAGCAACCCCAAAACCGAAAAGCATCATCCCGCTTTCCTGAACGTGGATCAGACCTTCGCCCTGCTCGACGCGCGCGCGGCCACCCCGGCCGCGCCGTTGTCCGTCCTTGGGAGGGGAGACAACCCGCCCGGCTCTCCGCCGGGGCGGAGTCGTCAGACGGACGCAGCCGGATGCGGGTTGAACCGCGCAGGCAGAGGGCCGATGGACACGCCCGCGGCGCCGGACCGGGAAAAGACCGCGGCCGTCAACGCCCGTGATCTGTGTCTTGCCGAGATTCTTTACGGTTCGGGTCTGCGCGTGTCCGAAGCCCTGGCTCTCAACGAGGGACGGATAAGCGGCGCATCCGTCACCTTGCGCATTCCCGGCAAAGGCGGCAAAGAACGTCTCGCCCCGCTTACCGACACGGCCCGCGCCGCCCTTGACGCGTGGCTTGCGTTGCGTCCCCTCCTGGCGGTCCCGGCCGAACGCGCTCTGTTTGTCGGTGAACGCGGCCGCCGCCTGAACCGCCGTGAAGCCCTGCGCATCCTCGACAGGCTCTGCCGGCGGGCAGGGTTGCCGCAGAGCGTGTCGCCCCACGCCCTGCGGCACTCTTTCGCCACACACCTGCTGGAAGCAGGCGCGGACCTCCGCAGCGTTCAGGAACTCATGGGCCACAGCCGCCTGAGTACCACGCAGCGCTATACCCATCTTAATCTGGCCCATCTGACTGCCGTGTACGATAAAGCTCATCCGAAAAGCTGACGGCGCTTTTTCGTAGAGTGTACGGCAAAGGAGATGAGAATACCATCAATTTGCCAATGTCCCTTTTTGCTCGTTTTCATGTCAATGGAAATAGGGAAGACATCGCAACATTCTTTTGTTAATACCCTCCTAAAACAGCGATAATTCGGATTCCGTCATAAACATTGCGTCCTGAAATTTTTATCTGACGGTTGCGAAGGTGACGCTGTTCCGCTTTGCCTCACGAAATGGGGAACAGCGCACTATTATCTTGCCATTTTTTCAAAAAAAGGTATTTGTCTGTGCAGCGAAGAAAATTTTTCACTGCAGGCTGCTCCGGAGGCTTTCCGGCGACCGGGCTCAGCAAGGCGCGTTTTCCTCCGATTCGCGCCGTGCGCGGCGGCGCAAAACCTTTCAGGTTTTGTCGTTCAGCCTGCGCAGGCAGAGCGAGGGCGCGCCCCGGCGGAATCCTTCATCCCTTCGTTTGCGCGCCTGCGCCGGGGCGGACAAGCTGCATCGTACCTTTTTGAGGAATCTATGGCCTATGTAACTGATGACAATATCGTCGAAGAAGCATCGCTTACTCCAGCTCAAACGGAGCGCAAAAAAAGCGGTAGAGCGCGCGGCGCTTCCGTAAAAAAAACCGGCGGAAGCAAAAAAAGCATTGCGCCGGCCGCACCCTCGGAACAGTTGGAAACGGCGGGACATACAGAACCGCAAAGCGGCGCGGAACACGAAAACGCGCCGGATGCGCCGCCCCCCACCGATGCTGCGGCAATTGTCGTCGTCGCGGAGGCGTCCTCAGGTGAAGGGGAACCTCCTGTTCAAAGCGCGCGTCCCGGCAGGCAACGCTCCGCCGCCGGCAAAAACGCCTCGGCAACTGAGAAGAAAGGGCGCGGCACAGGGACGAAATCTCCATCTCGCTTGAAAAAGAGCGCCGCTTCCGACACGGACAACGCATCCTCGGACGCTGTCGTCGGGTTGCCTGCGGCGGCCGCAAAGCTTTCACCACTCGCAACTGTTGATGAAATGCCGCCGCCTCGGGACGCAGCAGGTGCCTCGTCGCTTCCGGATGCGGCCGCTTCCGCGCCGGGGCAGCCGGAAGCAAACCTTGCCGGTGCAAGCGCGCCGCGCAGGAAAACACGCAGCACCGGACGCGTCAAACGGACAACCGCAAAGGAGTCTGCCCCGCCGCCTACTGCCGCTGCAGAGCCGCTTGCCGTCCCTGTCGCTGCCGAAACAACTTCATATGGGCAGGTTCCTCCTCCGTTCGCCGCAGCCCCCCCCGCTTCTTTGCCGTCCGCCGCTGAAACGTCTTCTGAGGCAGGCATCTCCGGCAGGCCGGATCCGGACGGCATTGCCGCTGAAACGTCTTCTGAGGCAGACATCTCCGGCAGGCCGGATCCGGACGGCATTGCCGCTGATGCGGAGCCGTCCGCCGACGGCGCACCGGACGGGGAAATCTCCGCACGCGATGCCGTTGGCACCGGCCTCACAGGTACGGACCTCCCCATCAGCCGTGCCCTTGATCCGGCCCCGCTTGTCGAGGATTCCGTTGATGCCGCCTTATTCTCCGGCGGCGCAACGGTTGCCGAACCGGTGGATGAAGAAAACAAAGACGTTGTCGAAACGGCTACGGAAACAACCGGAGAAGCCGGCCGCAAACGCAGACGCTCCCGCCGCGGCGGCAGAGGCCGCAGAAAAGGCAGCCGTGCCGCAAGTGCCGTCAACGGCGCGGAAAGCTTCCCCGGCGAAGCGCCGGCAACACCGGCCGGGACGGACGCCGGCCCGGCGCTCTCTACCTCCCCTGCAGCGCAGACCGGGGCGGAAGCAGACGAGGAAGACGCGCGCGACGATGCCGATGTGGAGGCGCCGCAGACTGCAGGCGCCAAGGGCAAGGCGCGTCGCAAAATGTTCGTCAGCGTCCTTCCGGGCGAACAGGTCGAAGTGGTCATCACCGAAGAAGGTCAGGTGCAGGAATACTATGTGGAGATGCTGCACCAAGCCAAAACCAAGGGCAACATCTACAAGGGCGTCGTACACAACATCGACCCCAACCTGCAGGCCGCTTTTATCGGCTACGGGGCTGCGCGCAACGGTTTCCTGCAGATTGACGAAATCCATCCCGAATACTACGTTTCGCCCCATGACGGGAGCCGCGGACGCAAGTATCCTCTTATACAGAAGATTTTGAAACCCGGCCAGGAAGTGCTGGTGCAGGTGGTCAAGGAGCCGGCCGGATCCAAAGGCGCCTTTCTGACCACGTACCTGGCCATCCCCGGCCGTTTTCTTGTCCTGACTCCGGGACGCGAGCAGGTCGGCGTTTCACGCAAGGTGGAAGACGACGGCGAGCGCGCCCGTCTGCGCGAGCTTTTGGAAGGTCTGAATCCGGGGCCGGGTCTAGGGGTCATCGTGCGTACCGTGAGCATGGGCGCAGGCAAAACCAACCTGCAACGCGACCTGCAGTTCCTGAAGCGCACCTGGAAGGAAGTCCGTGCGCGCGGAACGTCCGAAACTTCTCCCTGCATAGTCTACCAGGAGATGGATTTGACGGCTCGCGCCGTGCGTGACTATCTCAACGAGAGCATAGAGGAGGTGCACATCGACGATGAAGAAACGGCCGCTACGGTCACGGAAGTGGCCGAAGCCCTGTTCCCGCGCAGAAAAAATCTGGTGCGCGTATACAAGGACCCAGGCATGGGCCTGTTTGAGCGCTTCAACATACAGCGCCAACTGGACCAGATTCATTCGCGTGAAGTCACCCTGCCTTCGGGCGGCCGGTTGGTCATAGACGCCGCCGAGGCGCTGACGGCCATCGACATCAACTCCGGGCGCAGCGGCGGCAAAAACAATTTTGAAGACCTTGCCTACCGCACCAACATGGAGGCCGCGGCCATGATCCCCCTGCAACTGCGGCTGCGGGACATAGGCGGACAGATCGTTGCCGACTTTATCGAGATGCGTGACAGGAGCCACTGGCGCGAAGTGGAAAAAACCCTGCGCAACGGAATGAAGGCGGACCGCGCACGCTACGACGTCGGCAAAGTCAGCGCCTTCGGACTGCTGGAAATGGTGCGCCAGCGCCTCGGGTCCTCGGCCATCTCCGTCAGCACCGAGCCCTGTCCCTTCTGCCGAGGCACAGGTGTGCGGCGCAACATGGAATGGCGGTGCCAGCACGCCCTGCGCGACATTCGCAACCTGATGCGCAACGCGCAGAGCAAAAACTCCGACGCAACGGAATACAACACCGAGCCCGAACTCGCCCTGCATCTCCTGAACCGCAAACGCAAACTGCTCACGGACCTGGAA
The DNA here is from genome assembly GCA_031276485.1 of Desulfovibrio sp. Taxonomy (GTDB): domain Bacteria; phylum Desulfobacterota; class Desulfovibrionia; order Desulfovibrionales; family Desulfovibrionaceae; genus Frigididesulfovibrio. The sequence continues at coordinate 29,663 of JAISMY010000074.1, read as the reverse complement.
CAGCTTTACGGAGTAGGTCTGACAATCACAATGCGGGCCTCCGAGCCCGGCATCTGACGCCGAAGGCCTTGATACATCCCGGAAAGCGGCTGCGACGCGCGTACCGGCAACGCCCGCGCAGCGTTGCGGACAACGTGCGACGGGTGTACAACGACCGTGTGCTTGTTTGCGGTTATACGCAGGTCTCAGGCCGGGGAGCGGTTTATGCTGACATCATTGCTTATTTTTCTTGTTCTCGGCAGTTTTGCCGGTGTGCTGGCCGGACTTCTCGGCGTCGGCGGAGGTCTGGTCATCGTGCCCATGATCACCTACACCTTCGACCTCAGGGGCATGAGCGGCGAGCATACGTATTACATGGCCCTAGGCACATCCCTGGCCTGCATCATGTTTACCTCCATATCCAGCTTCGCGGCGCACCACCGCAAAAAAGCGGTTCTCTGGCCCGTTGTCAAACTCATAACCCCCGGCATACTGCTCGGCACCTTTTTCGGCAGCAAGCTGGCCTCACACATTCCGGCAGGGGCGCTCAAGCTGTTTTTCATTGCCTTTCTGCTCTATGTCGGGACGAACATGTTCCTCAACGTAAAGCCCAAGGCTTCGCGGCCTGTTCCGGGTTTTGCCGGCAACAGTCTGGCGGGAGCAATCATCGGCATGGTATCCAGCTTTGTGGGCATAGGCGGCGGGAGCCTTACGGTGCCTTATCTGACTTGGTGCAACGTATCAATACACAACGCCATAGGGACCTCGGCGGCCGTCGGTTTTCCCATAGCCGTAGCCGGCGCGGTCGGCTATCTGGTCAACGGCCTGGGCGTAGAGGGCATGCCGGGGCCGCATCTGGGCTTTATTTACCTGCCGGCCATGCTGGGCATATCCGCAGCCGGCTTTTTTACCGCCCCGCTGGGCGTCAGGCTGTCGCACACGCTGCCTGTGGCAAGCCTGAAAAAGGTTTTCGCCTGTCTGCTCTTCGCCATGGCCGGTCAAATGCTGTACAAAATACTGTTGTAAAATACATGGCGATGTCATGCAGAGCCGATGCGCTCCGGGATATGCGGCCGGGCGGCAAAAACGGCGCCTCCGGGCGCGACCCGGAACGGCCCGGAGATGTCCGCGCGGGGCACAGCCCTCCCGCAGCGCCCGTACGGCAGGAACAACGGCAAAAAAACGAGGCCCGGTCCCTGGCGTTCATGAGCGCCGCACCTCCCCGCAGGCCGCGCAAACGGCTGTTTATCGGCTTGGTGACCGGCACGTCCGTGCTTCTGTGTCTTGTGCTGCTGACCGGATGGATCATTCCGGTCGTGGGTCTGGGCAACATTCACCCTTATGTTCCTTGGGTTACAGGTTTCCTGCTCTTCTCGTGCATAGCGGTTATCGCTTTTTCCTCGCTGAGTCTGGTCTTGCAGATAGCGTTCGGGCGCAATTTTCGCGGGTCGTCCACGGTCAGAGGGGTGACGGCCAAACTGTTTCTGCCGCTCATGGAACTGCTGGCCCGCCCCTTCGGCCTGTCCGCAGAAGACGTGCGGCGCAGCTTCATAAGGGTCAACAACGACTTGACGCTCAAACAGTGCGGCGTCTTTGCGCCCGAGCGCATTCTGATTCTGCTGCCGCACTGTCTGCAGAAAGAAGATTGCCCGAGGCGTCTCGGGCTTGATGCCGACCGTTGCGGGCGTTGCGGGTTGTGCCCCGTCGCCGGCCTGCTCGCCCTGCGCGACGCTTACGGGGTTAGGCTCGCCATGGCGTCCGGCGGCAGCATAGCCCGGCGCATCGTGGTGGAAACGCGCCCGGCACTGATTATCGCTGTGGCCTGCGAACGCGACCTGACCTCAGGCATTTGCGACACGCATCCCGTGCCCGTCTTCGGCATACTCAACGCCCGGCCTGCGGGTCCGTGCCGCAACACGATGATTTCACATGAAATTCTTGAAAGCGCCTTGCGCCGTTTTATCGACCCCGCGCGGTGCCCGGTGCCTTTTGTCCCGAGCGAACTGCGGACGGCGAGCTGAGGCAGACATGGGGAAAAAACGTCTTTGCGGCTGCCTCGTTCGACAATTACCCGCGACATCTCGCCGGTGACAAGTATGGTAAAGAAAGCGTCTTTCCGGCTGCGCGGAGCCGACAACGATCCGAGGGCCGCAGCTTTGGCCGTGCTTTTCCGCGTGATTCATGAAAATGCCGATTCCGGGGCCGCGCTGGACGCAGCGCTAAGCTCGCCGCGCCTTGCGCCCACAGATAAACGACTGTGTACGGAGTTGGTCTACGGAACCTTGCGCCGCTATATCGGCCTGCATACCCTGGTATGCGGATTCCTGTCCGATCCGGAAGGCATCCCGGCGGAAATGCGTCTGGCCCTGATCGCGGCGGCATACGAAGCAGCCTTTCTGCGCAGCCCGCATCATGCCGCCGTCGGTTGGGCGGTCGGGCACATCCGCAACCGCTTCGGCCGGGTCATGGCCGGGGTGGGCAACGCAGTGCTGCGCGCCGTGCTGCGCAACCTCGATGCGTATCACGCCGCCCGCGCCGCCGGGGAAAACGCGGACGCCGGCCCGGCGGAGCTTGCGACGTCCTATGATCTTCCGGAACATATTGTCGGAATATGGGTGGAGGCGTACGGGAGCAAAGAGATTGCCGGTCTGCTCCGCGCCTCGAGCCGCGCCGCGCCTTCCGGCCTGCGCCTGAACCGCTCCCGTCCCGGCTGGGAAGCCTTGCGGGAAACCGTCCTGCGCGACTTTTCCGATCTGTACGCGGCGCAGGGCAGGCGAGTGTTTGCCGTTGGTCCCTGTGTTTCGGCCTTTGACGGGCCGCTGCCCCATTCGGCGCGCAGGGCCGTGGAGGAAGGCAGGGCAAGCCGCCAAAGCGCCGCTGCCTATGAAGTGTTGCAGGCGTTGTCTCCGGAGAATTGGCCGCAGCCGATCTGGGACTGCTGCGCGGGGCGCGGCGGTAAAACGTCGGCTCTGCTTGAGCAGGGCATCCCGGTAGCCCTGGCGACGGACCGCTCTGCCTGGCGTTTGCGGGTTCTAGCCGCGGAATGCGTGCGCCTGGGCATTCCCCCTGCCCTGCGCCCCTTGACGGCGGCGTTGGATCTGACGGATGACGCGGCGCTGTCCGTGCATATCTGCGAGATACTCAAAAATGCATCCGGGCTTTACGCGGAGAGTTCCGCCGGGGCCGCCGGACAGCGCGGCGGCGCGGCGTTTCCGGAGTGTTTCGGCACTATTCTGCTTGATGCGCCCTGTTCGGGACTCGGCACACTGGCAAGGAGGCCGGAAATCCGGTTGCGGCGGCGGCAGGAAGACCTTGGCGCGGCGGCGGCGCGACAGACGCGCCTGCTGGAGAATCTTCGGCCGCTGCTCAAGCCCGGCGGGCGGATTGCGTACATAACATGCACGGTCAATCCCGCTGAGAACGAGGGACAGGTCGCCGCCTTTCTTGCCCGGCATCCGGGTGCGTCGTCCGGCCGGGAATTCCGCACGCCGTTTTCATCTCCTTTGGGGGAATTTTTCTACGGCGTAGAACTGATCAAGAGCTGACAACCCCGGCGGTCTATCCGAACAAGGATGGTACATCTCATGTTCAGTGCGCTGATTGTCGCGGCCTATTTCGCCCTGTTTATTTTCCTGGCCCGCAAGGGCAGGGGGCAGGATTCGGCTCTGCCCGGACGCGTCGGCTTTGTCGTTCAAGCCTTTGCCTATGTCGCGACCTATATTTCCGCAGTGGCTCTGGTGGGCTTTTCCGGTCTGGCTCACGCCTACGGGCTGCAACTGCTTCTGGTGGCCGCGGGCAACGTTGTACTCGGCACATGGGTTGTGTACCGTTTTCTGGCCTGGCCGACGAGGCAATGGCAGGAAAAGCTTGGGGCGCGCAGTCCGGCCATGCTTATCGGGCTCGGCCATGATTCGGCGTCGCTCGGCAGGGTGTTGGCCTTGATTTTCGCCGTTTTCCTCGGCGTGTACGCCTCGGCGGTAATCAAGGGGGCGGGGTTGCTGCTGGCCCAGGTGATTGATTTGCCGCTTTGGGTATTAAACTGGCTGATGGCTTTGGCCGTCGGCGCCTGTGTCGTTCTCGGCGGCCTGCGCGGTGTGTTGTATACGGAGGCCTTGCAGGGGCTGATCATGCTTGTGGGCATTGCCGTGATAATTTTTGCGATTTTTGTCCGGGTAGGCGGCCCCGTGGACGGCGCCGTCGCGCTTGCGGGCCTGCCGCCGGGCAGTCTGGCGAACAACGGCTATACTTCGTTGTCCGATGGCGGTCCCGGTCTTTTTGTACTTTCCCTTGTCGCGGTCACGTCGGTGGCGGTATGGGCGCAGCCGCAGATCATCCAGCGTCATTTCGCGGCGTCTTCCAGGGAACAGCTTCGGCGCACGACGCCGCTGGCCATGCTGGTGCTGACGGTGCTGCTGGGCGGGATGTATTTCGCGGCCGCCTTGTCCAGGCTTATCGTGCCGGAGCTTGCCAATCCGGACACGCTCATGCCGCGGCTGGTGCAGATGCTGTTGCCGGCCGGGGGCATGCAGCTTTTCGTGCTGGCGATACTTTCCGCCTCGTTGTCAACGGCAACGGCGTTGTATCACATAGCCGCCATGGCTGTTTCCGAGGATATGCCGGCGCGCCGGAGCACATGGCAGACCTGGAGCGCGGGCATACTGCTCTGCGTGCTGGTGAGCGGCTTTTGCGCGCAGGCCGAGGGCAGGCTTATTGCCGTGATTCACACGACAAGCTGGAGCATAGTCGGGTCCGTGGCGCTTGTGCCGTACCTTGCGTTGGTTGTTTTCGGGCGTCGGGACAGGCGGGCGGCCTGGTGCAGCGCGTCCTGCGGTTTTTTGTGCTGCCTGTTCTGGTACCTGTTTCTTTACAAACCGACGGCCGTGGTGACGCCTCCCAACGCTTGGCCGGCACTGGTTCCGCCTTTTTTTGCGGGCATAATCGTGTCCGTTGCGGGCTGGTTTGCGGGTGCCCGCCTGCGCCGGGGCTCCACATCGGAGTAAGAGGGTGTTCTTATGTGCCCCCTTCATGCCAAGTTGCTTTCTGCTGAAAGCAACTCGGCATCAGTCAGGCGGGCGGCCGGCACCGGCAGGAGATTGAAACATGGACACCGTCAGCGCGGAAACGCGCAGCCGCAACATGTCCCGTATCAAGGGGCGGGATACGCAACCGGAAAAAACGGTGCGCTCCTTGCTGCACAGCATGGGCTGCCGATTCCGCCTGCATGTGAAAAACCTGCCGGGCAAGCCGGATATCGTTCTGCCGCGCCGTAAAAGCGTCATCTTTGTCCACGGCTGTTTCTGGCACGGCCATCCGGGATGCCGGCGGGCAAGCATCCCCGCAACCCGTACCGACTTCTGGGCGGCAAAAATACGCGGCAACAGGCTGCGCGACGAACAGTCCGTCGCTGCCTTGGAAAAACTCGGCTATCGTTGCCTGGTCGTCTGGCAGTGTCAACTGCGTGATAAGGCAGCTCTGGGCCGCTTGTTGGCCGATTTTTTGAACCTCGAAGACGCGCCGGAACCGGTATCGGCAGGCTGACGCAAAAGGAAAAAAGGCATTTTTTGATTTTTCCCGCTTGAAAAGCGATGTCAATTTCAGTAAACTGCTCCCGCAAACGCGTGTGAAACAACAGACTGAACAGCAAGCCGGCGGGAGAAGCCGTCATGGGTGAAATCATGTCGTTACGCGACCTGAAAAAAGGGCAGAAGGCCGTTATCGCAGGTGTCGATGTCGGGGGTGAAATGGGGCGGCGCATTAGAGATATGGGCTTGACTCCGGGTGTTAAGGTAATCTGCGTGGGGCGCGCGCCGTTGATGGATCCGGTGGCCTTGCGTTTTATGGGATTCACGCTTACCCTGCGCAACCATGAAGCGGGCTTTGTCCGGGTACGGGCGGCATGACCGCGCAGGCCTGCTCCTGCTGTGGGGAAATTATTTTCCCCGGACCCACGCATCGGTAACTTTTTGAAATATCATGTATGGATGATCGACAATGTCCCTGCGGATCGGGCAAAGGCCTGTCGGCCTGTTGCGGGCCCGTGCTGAGAGACGCGGCTTCGGCCTGTACGACTGAAGCATTGATGCGCGCCCGGTACACGGCGCATGTCCTCAAAGAATACGACTTCCTTGTGGAAACCGTACACCCCGGACATCGCGCCGGCGTCGACGCGAAGGAGACGGAAGCGTGGTCCGGCAAGGTGAAGTGGAGCGGTCTTGAGGTATTTGCCGCAACGCCGGGGGCAACGGACGACGAGGGAGAAGTGTCTTTTGCCGCGCATTTCGACGTGAACGGCGAGGATCGCGAGTTTCGGGAAGATGCGCGTTTTACCCGGACGGACGGACGTTGGTACTATGTGGACGGCAGGGTGCACGGGCACGAGACGTATCGCCGCGAAAGCCCGCGTGTGGGGCGCAATGAGCAGTGTCCGTGCGGAAGCGGGAAAAAATATAAAAAATGTTGCGGAGCGTGAGTTTTTTCGTGCAGAAGCCCCGCTTTATTCTTTTTGAAGAGGCGTCGCTCCGCAGGATTCGTCGCTCCCTTGTCTTCGCTGCACGTGACCGGCAAAGAAGAGCGCACGCCCCCTGGTCCTGCAGATGTCGATGCAGTCGCCGCAGTTGCTGCACAAGAGATCCGGTTCCGTCCCGTCCGTACGCGGGTTCAGTCCCAGTGAACACGCTCCCAGACAGGCCCGGTCGTCCGCCCGGCAGGTGCATGAACGCCGCCTGAAACGCACACGCAGTCGCTTCCGCGACAGCATTCCGGCAAGCGCAAGCAGCACGGACTGCGGGCAAAGATACAGACACCAGAAACGTCTGCCCGACCGGGCTTCCAGCGCCGGCACGACAAGCAGCATAAGCGCGGCGCCGGGCAGGATTTCTCCATAAAGAGCAAGATGCTGTGCGGCCCGCGAATACCATCCGGGCATGGACAACTGGTTGAGCAGAGGCACGGGAGCGCCGGCAAGGATCGCTCCGATCCCCGCGCAGACCACAGCCGTCTTGACGGCAAGCGGGCGTGCGTCTGTGCGTTTCAACTTTGAAAATGCGTATCCTTGATGAAGGAAGTTTCGGTGAACGAGTTCGGAAAGCAACCCGTAAGGACAGACCCAGGCGCAAAAGACCGGGCCGAGCAGCAGGGCCGCCGTCAAGGCCGGAATCGCCCCGATGAGCAGCGCCTGTGTGAGCGAAAAGGCGCCGGCAAAGACCTGCGCGGCAGCTAACGGGTCGGCCAGAGGCAGTCCGGCGAAATCAAAGGATAAAAAATTGCCGGACAGCAGATGTATGCCTTCCCTGTTCAGAAAGGGGATGAGGATGAAGGCCCCCGCAACGCCGCACTGCACAAGACGACGCCGGAAACGCAGGGTAGGCGTCTTCATCGCCGTTTTTCCCCGTTGTCAGCCGGCAGCAGGCGCGAGGGCGTCACCCGTATCGCGCCGATGGGGCATACATACTCGCAGACGCCGCAACCGGCGCAACTCTCGGCCCGGACAGCCGGGATGTACCCGTTGCGCAGGTAAAGCGCCGTCCCCTTCAGAGGGCAACGCTCATAGCAGGTCCAGCACATGACGCCGCTTTCCGTCTGGTAATCCACGCACCGTTTGCGGTCGAGCACGGCGGTGCCCATGCCCGCGTCCTCCGCGGTCACGTCGCGCAGAGCGGCAGTGGGGCAGGCGGCGCTGCATTTCATGCACAGGAAGCAGGGACTCCGGCTCTGAAAAATTTTCGGAGTGTCGCCGCCGAAGAGAAAATAATCCGGCGTCAGTTCTATGCAGGCATAATTGCAGACCTGCGCGCAGCGGCCGCAGGAAATGCAGCGTGCCTTGAAATCCTTTTCCGAAAACACGCCCGGCGGGCGCAGAAAGGGCGTAATCATCGCTTATACCATGTTGCGTTCAAACGCGTTTGAACGCAACATGCCGAAGTTTTTGAAAAACAGGCAATGCCTGGTTTTCCAAAAAGTTGCGGGCGGAGTTTTCGCCTCCGCCACACCAACCTGCTTTCTGCTGAAAGCAAGCTGGTATGAGTCAGCATTTCACCACCGGCAGGTCGTCCCAGGCCGTTGTGGCTCTCGGCGAGCGCCTGCCGCTCTTGACGCGCCACGGGGCCTCAAGTGTTCCTTCCGCCGCAAACCGAAGCATGCCGCGCCCGAAGCGCCGATTGACCACATCCAAAGCGCGCATCAGCCTGGCATCGCTCTTTTTGTCGACGGCTTCCGCGTTCACCCAATCAAGCAGGTTGCCGGGACGACTGCCGGGTGCGGCAAGGTCGTACAGTATTATGCCTGCTTTGGCGTACGCGCATCCGGGTCGAAAAATTACCTCCAGGCCCCGCACCGTCGCGTGAATAAGGTCTCGCGTGTCTGACGTAGGACGGGCAAGCGTTACCGAAGCCGTTTCGTCGTAAAACTCTCCTGCTCCGTGCCGCGATGTCCGGATATGCACGGTCAGTCCGCCTGCTTCCAGATGCTCCTTGCGCAGCCGTTCTCCGGCAAAGGAGGCGTGCATGGCAAGCGCCTCGGCTAGATATTGTTTATCGCGAACTTTTTCGCCGAAAGACCGGGAAGACACCATGCTCCGCCTGGGCATCGGCGCGTTCACGGCATCCAGGCAGGGTATGCCGCGCAGTTCAAGCGCCGTATGCGTCCCGGCTATGCCGAGCAGTTTCCTGACCAGCGGCCCGTCCGCATCACGCAGTTGCCGCGCCGTGTAGATGTCGTACGAGCGCAGCTTCAGATCCGATTTTCTGCCGATACCCCAGATCTCGCCTACCGGAGTTGTCTCCAATATTGCGTCCGTTTCCGGCCCGGCGTCGAGACGGAAGACGCCGTTTTCTTTTTTCGCCTTCTCCGAGGCAATTTTCGCCAAGGTGCGGCTTGCGCCGAGGCCGACCGCTACCCCTATGCCCGTCCACCGGCGCACGCGCCGCCACATCTCGTCCGCGATCTCGCAGGCATTGGCGGCGAGCGCCCCGCGCAACGGCACGAAGGCTTCGTCAATGGAATACTGCTCCACTTCCGGAACTATGCTCTCCAACGTCCGCATGACGCGGGCGGAAATGTCGCCGTACAAGACGTAGTTGGATGAAAAAACGGCGACATCGTGCATCCGCAGAAGTTCCCTGACTTTGAACTCCGGTTCCCCCATGCCTATGCCCAAGGCCTTGGCTTCATTGGAACGCGCCACAATACAGCCGTCGTTGTTGGACAACACCACAACGGGCCTGTCTGCCAGATCCGGGCGGAAAAGCCGCTCGCACGAGGCAAAAAAGTTGTTGCAGTCAACCAGCGCCCAAAGGGCACGGGGCGAGTTTGTGGACGGCATAGGTCACGACTCCCCAGATCACGGCATCTTCGCGTTCGGTTACGTCGAGTTCCGGATACGCCTCGTTGGCCGGAACAAGCAGGGCGCGTCCGCGCCGTTGCACAAAGTGCTTGATCGTCAATTCGCCGCCGACGGCGGCAACCACCACGCAACCGTTGACGGGCCGCAGCGCGCGATCGGCCACGAGAAGATCGCCGTCCCGGATGCCCGCCCGGATCATGGAATCGCCCGAGACGCGCAGAAAAAAGGTGGAAACGCTGTTGCGCACCAAATGTTCGTGAAGATCAAGCTTGCGGTCTACATAATCATCGGCGGGGGATGGAAAGCCAGCCTGCGCGGGCGACAAAAAAAGCGGAGAGGTGGCCCTGCCGGAATCGGATTCAACGGGTAACGCGCCCGCAACGGGAAAGACTCTTGTGACGGACATGGCTTGACTTGGCCGGGTCGGCGCGGTTCAGCGCCGGACCTCTTTTTTTCGCGCAGGCTGATGAGGCCTGCTCGTCCTGAATACTGGAGCAACGGCAGCAAAAAATCAAGGCCGAGACGCCGCAGCCGGCGCGGCCGCGAGAGCGGGGGATGAAGCAGGAACGAAAAAATTTTCATTAAAAAATCTTGGTATCATGCATTGTTATAGAAGAGGTTCAATCTTTGCGGGGAGATGGAAAATTTGACGGCGAGCCGAACTTTAGATATTTTTTAAAGGCGCCCACAAGGGCGGTCATGGCGCCGTAAGCCGTATAAAACGCCTCTTTTCCCCGAATACCACCGGCCTCACGGCCGCGAAGGCTGAAAAGAAGAGGCAAGCCGGAAGACCTGCTTTTTCTTTACAGCGCGGGAGACGACCTCACGGCAACCGGACTTTGCCGGCGGGCGAGATGATGAGGATAAACGCGCTTCCCCCCGCATCCCGCGCGGATGGGGAATTTCTTCTGCCGGCAACGCCGAGGATGCTATGCTCGAAACCATCATCAAACGCAACGGGACGCCCGTTCCCTTCGACTCCACCAAGATACTCAATGCCGTCAGCAAGGCCAACAAGGCCGTGGGCGAGGAGGAAATGACCTCCACGGATCTGCTGTTCGTCACGGAGAAAGTGTGCAGGGCGCTGCAGGCCCGGAACTTGCGCCACGTTGAAGAAATTCAGGATGTGGTCGAGGAAGCCCTGATCCGCTACGGCTACGCGAAAACCGCAAAGGCCTATATTCTCTACCGCGCCGAACACGCCAAGATCCGCAATGCCGAATCATATCTGATGGATATTTATAAAAAATTGACTTGGTCGCCGGCGCTTGAGGAGGACATAAAACGGGAGAATGCCAATATTGACGGCGACACGGCTATGGGAACCATGCTCAGGTACGGTTCGGAAGGGTCAAAATTTTTCATCGACAACCATATCCTTCCCAAAGATGCCTCGGCGGCGCATATAGGCGGAGATATCCACATTCACGACAAAGATTTCTACATGCTCACGGAAACCTGCTGCCAGATCGACCTGATCCCGCTGTTCAAAAACGGTTTTTCAACAGGCCACGGTCACCTGCGGGAACCCAATTCCGTTGAAAGCAGCTCGGCGCTGGCCTGCATTGCTATTCAGGCCAATCAGAACGAAATGCACGGCGGACAGAGCCTGCCCAATTTTGATTTCGCCATGGCCCTTGGTGTGCGCAAGACCTACCGGAAAGAGTATGAAAAGGCGTTCCGCGCTTTCCTGCAGATAACCGAAGGGATCAGCCGTGAACAGGCGGAAGAGCGGGCCGCCCGGCTGCTGTTGTCCGGTGACGATTTGCGCATGCGCGGCGCCGAAGCGCCGGGAACGCTTCAGCACACCCCGCCCGATTCCGAACATCGCGATCCGCTGCACAAAGCGCATGCTTACGCTGCTTCCGAAGCATCGGCCGCAACGGAACGGCGCACCTACCAAGCCATGGAAGCCCTCATTCACAACCTGAACACCATGAATTCCAGGGCCGGCGCGCAGGTGCCCTTCAGTTCCATCAATTACGGTACGGATACCTCCCCCGAAGGGCGCATGGTTGTCAAGAACCTGCTCCTGGCAACGCAGGCCGGCCTCGGCAACGGGGAAACGCCGATTTTCCCCGTGCAGATCTTCAAAGTCAAGGAAGGGGTCAATTACAACTCCGGCGACCCGAATTACGACCTGTTCCGGGCGGCGCTGGAGACTTCAGCCAAACGGCTTTTCCCAAATTTCAGCTTTCTGGACGCGCCGTTCAACCTGCGCTATTACAAACCCGGCGACTACAACAGCGAAGTCGCCTACATGGGTTGCCGGACCCGCGTCATCGGCAACGTGTACGACGGATCCCGCGAGGTCACATGCGGGCGCGGCAATCTAAGTTTCACGTCGGTGAACCTGCCGCGCCTCGGCATTGAGGCAGGAGGCAATGTCGACAATTTTTTCTCCCGGCTGGACGAGATCATTGATCTTGTTTTCCGCCAGCTCATGCACAGGTTTAAAATACAGGGAGCAAAGAAGGTCCGCAACTATCCCTTTCTCATGGGACAAGGCATCTGGCTGGACTCGGACAAGCTCGGGCCGGACGACAGCATTGATGAAGTCATCCGGCACGGAACGCTGACCATCGGCTTTATCGGGTTGGCGGAAGCGCTCAAGGCGCTGATCGGCAAACATCACGGCGAAGACGACGAAGCGCAGGAACTGGGCCTGAAGATTGTCGGGCACATGCGCAGGCGCGCGGACGAGGCGTCGCTGGAAAAAGGACTGAACTTCACGCTGATCGCCACGCCAGCCGAAGGTCTCAGCGGACGCTTCGTCGTCGTCGACAGAAAAAAATACGGCGTATTGCCCGGCGTGACCGACAGGGAATACTACACCAACTCCTTTCATATTCCCGTCTATTTTCCCATAAAGGCCTTCCGTAAAATTCAACTGGAGGCGCCGTACCATGCCCTGACCAACGCCGGCCACATCACCTACGTCGAACTGGACGGGGATACAAGCAAGAACCTTGAGGCATTTGAAGCCGTAATACGGTACATGCACGAGCAGGGGGTAGGCTACGGTTCCATCAACCATCCCCTTGACCGCGACCCGGTCTGCGGCTACACGGGCGTCATCCGCGATGTCTGCCCGCGTTGCGGCAGAAAGGACGGCGAAGGCGTCGACGTAGACTTTCTCAACTCCTTGCGGAGGATCTACCCCGATGTTCCTTTGCCTAAACACTATTGATATATGCGTTAGAGCAATTTCGCATTGAAATTGCTCAGGCGGACGCGTGAGCGGACGCCCGCCGCGATGGCGCAAGCGCAATTTATTTGCGCGGTTAAGCGCCGAAGCGGGCATAGTCTGAAGAAAACTTGACGGGTAATCTAAAAGTTGAAATGCTCTAAAAAGTAAACTTTTTAACTCCGGGCAGTCTGCCAAAGTTGAATCGCTCCGGACTCCGCACCGCAACCGCAACACTTCAACCCGTATAAGGAGACAACTGTGCTGCTTGACACGCAAAAACAGGCGAAACTCAAAAAAGTTCACAAAACTGTCGGTGAAAATATCGCTTTTGAGCGCACCCGCAGAATAACCGGATATCTTGTCGGTACGCTCAACCGCTTCAACAACGCCAAACGAGCCGAGGAACGGGACAGAGTGAAGCATACGACGGAGTAAAGCATAAAGCACTCCGCAGAGCGAAACCCGCCCGGAGCGAAATATACATCGGCGTGAACCATCGCGCAGAGTAAAAAGCGCCGCGGACTGAAGCACAGCGCAAAACGTCACGCAGGGTAACGCATGGGTCACAGCATTCGCCTTAACGGCATTGTGGAGGAATCCATAGTCGACGGGCCGGGGCTGCGCTTTGTGGTGTTTATGCAGGGTTGTCCGCATCGTTGCAGGGGATGCCACAACCCCGGTACGCATGACCCGGCCGGAGGCTACAACGCCGATACAGACGACATCCTTGTGCAGTTCGGGGCGAATCCCTTGACGGCCGGCCTAACCCTCTCCGGAGGAGAGCCGTTTTTGCAGGCGCGTGCGGCCTGTGTGCTGTCGGAACAGGTAAAACGGGCAGGAAAGAGCCTTGTCGTCTATACCGGATACCTTTGCGAGGATCTCGTCCGGTCGGCGGTGCGGGACAAGGATATCCGCCGCCTGCTTCATTTGACGGATATTCTTGTGGACGGCCCGTACATGCAGGAACTGCGCTCGCCGGATGCCGCCTTCAAAGGAAGCGCCAATCAACGGGTTCTGATGAGGAACGAGATACGCGACATCGCAAGAGCAATGTTGCGTGCGTGAATTCTTTCGCCGTCAGAACGGCCGGATGTTATCCGTAAGTCCGGAAATCCGGCCCCGGCGCTGTTTGTCGGCCGGGATTCCCTTGCCGTAGGGAATCGCTGATTTATTCTTTTGAAAGGCATGGGGATGGATTCTTCGCTGCGCTCAGAATGACAAAAGCGTGGTCATTCTGAGCCGCAACGAAGCGAAGGCGAAGAATCCATCTTGATGTCCTTTGCCTTTTCCGCATTTAATCGGCGTTTCCCTGGTATTCCACCCTGGAGTCCGTCAGAACGGCCAGATATTATCCAGAAGTCTGGAGAGCCAACCCTGGCGCTGTTTGTCGGCCAGGATTCCCTTGCCGTAGTATTCCACCTTGGAGTCCGCCAGTTGCGTGGAGTCCACGGAGTTATCCGGTCCCACATCCTGGGCGCGGACCAGACCGCTGACCACCATGTACTGCGTTTCGTCGTTAACGCGGACTTCGCGCGCTCCCGCCACCTGCAGAACTCCGCCCGGCAGCACCTGAAGCACGCGCGCGCCGATGGTCGCGGTGACGTAGTTTTCGCGTTTCGTCTCGCCGGTTGCGCTCAGTCCGGATAAGGTCGATGTTTTGAGCAGCGGATCGGGACCTGTCCTGCCGCTCAGATAGCCGCCCCTGCCCGGCACGATGCCGGTTTTCTCACGCCCGAAGAATGCTGCAACGCCGAGATTGTGTTCTGTTTCCTTTTCCGCTGTTGTGTCGGCCTTGCTTTTGGACTTGGCGTTTTCCACCACTTTGATCAGAACGATATCGCCCACGCGGCGGGCGCGGTTGTCGGCATAGAGGTCGGAGCTTTCGGCGGCGCTGTATATGGACCCCGGATTGGCGTAGCGCTGCTCGGGTTCAGTATACGTCTGGGTCGGCGTTGCTGGCATGGCGGGCACGGCGTATGAGCCGGTCCCGGCGCAGCCGGGCAGCGCGGCGGCGGACAGCAGGATGAAGAAAACGGCGAGCCGCGCCGTTGCGCGGGCTTTCCGGCGTCCGGCATCGGCGGCAAGCGAGGGGCGGGGGGGTTGTGCGGAGTAAAGCATGGTATCCTCTCTGACTGCAATGCGCTCAACGCATTGCGTGTATGTCGGCTGTAGGTCCTGAGCCGGATCCTGAGCACGGGTTCGTCGGGACGCGCGTATGCCCGTCAACGCACCGCGCGTATGCCGACTGTTTGCGCGTCACGTACCTGGGCGAACACTTCCTTGCGGCTCTGGGTGTTGCGCACGGGGATGTTTTCGCCCGCCGCGCCGTCGGCCAGCGCTTCGGCCCGCGCGGTGAGGCGCACGTTGTTGCCTTCGTAAAGAATGGTCACGGTGTCGCCTTTGCGCACAGTGGGCACCGGCGCGAGATCGCCGCGGCAGATAACCTGCTCTATGCTGAGGGGCCGGGCAAGCCGCCAGGGACCGCCGCGTCCGTCCCAGGGTTCCCCGCGCAGGGCGGCGAGATTCATGCGTTTGTAGGTTATTTTTCCGTGGTCCAGCAGATCGTCTCTGTTCATGCCCACGGCGGCGCAGGGCACGTCGGCCCAGCATTCGGCCGCTACGGTGCCGCTGAGTTTCTGCCGTACCGCGCCGTCGGCCTCGCGCACGAACAGGCGCACGCCGAGGCGTCCCGGTTCGGCCTTGCGCGGTTTTTCAACAACCAGTTCCTGGCCGGCGTGCTCAAGAAAAACATGCTGCGGCAGACGAAAATCTTTCAGCAACACTTCCCCCGGCAGGACGGACAGGAATGCCGACAGTTCTTTTTCCACCAGGGAACGGATTTCCTCTTTGCCGATCAGCACGCCGCCGCGCCGCAGGACCATGGAACCGGGAAACAGGCAGTACGGCGCGAGGTCGCGCATGGTCAGCATCACGGCTTCCTGCAGTTTCGGGCGGGTCATGTTTACGGGACGGCCGTTTTCCGGAGGAGAGGGCCACAGTTCGCGGGCGGCAAGTTTTTCCCAGCGGCCGGGCGGCACGTTGCCGACGGGTACGGCAACCTCTCCGAGCAGCACTTTGTCGCCGCGCACGACCGCGGCGTCCAGAAAACGGATGAAAGGAACCGCATCTCCCGCCTCTGCCCGCGCCGGAGCGGCAAACAGGGCAAGGCACACGAGCAGCGATACGCCGGCGGCCCGCATCCGCAGGGCTTCGGCCGGCCGGGCCGGATCCGGCCCGCAGACGGCGGAGGCCGCGGCGCACACCGCTGCGGCGATGCGGAACACGGCAGAGAAACAGAACGCGGCGGCGGGCATCACGGCTCAGGACCTCTTGAGCTGAACGGCTATCTGGAGCATGGAGTCGGATGTCTGGATGGCCTTGGAGTTCATTTCATAGGCTCTTTGGGCCACGATCATGTTTACCATTTCGTCCACGACTTCCACGTTGGACATTTCCAGAAAGCCCTGGGCTATGGTGCCCACGTTGTCTTCCCCGGGGACGCCTTCAACGGCATCGCCGGAAGCTTCGGTCGTGGTGTAGAGATTGCGCCCCCTGGCTTCCAGTCCTGCCGGATTGATAAAGGTGTACAGAGGGATATCGGCGGCGGCCAGTTCTTCGCCGTTGGCGTCCAGGGCGGAAATATGGCCGTTTTCCGTGACCACGATGTTTTTGGTTTCCTGAGGCACGGCAAACTCCGGCTGCAGGACATAGCCGTTGGCCGTGACCATGGTGCCGTCCTGGTTCAGTTTGAAAGCTCCGGCCCTGGTATAGACTTCTTCGCCGTTGACTATAACCTGAAAAAAGCCGTCGCCTTCAATGGCCAAATCCAGGGGGTTGCTCGTATTTTGATAATCGCCCTGCGAAAAGAATTTGTGTACCGTGGTTGGGCGCACACCGAGGCCGACCTGTATGCCTGTGGGAATGGTCTGGGCGGCGTCTGCGCCGGTGACGGTGCCGGCTATGCGCAGGTTCTGGTAGATGAGATCCTCGAATTCGGCCCGGCTCTTTTTGAAGCCCGTGGTATTCACGTTGGCCAGGTTGTGCGAAATCACATCCACATTCAGTTGCTGCGCCACCATGCCGGTGGCCGCCGTCCAAAGGGAACGCATCATACGTTCGATCCTCCTGCAAAGCGCGTCCCTAAGCGCATTACCGTTGAAATGCCTTACCGAAGCAACCGCGCATCGGACGTTGAGATTCCGCACCGCAACAAGTATGCGCCGGACGTCGAGATCCCGCGCCGTTGCATGCGCATGCCTGCCGCGTCGTCATCCCCGCGCCCCGGCAGCGTTCGAAACGCATTCCGCACTCGTGATGCGCGGCGCGCTGCCGATGCCGCAAGTCGCAAGCAAGGTCCCCAGCAGTTTGCCGGCAGATGCTGTCGGAGCCTCCGGCAGACCCGGCCGTGCCCCGGCACGGGGAGAGAGAGAACGTCTTTCCGCGGTGCGGGTGAACGGTTCGGAAACTATGAAAAAATCGGTGTCCACACTGTGCGTTGCGCTGTTCATCAGAAGTTCCTTTACGGTTTGCAAACGCTCCCTTTCGGGAGCTTTCCCCATTTGCTCCGGGCAACGCCGAATATTTCGTTTCGGAAACACTACGCGCGTCCTCTGCCCACCTTGGAGATTGTTTCCCTGTCCACGGCATCGGTACTCTGCATGACTTTGGCGTAGGCTTCGTATTGGCGCTGCGCCTCAATCATGTTGACCATCTCATAGACGGGATTGACGTTGGACACTTCCAGAAAGCCCTGCGCCATATATCCGTCCGCCTCTGTCTCAGCAAGATTCGTGCCGGGACGTTGCCGGTACATGTTGCCGCCGAGTTTTTCCAGGAACAGATGGTTATCCACATCGACCAGCCCGATCTGCCCTACCAGCCCGCCGTCGGCATAAATTGCCCCGTTTTCGGCTATGGTGAAATTTTTTACGCCGGCGGGCACGGTGAGTTCGCCGCCGTCGCCGAGTACCGGGAACCCCTGTTCGGTGACGATCACGCCTTCGTTGGTCACCTGAAAATGCCCGTTGCGCGTGTAAAATTCCCCCTGCGGGGTACGCACCTTGAAAAAGCCGTTCCCGGCTATGGCCAGGTCAAAAGGCGCGTTGGTGGCTTTCAGTGACCCCTGTTCAAAGTCCGTCTTGGCGTAGGCCAAACGCGCCCGCGCCAGATGCATGGGTTCCGGAAAAAGTTTTTCTTGTTTCAGATGGCTTTGCGCTTCCATGATCTGGTCATGGGCGTACATGAGAAAGGTGTCGCGGAAGGAAAGCATGTCCCGCTTGTAGCCGGTGGTGTTCACGTTGGCCAGGTTGTCGGCGATGTTGTTCATGCGGTGCTCGTTGGTGAGCGCGCCGAACAGGGCGGTGTACATGGAATTCTGCATGCTTCCTCCGGCTGTTTGCGGATCCGGCCGGACGGGAATCCGACGCGGCCCAGGTGGAAAAGCAATTTCCGGGCCATATGAGAAATCCGCGGCGGCGCGTCGACCCTGCGACCGTGGTTTGCTGATTTCAGCGAAAATCGGTAAATGTGCCGGCTGCCATACGGAGATGAACGCCAAAAAGACGACGGCGGAACCGGCAGAGTTTTCCGGAGAAAGGGTCTGCATCGGGTTGCTTTTTTGTCGGAAAGAGGCATATCATCAAACCATGCCTCATAATAAAGCAAAAACAGCCGACGTCGCCGGCTCGCTGAAACTTCTGCATATTCTGGAACTCAAAGCAGGCATGTATGTGGCCGACCCAGGCATCGACTGGCGGGAGCGTCCCTATCTGTACATGCGGGAAGGGCTGCTCGCCTCCGACGATGCAGTCCGCAACATTACGGCTGAAGGCTATCTTGAAGTCTATATAGACCCGGATCGATCGCCGGCCTATGCCGCCGGCGCGCTTCCTGAAGCGGATTCGGACGGCGCGGAAGAACGCGGTAAAACATCTGCCGGACCGAAAGTGCCTTTTGTCGCCGAGGTCAAGGCAGCGGCCGAAGCGCACGATGCCGCGGTCGGCTATGCGCGCGCCTTCATGAGCGACATCCGTTTCGGCAAACTGGACATGAGCCCGGCATCCAACATCGTCGAGCGCATCATGCACAGTCTGGACAACAACGCCGATGCCATGCACAGCCTCTGCCGTCTGCGGCGTACGGACAGTTACACCTACATGCACTGTGTCAACGTCAGCGTCCTCAGCAGTATGTTCGCCCGCTATACGCACATGGGGGAGCAGGCGACGCGCGCCGTCGGACTGGCCGGGCTTTTTCACGATCTGGGCAAAGCTCTCGTGCCGCCGCAGATACTCAACGCGCCGCGCAAGTTGAGCGAAGCGGAGCGCCGGGTGATGAATACCCACCCTACGCTGGGTTACGAGCAGATCAAAGATGTGCCGAGCATCATACCGGAAGTGCCCCAGGGCATGCTGCACCACCATGAGTGCTACAACGGCGCGGGCTATCCGGCCGGCCTTTCCGGACACGACGTCTCGGATGTGGGATATATAGTCGCGCTGGCGGATATATACGATGCCCTGACCAGCAGGCGGGTCTATAAGGACGGCATGCCGCCGCAAAGGGCGCTGGGCATTATGTACGAAATGCGCGGCAAGGCCCTGCACCCGGAAAAGGTGGCTGTTTTCATCCGCATGCTCGGCGTGTATCCGGTGGGCAGCGTGGTGGAACTGTCCGACGGCAGCGTGGGTGTTGTAAGCGCCGGGAATCCGGACAGCCCGATAAAGCCGGTGGTGATCCGGGTGAAAGACGCCGAAGGCGCACCTATGCACGGGGACACACTCGATCTGGCAAGCCCGGACAGTACGTTGCGCATTGTGCGGGCGGTTCCGGAGGCAACGGCGGGCATCGACCCGGCGGCGGTTCTCGGCTTGCCCGATGCCCCGCCCGCGGTCACAGCGTAACCGCGCCGCGTCATTCGCAGAACGTCATGATACGGCGCGCCGCCGCGGGCGGCGTGAGCAAAGCAACACCACGTTTTTTTGCCTTGCCGCCTTCACGCCTGTTAAGACACAGTACAGGCGTGACATCTCAACAGGACGCGGCGGCGATTTCCGGATTGCCTGCCGGCATTTCCGGCCGTGCCGTACAAGGAGGACGTCATGCCTTTCACTTGGGCCGCGCTGATGCCGCATCCGCCCGTTCTGGCGCATGCGGTGGGCAGAGGCCGGGAGCGCGAAGCTCTCCGTACCCTGGACGGCACGGAACGGCTCCGCGCCGCGCTGACCAGGCTCAATGCCGCTCTTGCGCCTGATGTGCTGCTGGTGCTTTCGCCGCATCAGCCCGGTGTTTCGGACGCGCTGTTCATCAACCGCGCCGCGCGGGTCAGGGGCAGTCTCGCGCGCTTCGGCGCGCCGGGAGTGCATGTATCCCTTACGGGATCCCCGGCGGCCCTGGACGAAATGGCGGCCGCGTTCAAGGCAGCCGGTATTCCGTGCGCCGCCGGCGACATGCCGGACATCACCCCGGACCACGGCGCGGTAGTCCCCCTGCAGTTCATACTCCCGACTTTTCCGGACGGCAAAATCCCGTCCGCGATCCTTGCCGGCCCCTCCGGGCTGTCCCTTGAACACGCTCTTGCCCTGGGCGACGCTCTGCGCGGTCTGCCCGGCGGACGGCGCTGGGCGCTGCTGGCCAGCGGCGACCTCTCCCATCGCCTGAAAAACGACGGCCCCTACGGCTTCGATCCCGCCGGCCCCATTTTTGACGCCGCCGTCCTTGAGGCGCTGAAACTCGGCGACCCCGCGCCGCTGCTGAACCTGAAAACGGCTATTACAGCAGGCGCCGGAGAATGCGGACTGCGGTCCGTTCTCGCGCTGCTCAGGCTCACGCGCGCCCCGCTGGAAATTTTTTCTTACGAAGGCCCGTTCGGGGTGGGCTACTGCAACGCCCTTTGGACAAACAGCGAACTGTTTCCCTCGGAAAACGCGCGGACAGGCGCCCGCGGAGCAAACGGACAATCCGGGGAAGAAAAAGGGCCGACCCCGGAAAACATGCAGGCCGACCCCGGCGGTGCAGCCGGACGACGCCGGGAAGAGGAGCTGTCAATCTCCGAAAAACCTCAGTCCGCCTCCCGCGGAGTACCTGAACGACACCGGGAAGGGGAAGCGTCAAGCGCGAAGGCTCCGCAGAGCGACCGCCCGGCCGCCTCCAAAACGCGAATCAGCGTCAGGGTACTGCCGGCCTCTGCCCGCGCCCGCACGGCGCATCCGGGGGCCGGGGCCGGCGTCGCCCTTCCTGCGGCCGGCTCTTCCCTTACCCGCGCCCACGCGCCGCATCCGTCCGAAAAAGCGCATCCCCCGCAGCTTTCTCCGGCCGGTTCCGGACAATACCCCGGTACCAACCCGTCTTCAGCCCGTCAGGATGGGCACCCCTATCCCCGGCTGGCCCGCGCGGCCATAGCCGCGCTGTTGAAAGGGCGTCCGGCGCCGACCCCGGCGGACGCCGAGACCATTGCCCCGCAGTCCGCCCTCTGGACCCCGCGCAAGGGCTGCTTCGTTTCCATAAAAAGCAGGGACGGCTCCCTGCGCGGCTGCATAGGCACCTTTCTGCCCACGCGCAGTGGTCTGGCCGAGGAAATCACCGCCAACGCGGTCTCTGCCGCAACCCGCGATCCGCGTTTTCCTCCCATGCGTCCCGAAGAACTCTCCAGCGTCCGCATCTCCGTCGACGTCCTGAGCGAGCCGGAACTCGTGCGGCCCGGCATGCGCCTGGACCCCGAAGTCTACGGCGTCATCGTATGCAAGGACGGCAGACGAGGTCTTCTGCTGCCGGACCTGGACGGCATAGACAGCGTGGAACGGCAAGTGGCTGTGGCCGCGCAGAAAGGCGGCATACGCGATACGGAGGGCGCGGAAATTTACCGGTTCACCGTCGACCGCTACCGCGAAGGGGACGCGTGAAAGCACGCTGGTGGACGACCGAGGCGCGAGGAGCAGAAGCCGTCTGCGGAATGTGCCCGCGCGCCTGCCGCCTGCGCGATGGACAATGGGGCCGTTGCGCGGCCCGCCGGCACGGCGGGAACGAACTGCTCTCGCCCCATCTCGGGCGCTTTTCTTCCATTGCCGTCGATCCCGTCGAAAAGAAACCGCTCCGTTGCTGGCGGCCAGGCTCGTACATCCTCTCCCTGGGCAGCCTGGGCTGCACCATGTACTGCCCTTTCTGCCAGAATCACGGCATCGCCCAACCCGAGGGCGGCGGAGCGGCGAAGGTTCCCCTGCAAAGCGTCACTCCCCGACAACTGCGCGACAAATGCCGCGAATTGGGTTTGCATGCCGTGGCCTATACCTACAACGAACCCGCGCTGCAGGCGGAATACATCCTGGAAGCCGCCCCCTTGCTGCGCGAGGCAGGCATCGCCACCGTCATGGTGAGCAACGGCATGTATTCGGAAGAACTCCTGACGGCGCTGATCGAGGTCGTCGACGCCGTCAATATCGACGTCAAAACCTTTAATCCCCGAACTTATGCCCGGCTCGGAGGTTCTCTGGACATCGTCAGGCGGACCGTGAGCGCCTTCGCCCAGGCCGGAACACATGTGGAATGCACCACCCTGGTCGTGCCCGGCATAAGCGACGATGCGGAAGAATTCGCCGCCGAACTGGACTGGCTTGCCGACCTGTGCGCGGCAAGCGGGCGTGACGTGCCTCTGCATATTTCCCGTTACCGCCCCTGTTACCGTTACACCGCTCCGCCCACGGACGTCGGTCTGCTGCAACGCTTCACGGCCGCTGCCGGGCAAAAACTCAAGTTTGTCTACTCCGGCTCCGGGCCTTTCAAGGTCTATCGGCTGTGAGCAGGCGATGCCGCCCGCAAAGGAGAGGCTCCAAACCATAAAGGAAGTTCCGGCGAGTTCAAACGGGCTGCCGCTGTGAGCGGTTACTGTGCGGCTACACCAGGGTCATGCGGGCGGTGCCTTTTGTATAGAAAGGCAGTGCGCAGGCGCGCGCCGGGAGGTCCGTTCTGGCCGCGCGGATAACATAGTCCGTTGTACCGGCGTCTTCGGCGTTGATATAGGCCAGGGCTACGGCTGCGCCGACGGAGGGGGCAAAGGACGCGCTGGTGACGGTCCCGACCTGTCTGTCTTCCTTGAACACGGCATCGCCGTGCCGCGCGCTCCTGCGCCCGGCCAGACGCAGCGCGGTGAGTTTTTCTTTGATTCGAAGCGCGCCTTCGCGGCCTGTAAAGTCGGCCTGTGAAGTGAGCATGGCGGAGTACCCGGCCTCGGCGGGGCTGTGCTTTTCGTCCAGATCATGGCCGTTGAGAGGCAGGCCGATTTCCAGACGCAGGGTGTCGCGGGCACCCAGTCCGGCGGGAAGCGCCGCTTTGTCGGCCAGGATGCGGTCCCAGAGTTTTTCGACTTTTTCTGCGGGACAGTACAATTCGACGCCCAGTTCGCCGGTATATCCCGTTCTGCTGACGATCAGGGGGGCGTTGTCGAAGGAGGCGTCCTCGGTAAAGCCGAAATAGGGCAGCCTGCGCCACGGGCCGGGCAGTACGCGTTCCAGCACGGCAAAGGATTCAGGCCCCTGGAGGTCCAGTTTTCCCGTGACATCGGAACGATCTTCAAGAGTGAGCGAGGGGTTGAGCCGCTCACCGAGGCGGGCGAAATCCGATTCGCGGCAGGCGGCGTTCACGACGAGCATGAAGCGGTCTTCGCGCAGGCGGTAGACGATAAGGTCGTCGAGGATGCCGCCCTCATCGTTGAGCAGGAATCCGTAACGACAGCGTCCTGGTTTCAGGGTGCCGATGTTCACGGTAACCGCACGGGCCAGGGATTCCGCCGCTCCTGAACCGTCTACGATAAACTCGCCCATGTGGCAGATGTCGAAAAGGCCGGCCTTGGTCCGCGTATGGAGGTGTTCGGCGACGATGCCCGCAGGGTAGTGTATGGGCATGTTCCAGCCGGCGAAGGGGCCGCATTTGGCGCCGAGTTCCATGTGTCGCGGCGTAAGCGGCGTCGTGAAAAGGGAAATCATGCGTCTGCTCCTTTGCTGGAGGGAAGGCAGAGAATCGTGCGCCGTATCAGGACGCGGCCTGTGTTTCTTCAAAGTCGGCTTCGCCGTCGCACCGCTTGTTGCCGGCCGTGCGCAGTTTGCGTATGGACTTGAAATCGTCTATCAAGGTAACCATTTTACCATAATTGCGTTTGATCTCCAAACCTTTTTGCGACAGGCTGCTTTCCGGCTTGGCGATATAGGAGCGCACCAGGTAGCGGTCATTGAGCATGGATTCGCCGATGGCAATGGCGGCAGACACCAATGAATCGAAATAATTGACTATTTCAAATTTCAGAGAAAGCATGAGTTCAGTGCTTTCGGCGAGCATCTGCGCGTAGCCGATGCGTTTATTCCTGATGTTGCGGTTCAGCAAGTCTTCGAGCATGCGCACTTTCCGGGCCTGAAGTATGTATGTATAGCGGTTCAGCACTTCGGCGTGGTAGTTGCGCACCTTGTAAAAGCGTTCATCATCCGCGGGCTGGAGGTAATTATTGAGTATTTTTTCAATATTGGCAAAAAAGTCGTCACTGTAGCCGATGATGCGGCGCTGGTTTTTGGACAGCCAGGCATAGAGAAATTTCAGGCGTTTTTCTTCGGTATCCGTATCTTCGACGACTTCCACGCGTTTATAGACGGTGCGTCCTGTATGTTCACCCTGGACTATGTCGTTGAGCATCAGGTGAACATTGGCCGTGCTGCGGATCAACCCTTCATAGGGCAGAGTTTTTCCGGTCAGGGGGTGAATGATTTCCTGCCTGAGCACGGACAGGGCGCGTTCCTGGCGCACATTGCCCGTGCTGAATTTATGTTGCCTGTACAGTACCTTGAGGATAAGCACGCATTTTTCCGCGTCCAGAAACCAGCCTTCGTCGCGCAGTTTTTCCAGGCTGTCGTCTTCTGGATTG
The DNA here is from genome assembly GCA_031276485.1 of Desulfovibrio sp. Classification (GTDB taxonomy): domain Bacteria; phylum Desulfobacterota; class Desulfovibrionia; order Desulfovibrionales; family Desulfovibrionaceae; genus Frigididesulfovibrio. The sequence goes on along the minus strand of JAISMY010000074.1, from coordinate 5,252 downwards.
TCGACAGCCTTGACCAGGGCGATTTTATCGATATACGGGTAAGGCACGGACGTGCCGGGGCCGTAAATCGTCGTAATGGTGCGGTCGGACTGGCCGAGTACGCGGATCAGGAAACGCTCGCCCATGCGGTGCAGGCGGCGGGCGAAGACGGCGGCCGAGGTGCGCCGTTCCGACGATACAGGGAACCCGTAGAGTTCCATAAGGTGTTGCAGGACGAAATTGCGGTTCTGCTCGTAGGAGTCCTGGTCGTCTATGCGGAATTTGCCGATGCGTACGCCGTAGCGTTTGACTTCCGTATCCAGGTCCGAAGGAAAGGAGGCGTACACTCCGGCGAGGTAAAAGTTCATCTCCCGCGGATGCGGGCCGTGCAGTCCCATGACCTGCCCGCGGTCCATGGAGGCGAGGTAGGGCATAAGGGCCGGATAGGTTGCCGGGTCGGCCACATCGACGTTTGCGAAGCGCCGGCGCAGGATTTCCTGCATGGTGCGCGGCAGGCGGGACAGGAGTACGGAAAGATTCGCGTCCATGTTTTCCCCGGCGAGATCCGCGCGCAGTCCGGCGTCCGGGGGAATCAGCCTGTCGAACTGGAATATTTCCATAAAACTGCGCACGGGCCGGTCAAAAGCCACCATGCTGAAGGCCGGAAGCTTGGCGTATTCCCAGGGATCCGCTTCGAAACTGGGCAGCAGTTCGCGCAGTTCCACCACCGGATAGTAGTCGGGCAGCTCAAAGAACGGTTTGGCGAGACAGTACTTGATGTGGACGAGATCCAGAAAGTGCCGCAACGCATCCATGGTCGGCAGACGCAGGGGGCCGGCAAACGTCCCGGCATCATTGAAGCCGGGTTCGGCGGCGGTGAAGATACAGTTCCAGTCCTGAACCATTAAAGTTTCATGGTATTTTTTTGCAGTCAGGCCGGTACGCTTGATTTGTATCCAGCTACATGCAGTCTAGCCGACCGGCTGATAAAAAGCAAGGAAAATAATGAGGTTGACAAAATTTTACCGGGTTGCCGGCGCGGCGTTTCCTCCGGCAGTTTTGCCGTTCGGCAGGTGTGAATGGCTTCGTAAAGGCGTTTATCGGGCTTTCGCGGCAGGCGTGGTCCCCGTCATCGGTTCCTTGCCCGCCCCGGCCCCGGTCAACAGTCCAGGAACGGGCAGACCCACGCAACACTCGCGCCACGCGCCGTCGTGCAGGGCGTACACATGCAGCAATTGCAGATCCTTGTCCACGAACAGCATGCAGGTCTCCGCCCTGCCGTCCGTTAACGGCGCGATTTTTTCGCATAACGCGTGAAACACATCCTCGTCATATCCGGCAAAGACGCACTGCACGCGCAGGGCATCGCCCGTTTCCTCAAAATGGATGAATTCCCCGCCTCCCTCGCCGAGTACGGCGGCCAGTTCGACTTTCAATGCCGCTTCCAAAGTCAGAAGCGCTTCATACGACAAATCCGGGCTGTACACAAAACGGCAGAACATCTCTGCATCATGACGCGCCATGAAACCTCCTCAACATGGGGACATGGTAATGCGGGATCGGCTGCGGCGCAAGTGTGCCTGTCCCCTGCCGGAATCATTCCGTTCCCTCCGGCAGGCAGTCGAATTGCATCGCGCCTGGGCGATGTTTGGATCAAGTCTCGAAACTTTCGGCTTTTGCCGAAGTAAAAGACTTCACCCTCCGGGAGCCTTATGTCCGGAAAACCGCTTACGCCGCAACCCGAAAAAGGTCTTGACTCCGTGCCGTTTGTAGTTAACCTGACAACTGAACATGTAATCAATATTGCCTATAACCATGTCTAAAGCCTCTGTTGCAGAACGTGGCGGACTTCTAAAGGGGGTGCGACATGAGGGTACAGGCAAAGCAATTTTTTGCCTTCGAAAAATGTACAGGCGGTCGGACTGAAAGCAACGCCTCATGTCCGATCTTTATGTACAATCCCTAAGAGCCGACGTACGGTGAGCGTGTTGCGCGGCAATTCACATCCAGGATTTCGGGCATGTATATCATACCTCTTGATCCTGCTCCTTGTCCTGCCCCCGCAGGCGGCAGGCGCAATCGCGTCTCCCCGGCCTGAAGCAAGCGCCTACGGCAACGTCGCCCTTCCTCCGCTTCCCTCCCGCGGCCGAGATGCAGCGCTGCCGCCCAAATCTTTCGTGTTGGCCGATGCGGCGGGACTTGGCGCCGAATTTGTCCAACGGCGTCTGAACAGCCCCGAACGCAAGGCGGACGTCGACGAAGCGGCCAATAAAGACGCCGAGGCGCGCGCAACGCGCGGATCTGCGGCAAACGGAGCGAAAGCCGGACGCGGCGCATCCTCCGCGTTTTCTCCAGAGGACGCAACGCCTGCCGCCGGCCTTACCGGGCGGACAAACGCGGTCGCTGCCGTTCCCCCGACTTCGCCTCACAATGTAGAGCATGACGCTTCGTCGTTGCTCAAAGCGCTGGTTCCTTTCCTGCCGGCGGGAAGCTCAAACGGCAGCGCCCCCCGGCCCCTGTCGTACTCGCTGATGGACCTGGGAGCGTCGATTTTAGGGGTTCCGGCCCCCACGTTCCCGAACAGGGATGAGGGGGCGGGTTTTCATCAGGACGGCACAGTGCGCAAAGCGGGCGGCGCGGAAAACGACGGGCCGTCGGACGGAGGCCGGAGGGCGGCGGCCTATGCGCAACACGGCTTGGGGAACAGCTATCTCGGCGGGTATATACCTCTGTCCGCCATCGGCTACGACCCCCTGACCGGCCGCTATGACCCGTCGCGCGACGGCCGGAGCAGCGATACGCGGCAGGTCGACATTTTTTCTTCATCACAGGCTGCGCAGGACCGCGTGTTGTCCTGGGGCATGGGCGCGTTGAACTCGGCAGGCGAAGCTGCCGTCTCTTCTTTTATACGCGGCGCCCGCGCTCGGTTGAACTATACCCTTGACGATAACGGGAAACTCCGGGGCGACGGCGACGTGTTGCTGCCGTTGTATGACGGACGGTACACCACGATCTTTGCACAGGCCGGGTTGCGCAGCATGGATGTCTCCGGAGGGAACGCGGACGGGCAGGATCGCTGGATCGGCAACTTCGGCCTGGGGGAGCGCTGGTTTCCGGCCGCCAAGGATGAAATGGACGCCGGGGACTGGATGATCGGCTACAACGCGTTCTACGACATCGACTTCACTCGTGCGCATCGCCGCGGCGGCGTAGGCGTCGAAGCGCAGTTCGACTGGTTGCGCCTGTCCTCCAACTCCTATTTCCCGCTCTCCGGCTGGAAAGGCTCCTACGACTTCGACAGACGTTTTGTCGAGGAGCGCCCCGCCGCGGGATGGGACACCCGCCTCAAGGCTTACCTGCCCTTCTATCGCAACATGGCGCTTACGGGATCCTTTACGCAATGGTTCGGAGAGCATGTCGGCATGTTCGGGCCCTCCCGGCTCGAAAAAAATCCGAAAGTCTGGTCCTACGGTCTGGAGTACACGCCTATACCTCTCGTGTCCGGCTTCCTGACGCAACGGACTACGCAACGCGGGGAAACGGAAACAGAGTACGGCCTGCACTTCACCTACCGCTTCGATATGCCGTGGGATGAGCAGACAAGGCACTCCAAAGTGGCCGAGATGAGGTCGGTATCGGGATCCCGGCATGAGTTTGTGGACAGGGAAAACCGCATCATTCTGGAGTACCGGGCCAAACAGGACTATCAGATAGAATACCTCGGCGGGGACGGCGACAACGGATTCCGTTTCCGGGTTTTGAAGACATTTGGAGGATACGCCGCCGGGCAAGCGGTGACTGTGAATACCGGCGGGAACTGGCTGACGCAACACAATCCCCGCCCGCCCGATGGATTTGTCTCCCGTTTTGTCGCCGCGCTCGGCGCTTTCGTCGACGAAATTGTTTCCGTGCGTTCCGCGTCTGCGGGCGTTTCTTCCAAATCATACGTCACGGACGGACAGGGTGAATTTCTGCTGCGGCTTGATTCCATTGATCTGCCGCCTGACGGCCTAATAACGGTTACGGTTTCAATAGGCAACTCGTCGGCCTCATTTGAACTGCGGGGTAAATCGGACCCCTACAAGCTGGAGATGAATCCCGCTACCCTGGTTGAGAACACCCAGACCGCCGTGACCTTTACAGTGCTGCGGGGAGGTACGCCGGCAGCCGCGGGCACAAGCGTGACCTTCACGGCCAACGACAGGTTCACCGGCTTGCCTTCAAGCGAGCAAAAGACCGGCAGCGACGGTACGATCCCGGTAAGCGGCCTTACGGCCCTGGCCTCCGGCGCGCAGACCATACATGCCACAGTAGAAGGGCAGGCTGTGAGCGTCAGCTTTACGGTCGCGGCGGGCACATACACGCTTGAACCAAATACCCTGACCATGACTCAGGGCGTTCCGGCCGACCCGACGTTTACCTTGAAGATGAACGGCACGGTTGTGCCTGATAAGATCGTGAGCTTCACGGCCAACCCCAATTTCAAAAACCTGCCTGCAACGGCAACGACCGGTACCGGCGGCACGTTCACGATAACCGGCCTGACGGCAAAGGCAGCAGGCAGTCAAACCATACAGGTAGCGGTTGACAGCGAAAAATTGAACATCGCCGTCACCGTCACTGCGGGCACGTACACGCTGGAGATGGCTCCTCCGTCCCTGGTTGAGAACATCCCGACCAACGTGACCTTTACGGTGAAGCAAGGTGGGGCCGCAGTGGGCTCCGGCATAAACGTGACCTTCCCGTCCGGGTCCGGCGACAACGCCAAGTTCGGCAATTTGCCCGCGGGTTCGACGGCAACCTCCGCCGCCGGCACGTTCACGATAACCGGCCTGACGGCCAAGACCGCCGGCACCCAGACCATACAGGCCACGGTGAGCGGGCAGGCCGTAACGGTTGAGGTCACGGTCACGGCGGGCACATACACGCTGGAGATGACGCCTTCCACCCTGACTCAGGGGATACCTGAGAGAGTGACCTTTGCACTAAAGATAGGCAGCGTGCCGACAGCGGGCAAAAGCGTGAGCTTCACGGCCAACGATAATTTCATCGGCTTGCCCGAAACGGCAACAACCAATGTCGACGGGCAGTTCGCGATAAGCAGCCTGACGGCCAAGACCGCCGGCACCCAGACCATACAGGCCACGGTGGATACCCAGCCGGTGACGGTTTCCGTTGCTGTCACGGCGGGTACGTATACCCTGACGATGAATCCTTCAGCCCTGACTCAGGGGATACCTGAGAGAGTGACCTTTGCACTAAAGATAGGCAGC
>JAISMY010000085.1 GCA_031276485.1 Desulfovibrio sp. | reverse complement strand
TTGCAGCATTGTCCGGCGGGACAAAAAGCCGATTCTGTGGGAATAACGGACTTTTTTTTTCGGTACAATCGGCTCAGGTGGGAAAATTTTTTCAAAAAAGTCTAAAATTAGAATTGCTGTCCGATGCAAAGTCATGAGGGAGATACAGCCGCTGCCGGGCTCCGGCTTTCGGGATTTTTCCGGGACGATTTTCGACCCGCGCTCATCTTCATACCACGTTGCATTCAAGCGAGTTTGAATGCAAGACGCCAAAGTTTTTGAAAAACAGGCGAAGCCTGATTTTTCAAAAACTTGCGGGCGTCGGCTTCGCCTCCGCCATACCAGTTCGCTTTCTGCTGAAAACAAATCCGGATCAGGGCGCAGAGTCCCTTTGCACCGTGTTCACAGGAACAATGTCGCTTCCTGAGCAAGACGTTTTCAACTCCTGTACGCGCCGGTAAATTTCTTTGCGGGTCAGTCCGGGAATGCGCATACGCACAATACGGGCCGTTTCCCGCACCCCTAAGCCTGCGTTCAGCGCTTCGCGGATAAACGCATCCGGATTTTCCCGTTCTTCGGCGCACGGCACAGTCTCCGGCGGTCCGATGAGTACCGTCATCTCTCCTTTCATGTCCTCCGGCAACAGATGCGCCGCATCAAGGGAAAACTTTATAAATTCCTCGTGCACCTTGGTCATTTCCCGCGCAAGGCAGGCTTCGCGCCGCCCGAGTACTTTGCCGGCATCGCGCAGGCAGGCGGCAAGGCGGTCCTTTCTTTCAAAAAATACCAGCGTGAGTTTCAGGCCGGCGTAGGGCGCGAAAAAGCGCTCCCGCTCTCCCCGCCCGCGCGGCGGGAACCCGAGAAAGGCAAAGGGCAACGGCGCGACGCCTGCGGCGCTGAGCGCCGCGCATATTGCGCTGGGGCCGGGCAGGGGCGATACCTTGATTCCTTCTTCACGGCAAGCCCGGACCAGACGGTAGCCGGGATCGGAAAGCAACGGTGTGCCGGCGTCTGAAAGCAGGGCCAGATCCCGGCCCGCTTTGAGCAAGCCGAGAACGGCCGGCAGACGCCGGATTTCATTGTGTTCGTGCAGGGAAAGAAAACCGGGGGAAGAGACCCCGCAACCGGCCAACAGAAGGCCGGAACGCCGCGTGTCCTCGGCCAGAATGCGCCAGACTCCGGAAAGCACCTGAACGGCCCTGAGCGACAAGTCACCAGGGTTGCCAATAGGGGTCGCCGCCACCCACAATGTTCCCGAGTTCGAGGACATCGGCATGCCGCTCCGCGTACAGCGTTCCATCGGCCCCTTGTTCCACAAGAATTACGTCGAAACGGCAGGGACGGCCCCAGGCCGCGTGCGCGCTGAGCCAGCGCCGGGCCGCTTCCGCGAAGCGCTTGCGCTTGTCCGCCGTGAAGGCCGCGTACACCGGGATGCCTTCTTTGTGCGCTACAGCGTTACCGTGCCCACGGATGCAACCCGGCCGCGCGCCGGGTATGCGGATATCCTCTTCGCGCGCTGCCGCGGGAGCGTGCTCCCTGCGGGCGTCTCCGGTTTGACGCGGGCAAAACCCGGAGGCGCTTTGTCCATGCCCGGGCACGTCTTTCCCGTTCCCGGCCGCGACCGCCCTGCCTGCAGTTCTGCGCGTTTTTACTTCCACAAAGACCAGCGTTCCGTCGCACTCGGCGACCAGATCCAGCTCCAGCCCGCGCCGTGCCCCGGCCGGACGCCAGTTGCGGTCGAGAATGCGGAATCCGCTCCGCTCCAGCAACGCCCCCGCGGCTTCCTCGCCTGCCTTGCCCAGCGCCAGGTGCGCGCTCTTGTTTCCTTCCCGGCCGGCGCTTCCGGGTGCGCCGCGCTGTACCGGCATTCCCGACGCTCCTTGTTTTTCGCCTCTTATTCAGATAGCGTCCACCTGTCAATCATGTACGATATCGAACTTCGAACGGATGAGCCGGACGCGGCAAGCCGGCTGAACGTAGTCCTGCCTTCCCTGGCTTCGGATACGGCCTTCGGCGGCGTGACCTCGGCACTGGAACTCGCGCGGACCCTTGCCGCGCACTACGACGTCTGCCGTTTTATTTCCCTGTTTGAAGAAGAGCCGTCCCCGGTGTCCGCGGAACACGGCGCCTTTGCCCACCTCAGGGACTGCGCCGCGCGCGCTGAACTTTTTTTCGCCGCTTCCGACAATCCCTTGCCGTGCCGTGTCAATGACGTTTTCCTGATTACCTATTATGCGGGATTCACTTTCTGGGACAAGCTGCACAAAGCCCGGCTGAAGCAGGGGCTTGCTCCGCTGCCGTTCTACTATTTCATCCAGGACTGGGAACCGGGCTTTGCGCCCTTGGGGCGGAAACACGCGCTCGCGCTGCACAGCTATACCTTCGGCGCCCTGACGCGGGCGGTGATCAACTCCGAGACTCTGGCCGAACACCTGCGGGTGAACGGATGCCGCTTTTCCGAGGAATACGTGCTCAAACCGTCTCTGAACCGGGACTTGGCCGCCTTTTTGCGCAGCCGTTCGTTCAGGCTCCCGGCCAAAGGCGGCGAACGCACGATATTGCTGTTTTACGGCCGCCCCGGACTGCCGCGCAACTGCTTTGAAGTCGGGGTGGAAACCCTGCAACTGTTTTTTGCCGGACTGCCCCCGGCCGGAAGGAGCAAATTTGCGGCCCTGAGCGCCGGGCTGCCGCACGAGGACGTGCCCCTGGCCGACGGCGCGCTGCTGAAAAGCCTTGGACGCCTGCCCGTCGAGGAGTATATCGCCTTGCTGCTCAAGGCGCATGTGGGACTGTCGCTGATGATTTCTCCGCATCCTTCCTATCCGCCTCTAGAGATGGCCCTGTTCGGCCTGGCTGCCGTCACTACTGACTACGGCGTCAAAACAATGCGGGGCGTTCATCCCCTGCTGGCGTCCGCCCGGCTGCCGGACCCGGAAGAACTGCTCGGCCTGTTGCGCCGGGCCGTGGTCACGGCTTCCGGCCTGAAAAACACAGCGCAACGGGCAGTTCTGCCGGCCTGCATGAGCAGCCTGGACTGGGCGGAGAACTTCGCGTCCCTGCGCATCCGTCCCATTGTGCCGTAATCAGACTTTATCACCATACCCCTATCTGCTTCAGTGGAAATATAACATTTGGAAATTATTTATCGCATTTTCTCTTGACATTATCGCGTAGAGGCGTATAATATGTTCGTCAACGTCGGAATAGCGAGTTCGTCCGCCACGCGCGCAGCGGATGGGTGTTGAAGGTTACGGCTTTGACATCGCCGCGCCGGCGAGTTTGGTTTTATGTGCGGCGTAACCGCGAAAGGCTTTCGTGTTACGTTCGACATATATTACCGGACGACGGCGTAAGGTGGGGCCTCACCTTTCTTTCCTGTGCCTTC
>JAISMY010000069.1 GCA_031276485.1 Desulfovibrio sp. | reverse complement strand
TTTCCTACTACGGCAAGAAAGCGTCCTCGCCGGGCACCGCGGAAAGTCCGCCGTCTTGACGGCCCCAAACAGCTGCTATGTTGCGCCGCAACGAAATTTAGATGCGTCTGCCCTGTCCCTGAAGGGAGGGGTTTTACGGCGCGTTGAATAAAATGGATAATCGGCCCGACTTTTGCGCAAACGGCGTTGGTCGTCACAATTATGCGTCTCATGGGTGCCGTGCGGTAATACTTCCGCCTGCGCACCTTACTTCTCCTGCGGATGCGGAGAGGTTTGCCGCGGCCTGTCGTCCTCAAAGCTGCCTTTAAGGTTTGAGACCCCGGCCTGAAGGCCCGCGCCGCCTTCTTGGCCGGAAGCGGTCGCCGCGGGGACGTAGCCGGTGTCGGGGGGCAGGGAATCGCGGCGGGCTTCAGAGCGGGCCAGCCTGTCTACTTCCTCATTTTCGGCGTGGCCGGCGTGACTTTCCAGCCAGTGCAGGCGCAGGTCGTGCCGGGAACGCATCAGGGCTACGCGTTCCCACAGGTCGCGGTTCAACACGTCGCCGCCCTTGGCTTTTTTCCAGTTTTTGCGTTGCCAGGACTGAAGCCAGCCTTTTTCCACGGCATCGCGCAGGTAGCGCGAGTCGGTGTACAGATCCACGCGGCAGGGACGTTTCAGGCTCTCCAGGGCGTACAGGGCGGCGTAGAGTTCCATGCGGTTGTTGGTGGTCGAGGCAAAGCCGCCGGAGATATATCTGACCCTGTTCTTGTACGCCAGCCGCGCGGCCCAGCCGCCGGGGCCGGGATTTCCCAGGCAGGACCCGTCGGTGTGGATGACGACCGGGGCATCGGGGTCCGGGGCGGCTTCAGGGTTGAGTATCAAGCGGAAACTCCTGTTCACGCGCCGGCTGCCGTTTGCGGGCAACGGGAATAATCGCGAAAGATTCCCGTCGAAAGATTCCTTGACCGCCGCCTGCGTATCTTCTAAGGTATGCTCCGTTTCGCCGGGAGTCAATCCGGCGTCTTGCGTGGGGCACCCCCCGGAACGCGGCGACGTTGCGCTGTAGTCGCGGTTCCGTGTCCTGTGGAGTTTTTTGGGGTTGAAGTTTTTCGTCAAAATTTCCTTTCCGCCGGGACGGCGACGGGTATGGATTGAATTATGAACTGGGACTGGGACAAACTTCAGGAGAGGCGGCAGGGATCCGGCCGCAGGCGGCGTATGCCGGCGGGACCGGAGAATCCCTTTTCCGATTTCAAGCCCGGTGATTTCCTTTCCCGCTTTCTCGGCGGGAGGCTGCCTGCAGGCATCATCTGTATCGTGGTCTTCCTGGGTTGGGCCGCTTCCGGTATTTTCATCGTCAGACCCGGCGAAATCGGCGTCATAACGCGTTTCGGCGAATTCAGCCGCGAGGTCGGGGACGGGCCGCACTACCATCTGCCCTATCCGGTGGAAGAGGCGGAAATCGTCGCGGCCGAATCCCTGCGCACCGTGGTAATCGGCCAGACGCCGGACGCCAGGGCCAGGGGCGCATCGCGCAACTCCGCCGAAGAAGCCAGCATGTTCACCGGCGATGAAAACATCGTCCATATGCGTTTCAACGTGCAGTACAACATCAGCAGGCCGCGCGACTTCCTGTTCAATGTGCGCGATGCGGAGACGACGATCAAGATCGCGGCCGAGGCAGCCATGCGCGAGGTCGTCGGGCGCAGCAACATAGATTCCATTCTGACCGCCGGACGCGCGGAAACGCAGGTCCAGGCCAGACAGGTGCTGGAAAACATCCTTGCTCCCTACAACATCGGGGTGCGTATCCACACCGTGCAGCTTCTGGACGTGCAACCGCCGCCGGAAGTCGAGGCCGCGTTCAAGGACGTGGCCAGCGCGCGCGAGGACCGGGTGCGGATCATCAACGAGGCCGAGGCCTACCGCATGAAGATCGTTCCCGTGGCCAACGGCACGGCCCAGGGCATGCTCAACGCGGCCGAAGCCTACGGCAGGCAGGTGGAGCAGGCGGCCGAGGGCGAGGCCGAACGCTTCCGCATCATGGTCAGAGAATACAACAAGGCCAGGGACGTGACACGCAAACGCATGTACCTTGAAGCCATGGGCGATGTGCTGTCCTCTTCGGGCCTGGAGAAAATCATCATTTCCCGGGATGCGGAGGGCAACATCCTGCCGCTGCTGAACCTGGACGGACGCGGGACCGGGGGCCGGCAAAAACCCCGGGACGGAGCGGCGCAGTGAACCAACGCACGCTGTTGAGCATCGCGGCCGGTCTGGCCGCCGCCGTCCTGGTCTTTTCCCAGTGCGTGTTTTTCGTCGGCGAACGTGAACGCGCCATCGTCCTTCAGCTCGGCGAGGCCGTGGAGAACAAAGCCCGCACGCCTGGGCTGAACTTCAAGCTTCCTTTCATCCAGAACGTCGTGTTCTTTGATAAGCGTATCCTGGTCTTCGAGATTGCCAAAACCGAAAGTTTGACCTCCGACCTCAAGGCTTTTGAAATCGACAACTATGTCTGCTGGCAGATCACCGACCCTCTGGCCTTTTACCGTTCCCTGCGCGGCGAGCACACGGCGGAGGACCGCCTGCGCAACATCGTGTATTCGCAGCTTCGCGCCGCCATCGGCAGCCGGGAACTGAACGAGGTCGTCTTTTCCAAGCGCACGGACATCATGGAGGAGGTGCTGAAAAAATCCGCCGACCAGGCCCACGACTACGGGGTGACGATAGTGGACGTGCGCATCAAGCGCACCGACCTGCCCAACCGGCAGGCCATCATCAACCGCATGAACGCCGAACGCACGCGCATGGCCAACAAGTACCGTTATGAGGGTGAATCCGAGGACCGCCGCATCCGTTCCGAGGCGGAAATGCAGCGCGACGTGATCCTGGCCCAGGCCAACCGCGGGGGCATCGTTATCCGGGGCACGGCCGAAGCGCGGGCCATGGACATTTACGCCGCCGCTCTGGCGGAAGACCCGGAGTTTTACGAGTTTTACAAGAGCTTGGAAATATATCGCAAGTCCTTCAAGGACAACACCAGAGTCATCCTGTCCGACGACGGCGGGCTGCTCAAGTTCATGCGCTGAAAGGAATTTCTGATGAACAATCAGATCAGCGCGGATGCAAAGCTGATAGAAGCGTTCACCCTGATGTGGGGAACATACCCCGCTCCTGCTTCCCTTGTTCACAAAAGCCGGATCGTTATCGCGGTGAATGAAGCTTGTCGCGCCGGAGGAAGGGAACCCGGCACGAATTGCGCCAAGTGGGATGCCCCCGACCGGCACAGGGGCTGCCTCGCTGATAAAGCGCTCAAGGAACAGAAGGCGTTACACAGGGAAGTCCGCGGCGCCGGCGGGATATTTCGCGTTTATTGGCTGCCTGTTCATGACTATCAAGATTTTTACGTTCATTTTACAACTGAAACCGTACCCTGTTAAAAAACTTGCCGGAGTTCGCCGCGCGTAACGGCATCATTCTGTAAATCCCCGCGATACGGCTTGCATTGCGGCAAAAGTTCCGCCATGGTCAATTCCGGAGGAACACATGGCCTACCGCAACATGCGGGACTGCATCCGGGATCTGGAAAGCGCAGGACACCTTAAACGCATTGATTCCCTGGAACCCGACCCTTACCTTGAGCTTGCGGCCCTTCAGCGCCGCGCTTTCCGCGCTTCGGCGCCGGCTCTGCTTTTCAGCCGGGTGAAAGGTTGCGCCTTTCCGGTACTGGCCAATCTTTTCGGCGCCCGCGAACGTATCCGCTACATCTTTCGGGACGGTCTCCGCGACATTGAACTCCTGCTCAAGCTGCGCGCCGATCCGCGGGATTTTCTCAAAAAACCGGGGAACTGGGCGCGGCTGCCCGGCATCCTGGCGCGCGCGCTGCCGCGCCGTGCGCGCTCCGGCCCCGCAACGGCAAAACGCGCAAGGCTCTCCGACCTGCCGCAGATTGTTTCCCGGCCCCTGGACGGAGGCGCCTATGTGACCCTGCCCCAGGTCTACACCGAACATCCCGCGAAACCGGGCTTTTTCGCTTCCAACCTGGGCATGTACAGAGTGCAGATCAGCGGCGGCGACTATGCGCCGGACCGGGAAGCCGGCCTGCACTACCAGATACACAGGGGCATAGGCCCGCACCACATGGAAGCCCTGAAACGCGGCCGCGACCTGCCGGTCAACGTGAGCGTCGGCGGCCCGCCCGCCCTGACCCTGGCCGCCGTCCTGCCCCTGCCCGAAGGCATTCCGGAACTCTGTCTGGCCGGCATTCCGGCCGGCCGCCCGTTGTCCTACATCATGCCCGAAGCCGGATTTTCCGTCCTGCCCATTCCCGCCGAAGCGGATTTCTGCATCTGCGGGCATGTGGAGTGCGCCGGAGGCCGGTCGCCGCTCAAGCGCGAAGGGCCGTTCGGAGACCACCTGGGCTATTACAGCCTCGCCCACGATTTTCCCGTGCTGCGCGTCGATGCCGTATACCATCGGCCGGACGCCGTGTGGCCCTTTACCTCTGTCGGCCGGCCGCCGCAGGAAGATTCGGTCTTCGGAGACTTCATCCATGAACTGACTTCGACCCTGACGCCGGCGGTGTTTTCCGGGGTCCATGAAGTGCATGCCGTCGATGCCGCCGGTGTGCATCCTCTGCTGCTGGCCATCGGCAGCGAGCGCTATGTGCCCTTTGCCGCTTTTGCGGACGACGGCAAAACCGGTCCGGAGGCAAACGGACGCGCTCCGCAGGAACTGCTGACCTGCGCCTTTTCCCTGCTCGGGAACACGCAGACCAGCCTTGCCAAATACCTGCTGATCGCCGCAAAAGAAGACGATGAACGGCTTTCGGCCCGCGACGTGCCGGGTTTTCTGGCCCATGTGCTCCGGCGTACGGACTTTTCGCGCGACCTGCACTTCGTCACCCGCACCACCATGGACACGCTGGATTACAGCGGCATCAGCCTGAACCAGGGATCGAAGCTGGTCTGGGCCGCGGCCGGACGGCCCAGGCGCGCGCTGGCCGCGGAAATGCCCGCGGATTTTTCGCTGCCCGAACCGTTTACCGGCGCGCGCCTTTTCGCGCCGGGCATTATAGTCTGCCGGGGACCTGCGCATGCCGCGGCGCGCGACTCCGCGGACGAGGCTATGCTGCGCCTTGCCGCACGGATCGGCGCAACGCCGGGCACGGAGCGGGAAACGGCGGCCGACGGGGATGAACCGCAAACAGCACTGCTGGTGGCGGTGGATGACCCGGATTTCGTCTGCGCGTCAATGGACAATTTTCTGTGGACGACCTTTACCCGTTCAGACCCTGCGACCGACCTGTACGGACCCGGAGCGTTCACGCACTGCAAACACTGGGGCTGCTCGGCTCCGCTCGTTATCGACGCCAGAAGCAAGACCTTTCACGCGCCTCCCCTGGAAGAAGACCCGGACATGCAGAAACGCCTAGACGCCTGGGCCGCGCCGGGAGCGCCCCTGCACGGCGTCTTATGATGCGGCGGCCCTGAGCGAAGCTGCGAATCCGTCTTGAGGCCCTTATCTGAATAATGCGGCGCGGTCCGCTATTTTTTGTTGACGCGTCTCCAGATATTCATTTTTTCCGCTTCCTTGATAAGAGACTCGCGGAAATCTGGATGCGCCGCAGAGATGATGCGCTCGGCTTTTTCCCAGGTGGACAGTCCCTTCAGGTTGACCTTGCCGTACTCGGTCACCAGCCAGTGCGCGTTCGCCCTGGTCGCGGTCACCACCGCGCCGGGCTTGAGGACGGGGACAATGCGGCTGCTCTGCGCGCCGTCTTTGCCCGAAACCGTGGAAGAACAGCAGATGAAGCTCTTCCCGCCCCTGGAAAGATACGCCCCCAGGACGAAATCCAACTGCCCGCCTGCTCCGCTGATATGACGGTATCCGGAAGACTCGGAGGCAAGCTGTCCAAAAAGGTCCACTTCCACCGTGTTGTTGATGGAAATGAAATTGTCGATGGAAGCCAGTACCCTGATGTCGTTTACATAATCGACGGGGGCGCTCATAAGCTGGGGATTGTCGTCAAGGAACTCATACATGCGTTTGCTGCCCGCGGCGAAGGCGTAGCACTGGCGGTATCTGTCGACGGTTTTGTATGCTCCGGTGACTTTGCCGCACTGTGTCAAATCGACAAAGGCGTCGACATACATTTCCGTATGCACGCTCAAATCTTTCAGGTCCGTTTCCGTCAGGAGCATGCCCACAGCGTTGGGCAGCCCCCCTATGCCGAGTTGCAGACAGGCGCGGTCGGGGATTTCGTCGACGACCAGGGCGGCGACGGCGCGGTCCACCTCGGAAGGTTTTGAAGCGGGCATTTCGCCCAATGCGGAGTCGGCTTCAACAATCATGTCCGCCCGGGTGATGTGGATAAAGGCCTCATGTCCGCCGAGGCAGCGGGGCATATTGCGGTTGACTTCAAGGATTATGCACTCAGCCCGCTCGCACATGGCCGCAAGATAGGACGCGCTGGGGCCGAAACTGAACCAGCCGTGCTTGTCCATGGGCGACACCTGGATCATGGCGACGTCGACCGGCGCGTAATTTTCCCGGTAATAGCGAGGCACTTCGGAAAAGCGCATGGGGATATAAAAACAATTCCCGTTCGCGGTGAGTTTCCGCGTCGCCCCCGTCATGTGCAGGGTGTTCCAGGTAAAAGGATTTCCGGCCGGGGGGATTTTCATGATTTCAGGCGTCCACAGTTCTACACAGCCGCGCACCTTGACGTCTTCCAGTTCGCCTTTACGCGCGGCAAGGGCGGCATCCAGCGCTTTCGTCTGGGACACGCAGAAACCGTAGTCCACCCAGTCGCCGGACTTGACCGCCGCAACGGCTTTTTCCGGCGTGGTCAGCTTTTCTCCGTACATCTCCGCATAACTCACGGGAACCTCCTTAAGCATCAGATATGCTGCATTTTTTGATCGTATTGCCGAATCGTTAAAAAGGTAAAATTTTTAACGCAGGATCGCCGGTCGAAAAACGTGGTTTTCGGCGGCGCCCGCCGCTTCGCGGCGCAGCGGCCTTACGACCGCGGCTTGTTGATTTCTGCGGAAATCGGTGTTACGGGACTTTCGGGCGTTGCCTGTTGATTTCCGCTGAACACGGTGATATGGGGCTGATTACATGGAGGCATGTACCATGCGGGACGTTTTTTGTAAAGCCGGTCCGACGACCAGAATCCATGTATAGACCCGCCTCGCGAGTCGCGGTAATCAGCGTTTATTTGGAAAAATTATTTCCACCTGTTCGCAATTTTTGTCCGGGCAGCGTTCTATGCCGCCTATCACGCTGCACCCAAGGCGCAGGGCCTCTATGCGCCTTGTCATCTCGTCGACGTCTTCCTTGGGCACGATAAGCACAAAGCCTATACCGCAGTTGAAGATCTGCAGCATTTCCGGCCATTCGAGGTTGCCTTCCCGTTTGATCCAGTGGAACACCGGCGGGATATCCCAAGAGCCGAAGGTAATGACCACCTTGACCTGCTTGGGCAGGACGCGGGGAATATTGTCGAAAAAACCGCCGCCGGTAATGTGCGCCATGCCGCTCGGCGCGAAGTCGCGCATGAGGTTGCGCACGCAGTCCGCGTAAATAATGGTGGGAGCGAGCAGGACGTCGCCGACGGTTTTTTCCGAACCGGGGAAGAGGTCGTCGCGCTGTAGACCGCTCTTGTCCAGAATTTCGCGGATCAGGGTATAGCCGTTGGAATGCGGCCCGGAGGAGTGAATGCCGATAACGGAGTCACCCACCTTGACCGATGAGCCGTCGACGATGCGGTTGTCGGCGGCTATGCCGATGCAAAAGCCGGCCAGATCGTAGTCGCCTGCGCGGTAGGTATCAGGCATTTCAGCGGTTTCTCCGCCGAGCAGCACACAGCCGGCCTGTTTACAGCCGTCGGCTATGCCTTCGATCACGCTCGCAACGACATCCGCATCCAGTTTGCCGGTTGCAAAATAATCAAGGAAAAACATGGGTTTTGCACCGCTGACAATGATGTCGTTGACGCACATGGCCACCAGGTCAATGCCCGTGCCGTAATGCGTGGACCAGGCAACTGCCAGTTTCAGTTTGGTGCCCACGCCGTCTGTGGAAGCGACCAGTACCGGGGATTCGATATTTTCGATATCCGGCTTGAACAGTCCGCCGAAGCCTCCGATATCCGACACTGTGCCGTGCGTACGCGTACGGGCCGCAATTTCCTTAATCCTGGCGACCAGGGCGTTGCCTGCCTGAATATCTACACCGGCCTTGGTATAGGCCCGGTAACGTTCGGTGTTGCCGGACATGCGGGCTTGCTCCTGTGGGAGTTGAAGTAAAGGGTGATGCATGCGGAGTTGCGCGTCCGGAGCGTCCGGACGGTTCAGGCATGCATGTGCCGCGCGGCGGGCGAACGCGCAGTAAGCAGTAATAAGGCCCGACTGTTTTTGTTCTGTAAACCTTTTACCTGCAGCACGCAAGCGGCGCCCCGCACCGGAATCCATGTATAGACCCGCCCCGCGAGTCAAGATTTTTTTTGGAGAGTGTTGACTCAGGAATGATCTTTCTCCACCAAAGCGCTGTCGCGCAACGGTTTAATGCCAAAAAAACATTCGCAGGTTAATATTGCTCCACCGAATAAATATTGCCAAACCGGCGGGACATGTCTTTTATGCGGAGCGCCCTATTTACGCTAAGGAAGTGCTTGGAAATAACATTTACTTTTAGGCTGACAAATCAGGCAATATGGTGTAATTTCATTCGCTATGAAAGTCATCCCTTTTATGCTACAGTGAATATAAAAAGTAAAGATTATTTTCAATCAGTTCCTAAGCGCGGCAAGCTTTAATCGGGTGATCAATACCCTCTGAATTTTAGATGCGTCAGCCCCGGGACATGCCGTCAGGGACTTGACAACATGCCATTTACTTGACATTGAGTCGGGAACGGGCGGAAACAGGATTTTCGGGGCGGAGGGGGCATGGAAGCTGCGGAAAGCAACATTTTGGGGCAAAACACCTCCCTTGCGGACGTGTTCCGCACCTTGCGCAAAGTGGCGCCGACCGACAGCACCGTCCTGGTGACCGGGGAATCGGGAACAGGCAAGGAACTGCTGGTGCGCGCCCTGCACCGGCTCAGTCCCCGCCGCGACAATGCCTTTGTGCCCATCAACTGCGGGGCCATCCCCGCGGAACTCCTGGAATCGGAACTCTTCGGGCATGAGAAAGGGGCGTTCACGCACGCCGTCCGCACCCGTCCGGGCCGCTTCGAGATGGCCGAGGGCGGCACGGTGTTTCTGGACGAGATAGGCGAAATGAATATCTCCCTGCAGGTTAAAATTCTGCGTGTGCTGCAGGAGCGGGAGATAGAACGCGTCGGCGGGCTCGGCGCGAAAAAGGTGGACGTGCGGGTCGTTGCCGCCACCAACAGAAACCTTGAGGAAGAAGTGTCCGCGGGCCGCTTCCGCGAGGATCTGTATTACCGCCTGAACGTCATCCCCCTGCACCTGCCCGCCCTGCGGGAACGAGGGGAAGACGTCATCCTGCTTGCCGAATATTTCCTGCGCCGGTTCTGCGCCAAAAAAAAACGTTCCGTGCTGAACATCGACCCGGAGACGCGGCGTATACTTGAGATTTACCCTTGGCCGGGCAATGTGCGCGAGTTGGAAAACCTCGCCGAGCGCCTGTCCGTGCTGTGCGACGGGGACAGCATAAATATTGCGGACCTGCCGGACAAAATCCGCTCCGTCGCCTGCGCCGCGGCCGACCTGCCGCCCCGAAGTTCGCCGCCGCGCGCCTCGCCGCGCTCGGGCTTTCCCTGGCCGACGTTGGCCGACCTGCGGGAACGGAACATGGGACTAAAGGAATATATCGACACAGCCGAAGAGAAATTGTTGCTTGAAGCCCTGGAACTGGCGCAGGGAGTAAAGAATCAGGCGGCGGAACTGCTCGGCATCAAACGCACCACGCTGATTGAAAAGCTGAAGAAGCGCAACATGGAATGAGTGCGGCCTTGGGCACTGCGGAGAAGATAAAATGGCAGGGGTTGGGATGTGTCTTGCCGTTGCGCGGACATGGTCGACGGTCGTTCGGGCGTCGGCGCTTGCCTGGGCATGGTCGGCGGTCGCGCGCTTGCGCCCTTGGCCGGCGTTCGGAATCCTTGCCCTGCTGTGCGCGTTGCGCGCCCCGGTTCCGGCCGGGGCGGCCACCCTGGAATGGAAAGCCCTGCCCGACCGCGAGCGCATAACCCTGCGCCTGAATCCCTCTGACGGCATGGCGGGACGCGCCGACCGCATAGCGCCGAATGCGGTACTCGTCCCCTTTACCTCCATGCCGCCCGGCCTGCTGGTCAACGACACCCCTGAGGGCGCCAAGCTTTTTCAAAAAACGATGGCCATGGGACGCGCCCTGGCCATCGTAACCCAGACGCCGGAATTCGGTTTTATGGTCAGCGGGCAAAACCCGTCCGAACTGGTCATCGACTTTTTCCCCAACCCTTTGGGCGCGCGCTGGAAGCGCACCGCGCCGGCCACGGTGACGGAAATAGCGCCGGACAGGGACTTACAACCCCTCAGCCCGCCTGATGCCGTGACCGAGGTCCTGCGCACGGACCCCGGAGGACAGGGCACACAATCCAGATCCCTTGCGGAAGCCGTCGGACGCGCCGACAACGGAGCCGGGACGCCGCCCGCAGCCGCGCAAACTCCTGCCGGAGCGCCTGCCGCCCTTTTGCCGCCTGCCGCGCCGCCGTCTCCCCCCGCACCCGTTGTATTACAGCCTGCCGCGCCGCCGCCTTTCGTTGCTCCCGTTGTATCACAGCCTGCCGCGCCGCCGTCTTCCGTCGCTTCCGTTGTATCACAGCCTGCGGGACCCCTTGCCGCGCCGCCGCCGGTTGTTTCGGCTGCCCCTCCGTACGTCGTTCCGCCGCCCGCGGCGCCTTCCGCACCGGTTCCGACGGCCGGCGCATCCGCCCCGGGCGCTCCTGTCCTGCCAGGGACGCCTGAGCATGCGCTCAGAGCCACGCGCATGGGTGATGCCCAGCCGCCGGCGTTGCCGCGCAGGTCGGAACTGCCCGGCCCGGACGGCAACGCCGCACCCCGCGCGGGCGCCGGTGGAGCGGGAGAACAGGCGCCTTCGGCCGGCCGCCCCTTTGAACTGTATCTCCCTCCCGTGCCGCAACCGGAAGCCGCGCCCTCACCTGTACAGGCGCAAACGGCTCAACCCTCCGCGCAGGCGCAAACGGCTCAACCATCCGCGCAGGCGCAAACGGCGCAACCATTCGCGCAGGCGCAAACGGCTCAGATACCGGCTTCCGCACAGGTACAAGGAGTCGCTTCCGCGCAGAACCCGATTCCCGCGGTTCCCGTGCAGAGTCAGGGGGGACAGCCTGGGGCGCAGGCGCCTCAGACGCAGCTCCCCGGTGTGGGTATTCCGTCCCGCGGCAATGTGTACTCAGGCAGCATCAATGCCGGAGGCCCGGAAGCCGTTGCCGCCGCCCTTGCTCAGGAAAACGCGGCGAACGCGCAGGCCGCGCCTCCGGCCGGGCCGGGCCGGCCGGAAATTTCCGACCCGGCGGATATGCCGCCGGTGTCTGCGCCGCAGCCGGCAGTCTATCAACCGGCAGTCGCGCAGCCGCAGACCGCGCAACCGGCAGCCCCCGCCCCGGCGGGAGCGCCGCCCATGTCCGCACCGCAACCGGCAGTCTCTCAACCGGCAGCCCCGGCTGCGCAGGCGCAGGGCGCACAGACGCAGGGCGCACAGGCCGCAGACGGCGACGCGCAGGTCATCGTGTACACCGACGACCAGGGCAATCCCGTCGAACCGCCGCCGGTGTATTCCGTGGTGCATCCGCAGATTGTGGAGCACATGAAAGAGGGCAAGTTTGAGGAAGCCCTGCCCGCCATCGACGGCTTGCTGGAAAGGGCAACCCTGAACCATGAGCAGCGCGCGAACCTGTTGCACGCCCGCTCGGAAACGCTCTTTGCCCTGCACAAGGACGCCGTTCCGGAGCATTTTCAGGAGCTTTACGATGCGGCGGTGAAAGCTGTGAACTATGACCCGGACTCACGCATCAACGGGACGGAATACCTGCGCCTCGGCTACATGAATCTGCGCATGAACAACCCTGCCGAGGCTGAGGCGAATTTCAGCATGGTGCGCAGGCGCTTCCCCGATATGGACAATGTGGCCCTCACCTACTACTACTGGGGCGATTACCATTACGGACGCAATGAACTGCAAAAGGCCGCCGACCAGTTTCAGCACATGATCCGCGAATTCCCCAACAGCCGCTATACGCGCGAGGCTTCCATAGGCCTGGCGCGTTCCCTGTACCGCATGGGCTATTACGATCAGGCCTGGAGCGTTGTGGATTACATAAACCGGCGCTGGGAACGTTTTTACATCCAGTATCCGCCTTTTCTGAATATGACGGCTGATACCGCCTACCGCCTGGGCAACAGGGAAGAAGCGCTGAAAAATTACTGGCTCTATGTCAACCTGGAGCCGTTCGGGAAAGAAGCGGACATCATCATGACCCGCATAGGCGACATTTATGCCGGGAAAAACGAAAAAAAGGCGGCACACGAAATTTACCTGGAAAGCGCGCTGCGTTACCCGGACAAGGACGGCGGACTGGTGGCCATGATGCGCATGGCCGAGGAAGGTATTCACGACAACCCGAGCGTAGCCGAGATGTTCACGGTGTTTGACGGTCCTTTCAACCTGAGTCCGCAGGAAGTGTACAAGAACATTATCGAAAAGCATCCGAACAGTTCCCTGGTCCCTGTGGCGGAGATGAAGCTGGCCTTATGGCACCTGTGGAACAAGGATTACGACAAGACATTGGAATTGCTTGGCGATTTTTTGAAAAAGCATCCGGATCACGAACTGGCCCCGCGCGCGCGGGAGATAGCGCAACAGGCCTTTGCCGTGCTGGCGGCCGAAGGGGCAATGGACGGCCGCGCCACAATGCTGCGCGAATTGTGGGAACGTTATCCCATAGTGCGCGCGGACCCCGAAGCCATGAACCCCGAGAGTCGTCTTGCCCTCGCCCTGAGTTACCGGAGCCAGGGCAAGCCGGACGAGGCGCTGCGTCTGGTCGAGCCCTTTTTCCTGGGCGATATGCTTCCGGGATACTCGGAGACGGCCCTGAGCATGGTACTCGGCATCTACCTGCAGTACGAGCAGTGGAACGCGATCAAAGAAGTCGCCAAACGCGTCGAATTCTGGAACCTGCCCGAGGAAAACAGACGGCAGCTCGACTATGCCGCGGCGTTGGCCGAGGAAAACCTGGGGGAAACGGACGCCGCCGCCGAGCTTTGGCAGCGGTTGTACGACTCCGGAGCGCTGCCGCCGGCCCAGCATGCCTATGCGGCGTTTTTCCTGACCATGGGCGCGGAACGCGGACGTCGGCTTGAGCAGGCCTACCACCTCGGGCGCGAGGCTCTGAGCGGGCTGGAAGAACAGATGCAACGCTCGCCCGATCCCGCGGACGCGGCCAAAATACGCACCTTGCTGGCCTCGCTCATGGACGTGACGGAAAGCGCCGGCCGGCTGCGCGAGTCCCTGGCCTACGCGGACCGTTACCTGAACAGCCTGCCCGAAGGGGATCCTGAACGACTGGCCGTGCGTTACCGCGTTGCCCGCATCCACAAAAGTCAGGGCGACGCCGAAGCCTGGAAAACCATGCTGACGGAGATCGCTGCCGAATCTCCCGATTCCGTGTACGGCAAACTCGCCGCCTCCGAACTCAAGGCAGCCGCCATAGCCGAGGACGCGGCCCGTTATTCTCCGACCGGGCGGCTGTGACGGGGACGCCGATGTTGCGCGGATTGCATACGCCTCCGCCGGACCGGGCGCCGCCCCCGGACCCCGCCGGGAACGTCGGGACAAGCGTCCCGGCTACTCGCGCAGGATCGCTTTTTCAATGACGACCGGCTCCGTCGGCACGTTTTCGTAAGGCCCCGTGGTGCGGGTCGGCGTTTTTTCGACAGCGTCCACCACGCTCTTGCCGCCGATGACCCTGCCGAACACGCAATAGCCCCAGTCGTTGCCCGCCGGCGCCTTGTGATTGAGAAAGCGGTTGTCTTTGGTATTGATGAAAAACTGCGCCGTCGCCGAATGCGGGTCCGAGGTGCGGGCCATGGCTATGCTGTATTTGTCGTTGGGCAGCTTGTTCCCCGCTTCGTTTTTGATGGGCGGGCGCGTCTTTTTTTCGACCATTTTCGCCGTCAGACCTCCGCCTTGAATCATAAAGCCGGGGATAACACGGTGGAAGACGGTTCCGTCATAAAAACCTTCCTCGACGTAAGCCCGGAAATTGGCCGCCGTGGCCGGCGCCTTGTCAAAATTCAGCTCCACGACGATGACGCCCTTGTTCGTATGCAGTTCGACGATATTGCGTTCTTTGGCTGATTCCGCGGCCCGGACGGTGAACGCGCCCAAAGCGAGGAGGACGAGGGCCGGGTAAAGTACGCGAAGGTAATGCATGGCGGCTCCGATAGTTAGTTGAAGGGTGTAATGTGACGGACGCTGCGCCGTACCCGGCAAGGCTTACTTTATGGTTTGATGCAGATTTCCGAACGCTGAAAACATCTCCCGGTACTGTAAACTATTTCCCTTCGAAAGAAGGTATTGTATTTCGTTCATGCCCGGCAGTTGCAACCTTCGTGTCGGGCAGATGCAGGCTGAGTTGGGGATAGGGTATTTCTATGCCGTGTGCGGCAAAGGCGCGTTCGACGGCAAAGCGCAGTTCCGAGAGGGCCGCAGGGGCATTGTTCAAGTCGTCGATGAACACGTTGAGGGTGAACTCCAGGGCGCTGTCGCCGAAGTTGCTGAACAGGACGGCCGGTTCGGGAAAGGTGAGTACATGCGGGTGCAGGCGCGCCTGCTCAACGAGCAGGGCGGACACCGCCGCGCTGTCGCTTCCGTAGGCCGCGCCGACGACGAGACTGCGCCGCACCATGCGGTTGTGCCGGGTCCAGTTGGTGAACTGCCCGGACATGACGGCTGAATTGGGCACATAGACCAGAGCGCGCTCCGGAGTTTCAATGACGGTGCAGCGGATGCCGACGGCCCGCACCGTGCCGGCCGTGCCTCCCGCTTCGACATAGTCGCCGACCAGAATGGTCCGACCGAAAATCAGCATTAGTCCGCTGATCAGGTTGTTGAAAATATTTTGCATGCCGAAACCGACGCCCACGGAAAAGCCGCCGGCCACAACGGCCAGGCTGGTAAAGTCCACGCCCAGGATGCTCAGGGCGATGAAGGCGAACAGGGTCCAGAGTCCGTAGCCCAGCATGGTGCGCAGCGGCGGTATGACCCCGCGTTCGATGTCGGGCGCCCGGTCCGGCAGATGCTCCAGAGTGGCTTTGCCCAGACGGATGAAGGAACGACAGAGAAAATAGAGCAAAACAATGATCAGTATCCTTGACAAATCCAGCGACACGCCGCCGATGCTGTAGTCGGCGAACAAAAAATGCAGGCTTATGTAACTCGCCCCCGGCACGGCCGGAAGCCAGGGCAGAGTACAGAACAGGGCCGCCGTCCAGGCCGCGGGGACGGCCAGCGCCTGGGCGGCGGCGTTGGCCAGAGGGGCGCTTTCCTCGTCGAACTGGCGGTTTGCGACCTTTTCCAGCAGGCTGGACAGGGATGAACCCACAGTGATGACGGCGGCAAGGGCGAAATAGCCCATGAAGACCAGGACGGCCGGGCGCGCGTAGCCGCCCAGGGAAAGGGCGATGCCGGCCGCGCCGCACCAGAATGCGCCGCCGAGCAGCAGGCGCTCCTGCACGGGCGGTTTTTCCGCGCTTTTCCGCCGTGTTATAATGAGGCGTGTCAGAAAAAGAACGGAGCAAAGATCCCATACCGGCCCGAACAGGCGGGGGGGCAGGTCGAAAAAGAGCAGCAGCGCGCCGGCGGCTGAGGGAAGGTACATGAGCCGGAGCGGCTCGACCGCTGCCGCAGCCGGCTCCAGGACGCGGCGCAGGCGGGAACCCAGGGAAACGACGCCGGAGATCAGCGCCAGGGAACCGAGCAGGCCGAGGGCCGGATAAAAGGCGCTGCGCGGGTTGCCGGCCGCAACGGCCAGCGCCAGGCCCAGGCCGATGCGGGGCCAGGCGCGCGTCAGCAACCCCCGGCATACGGAAGCCTGCTCTGCAGGCAGATTGTTTACCGCGCGCAGACCGAGCAACGCCGCCAGAAACGCGGCAAGGGCAACGCCGGCAAAGGGTACGGCGACCCTCTTCCAGTCCGCGAGGCTCGCGGGGAAAGCGCGGGCCAGCCGTCTGCCCAGCAGGGCGGTTATGTCGGACGGGACAAGGACTTCATCGTCCGCGGGATTCAGGTAATAGTCGTGCCAGATGTCGGCCATGCCCGCTTCAATGTCGTCCGCGGCCTGATTTATCTGGTCCCGCGCGCTTTCTGCCGGCGCCAGCAGTCTGCCGGTCAGGGTAAATGCCGTGTTCAGGGCTTTGCGCGCTTCGTTCAGGGCGGCCGAATAGCGTTGCAGTTGTTCCGTTTCGCCGGGGGGCAGGGCGGAGCGTTGGGCGGTAAAAGCGTCCAGGTCCTTGCGCAGGGCGTTGAGTTCGTCCCGGCGCCGGCTGACGGTGGCGGCGATGCGCTCCAGAGGGGCGGCCAGAGCCGTAATGTCCCGGCGCAGGGCGCGCATTTGCATGGCCAGGAGCAACTGGTCGGTCGGGTGCCCGCGCGAGGCCTGGAACAGCCCGGAAAGGCGGGTAAAGGCGGCGCGCAGCGTACGCAGTCTGTCCGGCACTCCCTGGGCATGTTCCTCGGCGTTGCGCTGCAGGGCGACGGCTTCTTCCACCAAGGCGGCCATATCCCCGGCGCGCGTGCTCCAGAGCAGGGCCGCGCCGGCATCTCCGGCATCGGCAGGATGCGCGGCCGGGGGCGGCGTCTGCGGGGCCTCCGGCGCGGAAGACGCGGCGGCTGCCGCGAGCAGGGCCCAGGCCGGCACCAGGACAAGCGCCGTCAGGACGGCGCGCGCCGTCGAATGCGCGCGGAAAAACGGAAAAACGCCGTACTGCACGGTTGCCTGCTTCCACAGCGGGCGAAAAGCTGAAAAAATTGCCGCGGCACGGCTGCCTGCTCCCGCTGTGAAGGTATTTTTCATTGCTGTAACTTGACGCGCTGCGCTTCGTCAAAGGTCAGTCTGTTCCACCCATCAAAGGCTTCCCAATTGAGCAAATGTACCGCGCGCTGCGTTTCGTCAAAGGTCGGTCTGTTCCACCTGCGCTGTTTCCTTGGCGAACAGGGACTGAAAGAAACGCGAAAAAGCGTGCCGCCCGTTACCGGGCGGCACGCCGTGCGGTTGCAAACGCGCCGGATTGCGCGGACCGGCGCTCCCGGCAAATCGCCGCCGCAAACTTCAGCTTGAACCCGGCGTCATGCCGGCTTGGGTGGAAGTCAATAAACGATAGAGAAGTATAAAGTCAATAAAGTTTTCGACATTCCCGACATATTTCGAGGCTGCCGCGCAGGAAGACAGCCGGGACGGTTTTTGCCGCGCAGAGGCCGGCGCCTGCTGCACGATCCGTCTATGCCTGCAGACAGTTCCGGCAGATTCCCTGTATCTCGATGCAGCCGTTGCGCAGCGATATTCCCAGGCCGGCAAGCCTGGACCGTACGGCGTCATACAGCACACGGTCGTCTATCTCCGTAGTCCCACGACACCCGGAGCAGACAAACAGCAGCAACGCCTGCTCCTCATGCGGTCCCGTACAGGGAACATAGGCGTTCAGCGCGTTGACGCGGTGCGCCAATCCGTGCCCAAGCAAAAATTCCAGCGTTCTGTAAATGGAAGCGGGTGTAAGACGCTGCCCTCTGTCCCGCATACACTCAATGATATCGTAAGCCTTCACGGGTTTGCGCGCCGCCAGCAGTATTTCAAATATCGAACGGCGCAGGTCGGTAAGGCGCGCGCCGCGCTGCATACATCGCTGTTCCGCCTCGGCAAGACAATCCTGCATGGTATTTGTCGCGCAATTTTTCGCCGTCATTCGTACAACTCCACCTTGTCCGGCCGCATGCTGTACCCGGCCGCGCCCATCGCGCCGGAGTCATGCTTCTCAACGTCAAGCACGCCGTATACCCATACCGTATCCATAGACCTGATGCCCGTAAGCTCCTTGTCCATCGCTATGTAAATGATCTGGTTGGCGGGCGGCGGGGGGACATGAATACATGCGCCGAAATAGGGGACAAGCAAAAATTCTTTGAGACGATCCTCACTCTCCCAATCCAGCGGGGCGACATAGCCGGGGATTTTGATGCGCAGGCCCTTCAGCCCGGGATTGACCGGAGCGTTGCGCCATTCCTCCCCGATTGCTTCCAGCGCCTTTATCGCACGCGGGTCGTTATCGGCAAGTTCATCAATGTTGAGTCCTTCAAAAAGTTTTTCCGGATGCCACGAGGACGGCACAAGCTCCATCCACTCAACTTCACGATAGGCGGCCGCCGCCGGCTCGCCGGCATGCGCCCGGACGTGCGGAAAACCTGACGCGACGAAAACGCAGAGCAGCCGGAGCAGTAGTTTGCAGTATGCGGGCAGCCCGGCCCGGCCGCGCGCGGCCGGCGTACCGCCGAGGTATGCAGGCATATTACCTCCGGAAATAGACCGTCGCCGTGATAAGCAGCATGAACAGAACACCGGCGCACCAGCCGCGCAGGATGTCGCGACGCCCGCCGTAATGCGCGGCCGAGGGGATAAGCTCGGCAACGGCGATACTCACCATAATGCCGCCGACGCAGGCGAAAAACAGTTCCAAACGCGCGGGCGAAAAAAAAGAACGCATGACTCCATGCAGCGCAATCGCCGCAACGGGCGGCACAAGTCCGGCAAGCAGCGCGTAACTCCACGGTGACGCAGGCACGGACGCAGAAGCCCTCGTCAGATCCGCCGGCCCGGTTTGCCATGTCTGACCGTTCAGCCCGGCCGTTCCCGTCAACGCCGCCGGCCCGGTCGGGCAGGCAACGGCAATGCCCAGGGGGATGCTGTGCGCGATCACGGCCCCGCCCAAGGCAAAGCCGAGCAGCGGGTCGGCAGCGGCAGCGCCGAAGACGACGAAACATTCGGGAATATTGTGCGCGGCAACGGCCAGAGCGGCAAACCGCCCCGTGTGCCGCAGGCGCCCGCAGCAAGTTCCATCCCGCGCCTCCTGCCTGTGCATAAAGCGCAACAGGCCGGCCGCGGCGAGTACGCTCGCCGAAAATATGCAGGCCGCCGGCAGCGACGGCTTCACAAGCAGCGCGAAAATGCCCGGACAGGAGAGAATGCCCGCCGCAAAACTGATGCCGTAGGCAAAAAAAAGCGCGGGCATCCTTTTTCGCGCCCGCGCCAGGGCGCAGCCCAACCAGACGGAAAGCCCGCAGGCTGCGGTAATCCCGGCAGCCGGGACAAAATTGTCCGCCGCCGCGCCGGACAACTCGACCCTGTAGGCGCTCATCCGGTATGCGGCATTGCCCATGTCCGATGCGCTGTTCTCAATGCGCAGTTTCCCGTAAACAAGCGCCGTATCCATAGACCGCACCCCTTCGAGAGGCTTGTCCGCGGTAACATGGATCATTTGATTTTGCGGGGGAGGGGGCACATGGATGCAGGCCCCGAAATAGGGGACCAGAAAAAATTCTTTCAAGACGGACTCGCGCTCCCATTCCAGAGGCACGACAAACCCCTGAATTTTTATGGACCTGTCTTGTACTGCCGGGTTCGGCGGCGCGTCCTTCCATTGTTCGCTGTAGGCCGCCAGGGCGGCGCGGGCGGCAGGATCGTCGTCTGAAAGGGCATCGACGTTCAAATCGCCGAAGAAACTCTCCCCGCGCAGAGATTCCGGCAACAGGGCGTCCCACTGTATCTCTTCGTAGGAGGAGGAAGGCGCGTCGCCCGGCGCCGGTTCCGCGCAGAGCGCGGGCGCCGGCGCAAAAGCAGCCGGCATCAGGGCAAACGCCGCGAGCATTACGGCAAAGGGCGCGAAAACGGCGCGCAATTTTCGGCGCTTGACCGCGCAAATAAATTGCGCTTGCGCCTTCGCGGCGGGCGTCCGCCCGCGCGGCCGCCGGAGCAGTTTCAATGCGAAATTGCTCAAAATCGTACCTGCGTCATACGGAAACGGTAAGGCCATCCGACAAACTCATGCGGTAAGCGCGGAAGGCCGGGATAAGCCCTGCGAGGAACCCGGCGAGGAGGATGCCGCCCAACATCAGCCGTTCTCCCGCTTCGGGCGGCGAGAGATGAAGGAAGACCCCGTATTTTTCGGCAAGCATCGGCCCGAGGGCCGCGATGAGCCCCATCAGGGCGGCGACCCCGCAGACCGTGCCGACGCCCATGAGCAGCAGAGCTTCACAGGCGGGCAGGATGAGGATGTCCGCCGGCCTTGCCCCGGCGGCGCGCAGAACGGCCAGCTCCCGCCGGCGTTCTCCGAGACCGGCGAGTATTGCCGCGGCAAGTCCCGCCAACCCCGTCACGGTGACCAGCGCGGAAACGAAAAGCAAGGCCCGCTCCCCCGTGTCCACCATCATCCACAGCCTGTCCAGAGCCACGCCGGGCATGACGCCCGTGAGCGGCTCGGCTTTCCATGCCTGTATCTCCTGTTGCAGGGCGAAAACCCGGCTGCGTTTTTTCAGGCCGACCAGGAGCGCGGTTATGCTCTGTGGTTCCAGGTCGAATTTCGTCGCCTGCTCCGGTGTGATATGCAGGCCGGGTATGGGCGCGCCGCTTCTCCAGTTGAGATGCACGGCTTCCATGCCGGCGAGGCTTATGTAGAGGGAGCGGTCCACGGGCGTGCCCGTGGCCGCGAGAATGCCGCATACGACAAAGGGCATGTCCGTATGCTCCGCAGCGCGCGTCCCGCCGCTGCCGTGGCTCAACAGCAGCTTGTGCCCGAGGGCGTAGCCGAGTTTTTTCGCCGCTTCCGCGCCGAGAACCACTTCAAAAACAGAAGCAAAGGCTTTCCCCCGCGCAAAAGCCGGTTGCCTGTCGCCCCTGAAGCGGTAGTACCGGAAAAAATTTTCCGTCGTCGCCACCACGGGAAATCCTTGGTGCGTGTCTCCCAGCGAAAGGGGGACGGACCAGGCGATTTCGGGTTTTTTCGCAATCTCCAGCGCGCTTTGGTAACCCATATTGTTCGTCGCGCCGCCGAGGTGAAAAATCGCGTACAGGACGAGCTGCATGTCGCCGCCGCGCGCGCCTATCACCAGGTCCGTCCCCGAAACGGCCTGGACGAAACTTTCGCGCATCTGCGTCCGGACCCGTTCAATGCCGAGCAGCAGGGTTGTCGAAAGCGTTATGGAAAAGACGATCAGCAGCAAAGTGCCGCGCCTGTTCCAGGAACTCTTCGCCGCGAGGAACACCAGATAGCCCAAACGCGTCATGCCGCGTCCTCCCCCGGCGCCCTGTTCAATTCCGGCAAAACAACCGCTGTGGAAAAGGCTTCCGCAAGCGCCGGGTCGTGGCTCACAAACAGCAGGGTTGCGCCGCTTGCGGCGCACTCTCCAAGGAGCAGACGCAGAAACCCCGCGCGCCTGGCGGCATCCAGGGAAGAGGTCGGCTCGTCCGCAATCAGCACGGACGGGCTGCCGATAAGCGCGCGCGCAGCCGCCGTCCGCTGCTGCTGGCCGACGGACAACTGACGCGCCGTCCTGTTCCACAACCCGGGAGGCATGTCCAGCCGTTCCAACAGGGTTCGCGCGGCCGACAACGGGCTGCCGGCCTGCGCCGCGGCCCGCGCGCTCCGCAACGGCGAGAAGCGGCAGGGGATCAGGACATTTTCAATAACGGATAAATAGGGGATCAAGTTGAACTGTTGAAAAACAACCCCGATATGGTCGCCGCGAAAGGCGTCGCGCCGCGCGCCGCCGAGTTCGTTGAGCCGCACGCCGTTGACGAAGACCGAACCTTCGCTCGGGACCAGGATGCCCGAAACCAGCCCGAGCAGGGTGCTTTTTCCGCTCCCGCTCGGCCCGGCTATGAACACTTGTTCGCCGCGCCGCGCCGTAAACGCGGGGATGTCGAGAACGGGCCGAAGCCGGCCGGGCCACCGAAACACAAGGTTTTGCAGCAGCACGGCCGGGGACGCGTCCTCGCCGGCCGCGCCCGCTACCATTGAAGCACTGCTGATTGCGGAGTGAGTTCCGCCGCTCCCTGTCTGCCGGGAGTGGTCATCTGCACATCGATTTCCTGCAGCGAGGGAAAATGTTTGAACAGAGCCACCTCAATGCGCCGCAGCTTTTCGGGATTGCGGCAGACGAACGTCCACTCGGCGTCAAGGTCGGCATGTTTTTCTGCTTTTTCGTGATCGTCGTGCCGCTCCTTTTTCCCTTCCTCGCCGTGCTTTGCAGCGCCCCCGCGCGTGCCGGGCGCGGCAAGCAGTTCTTCGCCCGCGATGTCCGATTCCAGGGAAACCTTTGTCGGACGGCAGCCGGCCTCGGCAGGGAAGACAAACAGCTTCGCGGCGTCATGCAGGATCGCCGCCGCGTTCAGAACGGCCTTTTTTTCCGCCTCTGTTTCCGGGGCGTGTTCAAAGGCCGTAAGATCGGCAAAGGGGATTTCCATTTCGATTTCCGCTTTCTCCCCTTCCACGGAAAGATTCATGTGCGCCGCGCCGTGCTCGTGGGCTTTGTGCGCGTATGCGGGCGCTGCGAGCAACACAGCGCAGACGAATACCTTGACGCATGCTTTGCGATGCTTCACGACAGTTTCCTCAAGTGATCGGTTGATGGTGCTTTGCCGAGAAAACGCAATGATATATTATTGCATGTTTGTCAAGAAAAAAGGGGGCATCAGGCTTGAACGTACTTTTTGGAAAATGGGCTTTCCCGGCGCTCCAGCCTATCTTTTTTCGAGAGTTTTTATCTATGGATAGGTACAATCATAGTAACATCTCAAAATTACAAGTTTTTCCGAGCTGTGCCTAGGTGTTGAGAAACATCCCGGCAACATGCTGGTTTTATAATATTTTTGCGCCGAAAATCTATCCGTTGATGTACACTCTCGAAAGATTTACCTTTTCCAAAATCGGCAATCTGGAACAGCCGTCCGGATACGCTCTAGGAGAATGCTTGCCGGTTCATCGTCCGGGTCTTGGGGCACGAGCTTGCCGCGAATGGCGAGGTCGAGGATTTTTTGCCGAAGCTGCTTGGTGTTCATGAGTCCGCCTCGTCTTGGTCATCGGGAGCGGCTTCAAGCAGTTTCTTCATATCGTCAAAGTCAGGCAGGGCCTTTTGCCATGTTTCCGGCATTTCGTTCCGCGTCCTGTACATCGCTACGCCCATCGGTTTGGAATAATCACGCACGGCAAACTCAACGATATTCCGGCTCGCCTCCTTGCACAGAACAATACCGATGGACGGCGCTTCATCCTCTTGCCGGACATATTCGTCGAGCGCGGAGAGGTAAAAGTTCAACTGCCCCAGATACGAAGGTTTGAATTTGCCTCGCTTCAATTCCACGGCGACAAGGCAACGTAGTTCGCGATTGAAGAAAAGCAGGTCAATGAAAAATTCCTGTTCATCCACGACGACGCGGTACTGGTTACCGATGAAGCAGAATTTGTTGCCGAAGGACAGGATAAAGCGCTTGATGTTGGTGATAATCCCTCGTTCAATCAGCCGTTCGTCTGGGTCGTTCTCATCTTCAATGTTGATGAAATCAAGCAGATATTCGTCTTTGAAGGCGCGAACAGCGCGGCGGGCCTGCTCGGCTTCCGGCAACGTTTGGAAAAAATTGTTGGGGAGCGCACCGGACCGCGCGTACAAATCGCCGCGAAGATTGGACTTCAATGCCTCCACACTCCAAAACTCGGCGGCGCACTGTGAAATATAAAATAACCTGCCTTCCAGGGATTTTTCTTTCGCCAGTATTTCGGAATGATGATAAAAACCAATCCTCAAAAAATCATGCGCGGAAAATTCCGGTGTTCCCACGCCGACGACATGGTTTGACAATAAATTCAAATCAATAGCCGATGCATCCATTGATGACGGTGGATAATTTTTATTTACGGTCAAATCGCCCGACGGCATCGGGCGATTTGCACCTTGGGGTAATTCGCCCGACAGCGTTGGGCGATTTGCGAATATAGGCTGCCATTCCTCATAAAATTGCCGCATACGCTTGATTGATGATTCAGAAAATCCGCGTAATCCGGGCAATTCTCGCTGCAAGGATTCTGAAAGCCGCTTGACCGCGCCTTGCCCCCAATAACCGCTACGCGAGTTCTCAGAAATATATTTACCCACGCCATAATAGAGCGAGAGCAGTTCCTTGTTGACAAGCGCCGCCGCCTGATAACGGGAACGGGCAATCGCATCTTTGATGATGGCGGTGGCATCGCCGAAGTCAAAAATTTCACTGTCGCCCATCATTCATCCACTTTGCCGATAAGCTGTTTCAAATTGCCGACCGCCGTCGTTATCGCCGCCGCTTTACCTTCGATAGTAGTTAGAAGTTCTGAAGGTATTGTGCTTCAAAAATTCTATCGCCGCCGCACCGTTCTTCCGCGCCTTATCCAGCAGGTAAAGATACGACTGCACCAAAAAGCCGCCCGTACCGCAGCAGGGATCGTATATCGTTTCGCCGGGCTTGGGGTCTATGACCTTCACCAGTGCGCGGATAATCTCGCGCGGCGTGAAAAACTGTCCGCCGTCGTTGCCCTTTTCCCCCATTTTCAACAAAAGTTCCTCATATACCCGCGACATCGTGAAAATATGCGTGTCATCAACGCTGTCGCCGGACACCGCATCTATTTTGTCAAGAATATCCAGCAAATTCTTTTCGGTGTCTATACGGACGCGTTCCACGCCGGATAGTATTTCGCTGATGACTTTCTGGCGCGGCGTGGCTTCCGGCATTTCTTTCAGTGTTTTTAAGTGCGGAATAAGGTTGCCGTTGACAAACTCGAAATAGCCGCCCAATTTCCCGCTCGTCAATTCTTCACGTGTTGCACCGTTCTTTTTGGCCCAATCTTTCCACCGATACGGAGCGGAAAGGGAGGGAACGAACGTATTGTCCAGCGCGGCGGCTATGCCCGCCTCAGATTCTTCACGCGCATCAAGGATCCGCAGGAACAAGATCCAGGTGAGTTCCGGGACGTACTGCATCGCGCCCGCGCAGTTTGAACGGCGCATAATATCGCAGATGGACTTGATTTCGCTTTTCAGAGATGTACGGTTATTCTGGTTTGCGGTTTTTTTCGTTTTTGCCATTGTGACTTTTCCTTTGAATCCTCCATCCGTCTATGCC
The DNA here is from genome assembly GCA_031276485.1 of Desulfovibrio sp. Lineage (GTDB taxonomy): Bacteria > Desulfobacterota > Desulfovibrionia > Desulfovibrionales > Desulfovibrionaceae > Frigididesulfovibrio. Next base: position 2,557 of record JAISMY010000069.1, on the reverse strand, counting down.
GCGAGCAGCCTGAACTTGGTTTCGTAAATCACTTTTGAGGGTTCGCCGGCAAGCTTCAGCGCGGCAAGACCGCCAGCGGCGGCAATTGCTGCAACGCTGAAAAGTTCCTTGTTTTCAAGCGCTTCCGTGCCTTCACGCCCGAATTGTGCGGCGATGGCAAGCACAACTGCTTTGGTCCGTTCAGGCAAAGCGTCGAGCCAAGAACGCTGTTTATAACTGAAACTGAAGGCTCGTATCTCACGCTTTTGAGGCGCGGCACCCCAGGCGACGTCAATAAGGACATCGTACAGATCAAAATCGGTCATTCCCTCAACTTGACGCACAATTTCCGGAGAATAGCCCCCATAAACAAGCTCTTGAAGCAACGCACGCCGTTCTGTCGGATTTATCCATTTTTCACGGAATTCATCAAGCGTGGCGGTACTGGCGACCAGTTGCCGCGCCAAGCCCTGTTTATACTCCTCAACAGTCACGCGCTTGGCTTGCCCGTTTTCTTCCGTGACGACATAGCGCCCCGCGTTTGTCACTACAGCTTCAAAGCCGTCAGCGCGAACGATAACAGGAGGGTCGAGCGCTTCGCCGCCTTCACTGGGTTTTGGTGGTGTGGGGACTTTTGAGAGAAAATCCTCGCCAAACAACCGCGTCGCATCCGTATAATCGTATATGGTGAACATCAGCTTGTTCTCGGCAAATCTTGTGCCACGCCCCACCATCTGATGAAACGAAATAGGTGATTTCATATAACGGAAAAAAACAATGTTCCGCACAGCAGGAATATCCACGCCGGTAGAGAGCAAATCAACCGTTGCCGCAACAAAATAGTCCACGTTGGAACCTTTCATATCGGCGATATACTGGCCACCCTTGGCTTCAGCTGTACATCTGAAAGCATAGTTATTCGCTTTGCGGAGCCCGTTCGCTGCACACCAAGCGGAATACAGGTTATTCATCTCCGCTGTCACTATCTCGGCGTGGATGTCACGGACGCAGAAAATGATCGTTTTCTGTTCAGGGGTTCCCGTCTGTATCAGATAGTTAAACAGGTCGGCGCACATGGAGATGATGCGATCCGGCAAAAGCAATCGCAATTCGTAATCGCTTTTGTCATAAAGAGCCTGAAGCTCTTCTTCGGTAACAGGTTTGCCTGTGAGGTAATTGCGGGGATTATGCCGCAGGACTTCCTCAACAGTTATACCCGTATCATCCAGGTTGACCCGTCCGCGCTGTATCTCGCAGGCAGCAAGATAGCCGTCTTCCACGGCTTGGAGCATGGTGTATTCATAGACAGGCTCGCCGAAATAACGAAGATTGTCCGCAGTAAGCTTTCTGTCGGCTTCCGCTTCTTTCGTGTTTTCCTTGATAATCAAACTGCGCGGGGTTGCGGTCAGCCCGATTTGGACAGCCTTGCTGTTGCGCGTCAAGACTTGTGACCACTTGCCTCACGCGGAACGGTGGCACTCGTCAATGACTATGTGGGAAAAATAATCTTCAGGATAGTTCTCAACAAGGAATCCCGCGTCATCGTCTTCTTGGGAGATTCCAAGAGATTGGTATGTGGCAATGATAACCTTCGCATTCTTTTGCGCGTTGCCCCTCTCAACGGCGGCGGCATTGGCCCCGAATTTATCCTGAAACGCCGCAAGCGCCTGTGTCCTCAATTCATCGCGGTCGCAGATGAACAGAGCTTTACGAAGTTGTCCGGCATCGGCAATGCGTTTGAGCATATTTACCGCAATAAAAGTCTTTCCCGCGCCTGTGGCGAGTGACAGAAGCGCGCGGTTGCCGCCTTGCGCGACTTTCTCGAATACTGCGCGGATAGCCGCGTCCTGATAATAACGGCGCTGCGCTTCGCCGCCAGTGTACTTGACAAGCAAAGGCTTTGCCGCTTCGGATTCAAGAGAGAACCCCATGCCGTTTTCATAACGTCGGCGAAGTTCGATGGAAGTTGGAAACTCGGTCAGCGGCTTTGGCTGTGAGGTAATGCCCGTGAATTTATCGTACTCCACGAACTGATGCCCGTTTGTGCAAAAGATGAACTTGATGTTCAGCCGGTCGCAATCGCCGTCGCGTTTTCCCTGAGAAAGCCCGAATCCCGGCGATTTGTCCTCTGCCTTTGCTTCAATCAAGGCTACCGCAATGGGCTGGGTGTCTTGCGTTACTTCAAGGCGCAACAGGTAGTCCGTTCTGCCTTTGCCTCGGCGGCCTTTTCCGTCAATGACAGTTATGCCTCCAACGGTGGCTTCGACTTTAATATTTGTTTCATTCCACCCTCGCAACCTAAGCGCGGGGTCAATCAACTCGTAGCGGGTCTGTGCTTCGTTACGCGACATATCTGCTGAGCTTCCCTCTGTTAGATAGTCAAAACTATAGGAAGTTATAACTCCAGTCGGTATTTTAGGCCGTTATTGCCCCGGCGGCAAGTCTTCCGGGCCTTAAAATCAGGGCAGACGCATCTAAATTTCGTTGCGGCGCAACATAGCAGCTGTTTGGGGCCGTCAAGACGGCGGACTTTCCGCGGTGCCCGGCGAGGACGCTTTCTTGCCGTAGTAGGAAAAAT
>JAISMY010000057.1 GCA_031276485.1 Desulfovibrio sp. | reverse complement strand
CGGAACTTTCCTCCCTCTCTGACGGCGTTTCAATCCACGCTCCTGCGTGAGGAGCGACGCGTCATGTCTGACCTAAAGCACGGTTGACCAACAGTTTCAATCCACGCTCCTGCGTGAGGAGCGACTTATTATTCCACGGGCCGGGGCGCGCTCCTATGTCGTTTCAATCCACGCTCCTGCGTGAGGAGCGACCGCTGCCGCGCTTGACCGATCCCTGCGTGAGGCTGTTTCAATCCACGCTCCTGCGTGAGGAGCGACATCCGCCGGCGCGGCGCTTATGAGGCTGCTCGGGTTTCAATCCACGCTCCTGCGTGAGGAGCGACCCCGCATTGCCGAAACGCAAGGAGGAATTGCGCGTTTCAATCCACGCTCCTGCGTGAGGAGCGACATTGATACGCCGTTGCGCGTAGTCTTGAATACGGAGTTTCAATCCACGCTCCTGCGTGAGGAGCGACGCTCGATACCTCGTCGCCCGTACTGCTGCCTAAGTTTCAATCCACGCTCCTGCGTGAGGAGCGACCCGTCATCATTCGCGGCGCTGAGGAGGGGTATGTTTCAATCCACGCTCCTGCGTGAGGAGCGACAGCTTCAAATTTCCAAAGAGTATAGTTGAAGACGTTTCAATCCACGCTCCTGCGTGAGGAGCGACAAATGCCGCATTGTCGCAGGCGCAGGCTGCGGAGTTTCAATCCACGCTCCTGCGTGAGGAGCGACGGGCAAGGTTTGCAATCGCAGGCCGTGACCGGGAAGTTTCAATCCACGCTCCTGCGTGAGGAGCGACAATCCACGCCCTTGCGGGCGACTGCCCGGAGACGTTTCAATCCACGCTCCTGCGTGAGGAGCGACTCTGGCATGGCTTGCGGGCATCACGGATGAACAGTTTCAATCCACGCTCCTGCGTGAGGAGCGACCGCGCTTCCTGCATGCTCGGCGGCGTCGGTGTCTGTTTCAATCCACGCTCCTGCGTGAGGAGCGACACAGGTACGCATCTAGTTCTTTTGTGAAAACAATAGTTTCAATCCACGCTCCTGCGTGAGGAGCGACACGGGACATCGGCTATGCGCTTATCCCGCACAGGTTTCAATCCACGCTCCTGCGTGAGGAGCGACGTGCCGCAGGGTTGCGGATTGCGTGGTGGCACAGGTTTCAATCCACGCTCCTGCGTGAGGAGCGACCCACTTTGTGACGCCTGTCAGTAATGTTCAGGTTGTTTCAATCCACGCTCCTGCGTGAGGAGCGACCAATGGATAGGGCGACGCATTGATAACTACGAAGTTTCAATCCACGCTCCTGCGTGAGGAGCGACACACTAAATCCTATGATTTTGACGGCATGAGGAAAGTTTCAATCCACGCTCCTGCGTGAGGAGCGACCACATAGGTTTTACCCTGCATCGCGCTCAACCAGTTTCAATCCACGCTCCTGCGTGAGGAGCGACGCACGGCAGCGGGCCGAGGCGGAGCAGAAGCAAGTTTCAATCCACGCTCCTGCGTGAGGAGCGACTTTTTTATTATTTCTTTTTTATAGTGTAGGCCGGTTTCAATCCACGCTCCTGCGTGAGGAGCGACCCGCCACTCCGTACCGCTCGGCCAGATGCCGGGCGTTTCAATCCACGCTCCTGCGTGAGGAGCGACATTGATGGTTTTTGATCTTTTCGGCGAAATCAGGTTTCAATCCACGCTCCTGCGTGAGGAGCGACGCTCATCTTTTGAATCTGATATGTTTTGGCCTTGTTTCAATCCACGCTCCTGCGTGAGGAGCGACCACGGCCCCGCGCCGCTTGATACGTATACGCGACCGTTTCAATCCACGCTCCTGCGTGAGGAGCGACGAGAGACAGTCGCACCGCAGGCGTGGAGGTACATTGTTTCAATCCACGCTCCTGCGTGAGGAGCGACAATTTTTTTCTCATATTATTTTCGCAAACGCAATGTTTCAATCCACGCTCCTGCGTGAGGAGCGACCCGTGTATCCGGATACAAGGGCCAGAGTATACAACGTTTCAATCCACGCTCCTGCGTGAGGAGCGACGTGGACCAAATACAGGTTTGCGGATGTGGCAAAGGTTTCAATCCACGCTCCTGCGTGAGGAGCGACAAAAGCAAACAATAGTAATCTCAGAGAGGTAACGTTTCAATCCACGCTCCTGCGTGAGGAGCGACCCGCTGTCCATGTCGTCTGGCTGGCCAAAATACCAGTTTCAATCCACGCTCCTGCGTGAGGAGCGACGCTGCGCTGGCGCGCTTGAAAGGCGCCGCCGAATGTTTCAATCCACGCTCCTGCGTGAGGAGCGACTGCCTGTCGCCTATATCTTGCAAAAACTCTACTTGACAGGCCCTCAGCGAGACTGTTTGCTCTCTTCGAGAATGAGAACACCTTTCACTCTATGCCGCTAAATTAACATATGGAAATCTCAGTAATTATGTCATCGAGCACCTCCTGAATTTTCCTGCATGCTTGCGTTCCTCGGTGACCCACTGTACATAGCTATAAAATAAGTGTTCCTTCAATATCAAAGGTTTGCTTGGCGCCGACATGCTCCACCCTTCTCTTCCAGTTCGCCCCCAAAAAATAAAAACGCAAACTGTCATGCCCTTTGTCCATTTCTCCTATCAACTTGGCCCGTAACGTCGTCCACTGCGATGGATCTACAACACATTCAAAAATAGATAGTTGAACACGTTGCCCCCAATTTTCACAGCATCGTGCAATTCGTCGTAAACGTTTACGCCCTTCCGGATTCTCCGTATTGACATCATAACAAACAAGAACCATCATAAAATTATATCTACATTTCTATTCTAACGTATACATTTTTTATATTTTTTAAAATAAATTCCGCTTGTATATATCTCTACATTGAAAAAATTTCATTAATATAAATTATTATTTTTATAACTTATCGTACAACAAAGGGAGGATATGCATCAAGTTCACCACGTATATATCGAGCCAACAATCGAGCTTGAATATGCCACAATAAACCTACTTTCATTTTCTCTTTTAGAAAAGGATGTTCTATCTCATCTTGCTTACGTGTTTGCCAAGCTGCTAGCACTTCCTTTCGTGTGTGCTCGTCCATCAAAACTGCTCCCGATTGCTGCTGTTTGAAACCCGCAGCACGTACTTGGCCTTTATTTATCAAAGTACAGGCCAATCTGTCCGCTAAGTACGGTCTGAATTCTTCCATTACGTCCAAAGCCAACCCCGGCCTGCCCGGACGATCTCTGTGCAGATATCCCACAGCAGGATCAAGGCCGACTCCCTCCAACGCTCCCCGCACATCATGGGCAAGAAGCGTGTACAGAAAAGACAGCAGACAATTCACCGCATCCATAGGAGGACGCCGCGAACGCCCCTTAAAAACAAAAGTACGATCGGAAGAAGTAATCAGTGCATCAAATACACAGAAATAAAGTGATGCCGCATTGCCCTCAACACCGCGCACAACATCCAAAGGAATATCCTTGTGGAGCTGCTCCAGACAGAAACCAAACTTGTCGCAAACATCATCAAGTCGCGCATCCGGCCGTTCTCGCGCTGTCCGACGCAACATAGTGCGACAATTGTATATTTTTCCAATAGTCAAGGCTCTGGCAAGTGCCGCTGCGAAAGCAGGATCATCGGCCTTACGATACTGCTCCCTCCTCAACAACACGTTACCGGAAACAGGCCCGTGCATAGCGGCGAGAAAACGTCCGTTTTCCGTAAGCCAAGATACCGCTACGCCATGCTTCGCACAGTGTCCAAGTAAAAAAGGACTGCACGAGATCTGCCCGAATAATACTAATCCCCCTATATTATGAATAGGAATTTTTTTCTTTTCTTGCTCCTTAAAATGAACGCAGATACATTCTCCATCTTTAGACAGATAGGTCTCTTGGGTCATGACGTAAAGAGTGTTCAAAAAATGTTTCACTCCATTCTCCGCAATGCTTCCAAATAGCGCACAGCACGTGCCGGTACCGCAACCTCTTCAGGACGACATTGCTCATATAAAGAACATTGCGGACATCGTCCGTCATTAAGCGGCATCGGTAAACTATCTTTTCCCAAAAGCTCATGAACAGCTAGAACCACATTTTTAGTCTGCAAACGGAGGTCTTCAGAGAAAACAATCTGCTTTCGCCTGCGGATTTTTCCGTAAAATAATGATCCTTCAGGAATATGAATATTCAACATCTCTTCCAGACATATCGCCTGTAAACAAAGTTGGATGCTGTCTTCCCGCACCGAAGAGCCGTTGCCTCGCTTATATTCCACGGGGTACGGCTTCCATGTCTTGCCTTCGCGATGGAATTCCACCATATCTGCTTTTCCGCTTACGCCGAGGACTTGTGAACGCAACAGCACACCGGTCGCCTGTTTCAGGTCGCCGCGCTTTTCTACTCCTCCGCTGTCTGCTTTTTCATGCAAAATTCGCCCTTCTGCCGTTGCCTGGTTCTCCGACCAAACCATTTCCCGATGAATCAGAGCACATTGGCGCGGGCAGAAGGCGTAGTGCTGTACCGCAGAGAGCTGAATGAAATCATCATCAGCATACATCATGAATACATCACAGGCTGTTCCTTACATTTTCACTTCAAGTATTACTTTTTCAGGTACATGTGCGGTATCAATGCCGACATCATAGTCTTCATAACTGCGCGCGGGAAGCGAAGCATCCGTGCGTCTGCGCACTTTTACCAAATTAAACAGCATTTGCGCCGGAGCATTGCCGAGTCTGTCTGCATGCTTGAAAACAATGAGTTTCCGTGTGCTCATTTTACCGCGCGCGGCGGAATGGTCATGGTCGAACATCACCGACAGTGCCTGCCAAAAAAGCGCAAGGTCCTCATCTGAAAAACCCGTTTGTTCTGCAAACGGGGCCGAAATGAAACCTTCGGTACGGTACAGTCCGTACGGTATAATGTGCTTACGTCCCATCGTGCGGTTGTCCCCGCTCTGCGCATCGGCTTCTTTAGCTGTTTCCACCGCCATACGTGTGATGGATATATCAAGCGGCGTCACAGGCTCAATGGAACGAGCAAAGGCTATTTGCACCGGACCGCGTACCTGACCGCAGTTATTTAATTTAGTCGACATTACAGCTCCAAAGGTACGCACATCGAAAAAATTCGCGCACATAAAATTACGGCCAAGACGTACTTTATCCGTATCTGTTGCGCTTTTATCTTCCACAGCTTTATACGCCGGTGCGCGTAATGTCGAGAGCACGGCTTTTTCACGAATATAGATACAAAACGGAGTCTTATTGCCCTTTGCTGTTTCCACAAAATTGCGCACTTTACGTTTCAGGCACACATCGGTAACAAGACCGTGGTTCGTCTCCGGGTCAATGCGCGGCATGTTTCCGGCATCGGGATCGCCGTTGGGGTTGCCGTTTTCCACATCGAAAAGCAAAACGAATTCATAACGATTCTGTATGGCGCTCATAATTATTCCTCCTCAGCGGCATTGTCGCCTCTGTCGATAGTTATACCGGGCTCGGTCTTTTGGGACGTCCAAAGTTTGTTGCGCTGATGATAATACCCCAAGGCAAACAGTCCCTGATCTTCCAAAGATAGATATGCAGGGAATGCTCCATTCGCGATGTCGATGCTCTCTAAAATATCGGAGATACGTTTGTCATAGACATATCCGTATCTGATTTTGGCCGCGTGATGCTGCGCAAGACGCAAAAGCACAGGGAATACCGCCCGCGGCGTAGCTGAAGCCGAGCCGAAATAGCGATCTTTGATAGTGCTGTTTGCGCCGGGAACAGCCTCTTGCTGGAGTTTTTCCAGAACTGCAAAAAGGCGTCCCAAGCGGTAAGGCACGTTGGTTGTGTGTTCGTCCAGACTCACGGATACCTCCTGTTTTTGTCTGCGCCGGCGGAAATTTCTGACAAGGCAGGCTTTCAACAAAGCCGCCCGCGCATAGGTAATGTTTTGCTCCGCGCGGATACGTTCCAACACGGCGGCAAGCAAGGCTGCCGGATAGGCCGCTCCGGAAAGGATCGCACGCATGAACGCTCCGGAAAGCAACGGCGACAGGTTGGCCAGATCCTCCCGCAGTGCGGCCGCTTTAAGTAAAAGCCATTGCGGAGGAAAAACGGGATCGTTTTCATACTGCCGCTCAATTTGGAGATCCGCGAAGTGGCTGCCGATTTTCTTCCACATGCCGGCCACCGTGTCCACATGCCAAAACCGCACACTGATGCGTCCGGCATTGGGGGACAGCCCCAACACATATGTGCGGTCATCGGCTTCATTTTGGAACTCTTCGGGCATCTTGCCGTCGCGGACAGCCTCAAGAAAACGCCGCAGCGCGGATAGATCTCCCTGATCTTCGTTCTGGCTGAATGCGAACGGAAACAAACTTTCAGACAGAGTTTTCCGTTTCGTCCAAAAAACGGTTGTGGCGTCGCCGATCTGTACCCTTTGACGGCTGCCGCGCCGCAACAGATCATTCAGCGCCGTTGTGTAGTTGAAGGCGGCTTCTTCGCAGATCGGAGCATTATAACTTTGATCTTTCCCGTAAGAAGTAAATGCATCAGCATTGAAAGAAACCAAAGATGCTCCGGTACTTTGCGCATCTTTGACTCCCTGTATTTTCGGGTGCGTCGGATTTATGGAACCCGTCTTGCCTGTGACAAGACATTGACCATGGATTGATGATGTTACACTTTCGTAATACGTGAGCCAAGCGCGGCGCACTGCAGGTCGGTCATGAACATAGCACCGTTCTCCAGCAAGACGGAAGACAAGGTTGCGCCCGGCCATGTCCTTCCACTCCGGCCATCTCCCGGCTGTTTCCGGTTGCCAATGAACCATAAAGTTGCAAACAGCCGCAAATCCTGTATCTGTATCTTTCAGATCTTTGCCGACCTCTTCCAGCCGCTCTCGGAATGCCGCAAAAGACTTGGCTGATCGCTCAGGCTTACCCTTTGTGTCTATACCGAGAACATAGCCGGTGTTGTCCCACATAAAGTTAGCTGAAAAACCCGCACCGGAAGTTTTCAACGGTTCCGGGAGGATCAGTTGCGCTGGATTTCTCTTTTTTGAATCGTCCCTCAGATCCAAAACTTGTAAGACAGCGCCGTCATCGCTGATTTCGAGAGCAAAAGGTACCGGTTGCCTGCTGAATCCGCGTAGAGCTATTCCGGATTCACTATCAGCCGCCAGACGCTCATAATAGGCATTCAGGGATTGTAAAATCATAACGCCGTCTCCTTATCTGTCCGCAGGACCATCAAGCCGGCCGGGGCGCGGTATGTCTATAACTCCGTCACGCATGGTCGGGCGGAAAAAATACGGCGTCATACCGTCCTCGAAATCAATATCATGCAGCATATATCCCAAATCGCGCACTCCCAACAGTGAAGCGTCTGGAGCAGGCATCTCTTCGGGCGGCGCGTCGAACATGGCAGGAAACTCCCTGCAACCTAGGTACGGTCTGTGAAAACACCGCCCTGCCGCTACCCTTCGCCGGAATGTATCCAGGACTTTACCGGGATTGTCGCTGCTTCCGGCCTTTTGTGTCATTGTAAAGGAGGCTTCAATAATGTATACTACATCGCGCAGCACAAGGGAAGCCCGTTGCTGACGTATATCCTCAACAAGAACTTCAAGAGTTTTTGAAGCGCCTTTCGCTGCCTGGATGACCGTCCGTAACGCAGTTTTACTTTCCAGCTCATTGCGCCGGATCGTATCGAAGCGAATGGGGTTGAGTACTCGGATGCGCTCTATCACCCAACAAATTGCCGGCTTCCAATAGACTGCCTCTAAAATGCCCCTTGCCGCCGATGGTGTTATTACGTCATAACTCACTCGTTCCGCTTTCATTTCTGGACGGGTAAAGCAAGCGTAGTCACCCCGGATTCTGAGTCGTACTCCGTAAGACATATGCGCTCCCGCTTTTCTCCTGTTACCGGTAAGCTAAAAGCAGAAAAGGCTTTTCGCTCAGAATCGCTCGAAAGCGATGATTCGCCTCGTTCTCGCCGCCTTCGGCGGCGCGCCGAATATTGTCCGGCGCTTGTGTATAGACCGTAAAAGTATTTGCGTAATCCCCTACCATATAAGATCTTCCGGCGCAAGGACGGCAGGATCGGCTTTGTACAGGTCAAGTCCGAATGTAGTGTCATAGAGGCTTTTATTACATAGTACGGCGACATGCCCGCCCGGCCCGGCGGGACTGACGGCTCCGGCCCTCTCCAATATTGCAAAATCCCGCGCGTAGAGAGAGACGCTGTACCGCTGCAGGCGGCGCAATATGTTGCGGGCGTTGTCGCCGAAGGTCAGCGAGTCGAGACTATTCCGCAATTCTTTGGCTGTCTCATCGTACGGGATGATGAGACCTCGGGTCTGCGCGTCAATAAGATGAAATTTTTTTTCGATTTCCCGGAACGGAAAATCTGCGTCTTGCGCTGTTTCTCCGATAATCTTCATAATGCTTTCGGCGTCAAGATTATCTTCGCCGCTTTGCCAGTAAAGCTCCAAAAAATAATCCCGCACGGCGTCCGGATGCAGCAAATCAGTCTGGTGGCGTTCGGCAACCGAACGCGCGGCTTGAGCGGATCGACGCATGAGGCCGGCAGGCAATCCGGATTCAGGCCGAAAAACATAGACCTGCCCCAATTTCATCCTGCCTTCGCGGTTGCATCTGCCTGCGGCTTGAGCAACTGAATCTATACCTGCCTCGGCACGATAAACCACAGGGAAATCCAGGTCAACACCGGCTTCGACAAGTGTGGTGCTTACCACTCGGCAGGGGCTGCCCCCGTTTTTATACGCATTAAGTGCAGTATGAATACCCGTAAGTGTCTCTGTCCGATGCTCCGGGCACATCAGCGCGCTTAGATGAAAGAGTTTGTCTTGATCATGCGGCATATTTGGAGATAACGCTGTATGGTCGCGCAGTCCGTCAAAAATTTTTCGGGCCATGCGCCGCGTGGGCACAATGCAAAGCACACACGGTTCCGCAGCCAGACGTTCGACAAGTGCAACATCGGACAACTCGCCGATGTGATGTATCTTCACGCGCTTTAACGATGCATGCAGAGCTTTCGGGTCCGGAATGATTTCCCGGACACCCGTAAGGCCGTTTACCAGTCCTTCGCCGCTGCTGTCCGACGTGTCGTAAGGCGCGTTCAATGCCGGCTGAGTTGCCGTACAGAGAATGATACTTGCCCCGTAACTTGCCGACAATTCACGTATTGCTTCAATACACGGCCGCAGAAACGGCAGAGGCAGCATTTGCGCTTCATCCAAGACGATAACGCTTTTAGCCAAGTTATGCAGCTTGCGGCAACGCCCGGTCCGAGCGCTGAAAAGGCTCTCAAAAAACTGTACCGCTGTGGTGACGATAACCGGCGCGTCCCAGTTTTCCGTGGCGGGATGCGGGCTGTCATCGTCGGTCTCTTTCGGAAGCACAAGATTGCTGTGGTGCTCAATAACGAATTGTCTGTCGCCGTCGTTCAGCGCTTCGCGAAATACGTCGGCGTTTTGTTCAATAATGCTTGTATACGGTATGACGTAAACTACCCTGTCCAGATTACGGCATTCCGCGTGCGCCAGAGCAAAGGCCAGTGAAGAGAGTGTTTTGCCGCCTCCTGTGGGCACAGTCAGAGAAAACAGCCCCGGCTCGCGCTTTGCGGCTGCACGGCAATAATTCAGCACTTCCATCCTGAGCCGATTGACGTTGCCGAGTTGCACGGCCGCAGATTTTTTTTGCAGAAAAATGTCCAGCCGGGCGCGCAGATCCCTTATGTCGGGATATGTCCGGCGAGCTGAACGCACCCGATCCCGCGGGGTTCCGGCCGCTTCCGCGTCCAGACGGTCTGCATCAACAAGGCAGGAAAAAAGCATACGTACAAAGAAGGCAATACGAAAACCGAGAAAGCGCCGGTTTGTATCGAAGGGACAGGAAGTGAAATCGGGATATTCGCTCATATCCGCCCCTAGGCAGTCCCGCCAGGCGGAATAATCCTCTATTTTGCGGTGTGCGGGATCAAGTCTGCGCCGCAGCGAGCTTGCCTCGTTTGAACGGCCGTCCGGCAGTCCGGCATGATGACCTGCAAGGCAATAGGCGATGAGCTTCCCCACTCCGCGCTGATTGGGCGCTGTCCGGCAGGTGTCGGACAACGCTTGACGGGCGCCGGCGGTGGAGTGATCCACCCGCAGATTTTCCCCCCGCACACGGCGCTGAAACTTTTCGCCCGCCTTGCCGATGTCGTGCAGCAAGCCGAGGGCACGGCCCCAATCGGCCGCTCCGAAACGGCCGGCGAATGTCGCCGTGCGCTCGCCCACAGCGAGCAAATGGTCACGCAGCGATTGCCCCGGTCTGGCCAGTAATTCTGTTTTCTTCCCGTTTGTGCTGAACATGTGCTGTAACTCCTCGGCTGTTGTGCGTTGTCTTGCGCGAAGCTCCGAATTGTCGAAAAAATGCTGTCTAAAAACGCTTGACACGTCTCACGCCGTCATTTATCAAAACCAATAAATTAAGGAAATACGCCTTGAAGACTTCTGCCTCCGCCGTACGCCCCGCAAATGCTGAAATTCAACCGGACTCCGTGTTCTGGTTTTATTTTTTCTATAGCGGAACCCGCGGCGACGAGGGACGTGTCTGACAGGTTTGGAACAACGTCACCCAAGGGCCGCGGGCGAAATGCCGGCGGCCTTTTCTTTTCCGCCGGCGGCGGCGCAAGGGACGGGCGACGGGAACCGGAGCCGGGGACATCCCTTTCCCCATACCGACAAGGAAAACAGCCATGCAGATGCAATTCATGCAAATCGGCAAATCAATCAGGATGGAAAGGCTCTTCAACCGCGACACCGGCAAAAGCATCATCGTCCCCATGGATCACGGCGTTTCCGTGGGTCCTCTGGACGGCTTGGAACATATGACCAAGGCCGTCACCGACGTCGCGGAAGGCGGGGCTAACGCCGTACTCGGCCACAAGGCCCTCGTGCGTTGCGGACACCGCAGAAGCGGACGCGACCTCGGCCTCATCCTGCACCTCTCCTCCAGCACCGACCTCTCTCCGTACCCCAACCGCAAAACCCTGACCGCTTCCGTTGAAGACGCCATCTGCCTGGGCGCCGACGGCATCTCCATCCACGTGAATCTCGGCGACACCTACGAGGCGGAAATGCTGGCCGATTTCGGACGCATCTCCCGCGAATCGGAACGCTGGGGCATGCCGCTCCTGGCCATGGTCTACGGGCGCGGTCCGAAAATTCCCAACAGCCTCGCCCCGGAAGTCGTGGCCCATTGCGCCCGCGTGGGAGCCGAACTCGGCGCCGACGCGGTCAAGGTGCCGTACACCGGAGACATAGACAGCTTCAGCTTCGTCGTCGAATCCTGCTGCATCCCCGTACTCATTGCCGGCGGACCCAAAACCGACACCACCAGGGAATTTCTCCAAACCGTCCACGACGCCGTCAAAGCCGGAGCAAAAGGCTTGTCCGTCGGACGCAACATCTTTCAGCACCCCGAGCCGCGCAGGCTGATGTACGCCCTAAACGGCATCGTGCATGAAAACATGAGCGTCGAGCGGGCATGCGCGCTTATCGACGCGCAGACGAAAGACCGCACATGAAACCGATACTCTTCAAGGCCGTGCCCTTCGTCAAAAAAGACGTCACGCGCGCCCTGGAAGCCGGGGTCGACGGTTTGATCGTCCCTGCGGAACACCTTGCGGCGGCATCTTCCCTTGCCCGCTGCATCGTGCTGGACGCCGGCTCAGTCGAAGAGGCCGAACTGCTCTCCAAAGAGGATGAAGAAAAAGCCGCCGCCTGCCTCGACCGGGGACAAACCGTGCTGCTGCGCAACAATCGCCTGATCATCCCCGTGGAAAACCTGCTGGCGCACGGGCAGGCTGCCGGCAAAAAAGGCCTTCTGGCCGTCGAAGTCCTCAGCCCCGAAGACGCGGCCGTCGCTGCGGGCATTCTGGAAAAAGGCGCGGATACCCTCGTCGTACCCGGTACGGGGCTGGACATGCTCCGGGAAATCATCGCCGCGATCCGGCAGACAGACGGCGTGCTGCCGCTTGAGGAAGCCGTCGTCACCGAGATACGCAATGCGGGCATGGGACACAGAGTCTGCGTGGATACCCTTTCCGTGTTCAGCCGCGGACAGGGCATGCTCACCGGCAATTCCGCCGCCTTTACCTTTCTGGTGAACGCGGAAACCGAATCCAACGAATACGTCGCCTCGCGGCCCTTCCGCATTAACGCCGGGGCGGTACACGCCTATGCTCTGGCGCCGGGCGATGCGACCGCGTATCTTCAGGAACTGCGCGCCGGGTCTGAAGTGCTGACTGTGGACCATGCCGGCAATACCGGCCGCGCCGTGGTCGGCCGCGTCAAGGTGGAGCGGCGTCCCATGCTCTATGTGGGAGCCGGGGTCGGCGACAGGGCAGGCGGCATATTTCTGCAGAATGCCGAAACCATACGCCTGGTCCGCCCCGGCGGACAAACGGTCAGCGTTGTCGACCTCTCGCCCGGCGATACCGTGCTCTGCCGGCTCGACGATGCCGGACGCCATTTCGGTATGCGCATCAAGGAAGATATCCGTGAAGAATGAAGAAAACAACAACGGCGTTGCCGAGGAAAGCGCATCGCGCGTAAAGACTGAAGAGGACGATCCCCGCTCCGCTGAAGACCGTCTGGAGCGCGTCCGCGCGGATATCAACACAACCGATGCGCAACTGCTCGCGCTCCTGAACAGACGCGCCGCCCTGAGTGTTGCCGCTGGTAAAATCAAGGCGCAGAACGACTCTCCCATCTTTCGCCCCGGACGGGAAGAGGCGGTTCTGGAAAGGCTGGCCGCCGCCAACAAGGGGCCCTTGCCCAACGATCACCTCAGGGCCGTGTACCGGGAGATACTTTCCTCGTCGCGGGCGCTGCAGCGCTCTCTACGCGTGGCCTTTCTCGGTCCTGAAGGCACCTTTTCCCACATGGCCTGCCTGGAATATTTCGGGCGGGGGTTCACCGGCGCGCCCATGCAGCGCATGGACGCCGTTTTCGCCGCCGTGGAAAAGCGCGACTGCGACCTCGGCATCGTCCCTGTGGAAAATTCCGTCTACGGCACCGTCGCGCAGAGTTTCGACCTCTTCGTCACCCACAGCGTGCATGTGCAGGCGGAATGGTTCAGCCGCATCCGTCTCTGCCTGATCAGCAGGGAAAACTCGCTGACGGCCGTACGCAGGGTTTATTCCCACCCCCAGCCTTTGGGGCAATGCTCCGGCTGGCTGAAGGAGAACCTGCCCCACGCCGAACAGATTTCCATGGAAAGCAGCGTATTCGCGGCCGAACGCGCGGCCGGCGAAAACGGCGGCGCCGCCGTCTGCCGCCCCGGCATGGGCGAACGACTGAACCTCAACACACTGGCCTCGGGCATAGAAGATCTCCCCGACAACCTGACCCGCTTCTTCGTGATCGGCTCCGCGCCCGCCGGGGAAAGAAGAACCTCGTCCGCGCCGCTGAAGTCCTCCGTACTCTTCATCATACCCGACAAACCGGGAAGCCTGGCTGCTGTGCTGCAAAGCTTTTTTAAGGCAGGCATCAACCTGAGCAAACTCGAATCACGCCCCATGCGCGGAGAATCCTGGAAATATATTTTCTTTGCCGACCTTGACTGCGACATAAACGCCCCGCTCTATGCCGGGCTGCTCGAAACCCTGCGCCGCACCTGCCTGCAGGTGCGCATCTTAGGCTCCTACCACAGCGGCCGACATATCCGCCCGCCGGAATAACATCGCCGTAATGTGCCGGCAAACGTCGGTTCCTCATCAACAAAGCGGGGTCTCACGGCGCATTGGATAAACGAAGCATGAAGGCCGGAATTTTTCCGCATAAACTCTGGAGTTTTTCTAAAAAATAGGCTAACGTCCGCCGCATGCGGTTGCGGGAACGCGCAAAGACAATCCCCGTCACGAGGTTTTTTACAGGATGCGCTTTGAACTTTTCGTTGCGCGGCGCTATCTTTTCGCCCGTCGCGGGCAAGCCTTCATCTCCGTCATTTCCTGGCTGTCCGTAGCCGGGGTGGCCTTGGGCGTCGCCTCGCTCATTGTCGTCATGGGTGTCATGAACGGTTTCACAACGGACCTGCGCGACAAAATTATCGGCATGGCCGCCCACGCCGTTGTTTACAGCTCCGAACCCGTCTTTGAAGAAGACGCGGCGCTTGAGGAAACTCTGCGTTCCGCGCCGGGCATTGTCGGCCTAACGCCCTTCATCCATTCCGGGGCGCTGCTCTCGGGCCGTGCCGGCGGCTCCGGGGTCTACCTGCGCGGCGTGGACCCGAAAAACGCCGCTGCCGTGCTCGGCGGCCTGAAAAACATGACCCGCGGCAAAGTCGAAGATCTGGACGACCCCGAAGGACTGCCGGGCATCATCATCGGCGAGGTCCTTGCCGACAAACTGGCCGTGGGCATGGGCGGCAGGGTCAACGTCATGGCCCCTTCTGGCCGGCAAAGCGCCGCGGGATTCACCCCGCGCATCACGCCCTTCCGCGTGGTCGGACTGTTCCGCATCGGCCTCGCCGATTACGACGGCGCCCTGGCCTTCGTGAACCTGCCCAACGCCAGAGAAGCCCTGGGCCGGCCCGGCCGCGGCGTTTCCGGCATCGAAACGGCCGTGAGCGATGTCTACGCAGCCGGCGACATCCTGCGCAACGCCCTGGCCCGCACCGGCAGGCCGGACCTCTATGCCCGCACCTGGCAGGAAATGAACGCCAACCTCTTCGCCGCCCTGACACTGGAAAAAGCCGCCATGGCCGTCATCCTGACCCTGGTCGTGCTGGTCGGATCCTTTTCCGTCGTGACCGCCCTCGTCATGCTGGTCATGGAAAAAACCCGGGACATCGCCGTGCTGATGTCCATGGGCGCCGACGCGGGCAAGGTGCGCCGCATCTTCATGCTCCAGGGGCTGCTGATCGGCCTCATGGGCGCGGCAACGGGGTCGGCCCTGGGCCTGGGCTGCTGCATGCTGCTGAAACGCTACAAATTCATCGAACTGCCCAGGGGCGTCTATTCACTTGACTATCTGCCCGTTCTGCTGCATTGGCAGGAGGTATTGCTGACGGGGGGGGGCGCCGTGCTGCTCTGCTTTCTCGCAACGCTGTACCCGGCGGGCCGGGCGGCGGGCATCGAACCTGTCGAGGCGCTGAGGCACGAATGACGCCCGGATCCGTGAACACCGGCGGAGACGCGTCCCCTCCGCAGAATTCCGGGGAGCGCTCCGGGCAACGGCCGTCTTTGTATTCCCTGCGCAACGTGGTCAAGGAATTTGACGGTCCCGGCGAAAAGGTTTGTGTTTTACAAGGTCTCAACCTTGATATACAAGAAGGCGACAGCGCGGCCGTTGTCGGCGCTTCGGGATCCGGCAAGTCGACGTTGCTGCATATTCTCGGCACCCTTGCCGAGCCGGGCGCCGGGGAACTGTCCTTCCGCGGAACCAATATGCGGACCTTGGATGCGGGGGCAAAAGCCCGCCTGCGCAATGAGAGCATAGGGTTCATCTTTCAGTTTCACCACCTGCTGCCCGAATTTACTACGCTGGAAAATGTGGCCATGCAGGCGGTGATCGGCGGCTGCTCCATGCAGGCCGCGCTTGACAGGGCGGCGGACATGCTGGAACGCGTGGGGCTTGCCGGCAGGGCGCGCTTTGCTGTCGGGCTGCTTTCCGGCGGCGAACGCCAGAGGGCGGCCATCGCCAGAGCTTTGATGCAGGACCCGGTCGTGCTGCTGGCCGACGAACCCACGGGCAACCTTGATGAAAAAAACGGCATGCTGGTCGCTGAACTGTTGGCGCGGCTGAACGCGGAACAGGGCACGGCTGTGGTTGTGGCGACGCACAATCCCGAATTGGCGGGACGCATGGCCAGACGCTTCGAACTCAAGTCCGGAGAACTGTATGAGCAATCGCGCTGAACTGGGAATAAAGCCGGGGGGTCGCGCTCCCCAAAGACCGGCCCGTGGACTTTCACGACAGGCTCCGGGCCTCGTCCCGGCGCTTTTCCTGTCCTGCCTGCTCATCCTGACCGGCATCGCGACCGGGGCGCAGGCGGCAACGCGCGGAGGGGCGAGGGCGTCCGCGGGGTCCGGCGCGGCGCGCGTTCTGGTGCTGCCGTTCAACGTGCGGAATGAAGACGGCAGGCAGGCGGCGGACGCCGAGTTCGCCAAGCGTATGAATGCCCGGCTGGCGGCCTCCGGAGCGTCCGTTGTGCCGCATGAGCGCATGCTGGCCCTGCTCCGGACACGCCGAGCCGAGGCCTTGGACCCCGCCGCCGTGCGTTCCCTGGCGAACGCGGCGGGCGCCGCCTACGCCGTTTACGGCGCAGTGAACTTTTCCGGCTCCACCCTGAGCCTCGACGCCCGGCTGACCCCGGCCGGGGCCGGCCGTACTCCCGTGCCCGTGTTCGTGGAACTCGACGGCGGCCCGGCAAGTCTGCCCGCCGCTGCGGACCAACTGGCCGATGCCGTCCTCGCCGAACTGCCCCGCCCCGGCACGCCGGATACCGGCGGCACGGTCGTTGCGGGCATCGAAGTCCGCGGCACCCTGGTCCTCGACCCGGATGTCGTGCTCATGCGCATCAGCACCCGCAAAGGCGACAGGCCGGATGCGGCGGCCATAGACCGGGAAGTCAAACAAATCTGGGACCTCGGTTATTTCAGCGACGTGCAGGTCTCCCTCGAACCTCGCCCGGAAGGACTCTGGCTCGTCTATACCGTCAAAGAAAAGCCCAAACTGGAAAGCATCAGCTTCACCGGCAATTCCGAACTTGACGACGACGATCTTCTGGCCGTCATGGGCAGCAAAGCCGGCTCCATACTCAACGAAAAACTGCTGGCCGACGATATTCAAAAAATTCTCGAAGCCTACCGCAAGGACGGCTATTATCTCGCGACGGTGGAGCAGCACGTCGACGTGCGCTCCGGCACCAACTCCGCGGCCTTGAACCTGAGCATCAATGAGGGGAAAAAGCTGTACATCAGCGAAGTCCGCCTGGACGGCTGCAATCGCCTCGACGAGGACGACGTGCGCGACCAGCTTCTGCTGTCCGCGCGCAGCATCATTTCCTGGATAACGGGGACCGGCGTTCTCAAGGAAGAACTCATCGAGCGCGATTCCACGGCCGTCACCGCCTATTACCTGGACCGCGGATTTCTGGACGTGACCGTGGCCGCGCCCAAAATCGACTATACCGACGACGGCATCGTCATCACCTTCCCCATCCATGAGGGTCCTCAGTACGCTTTGGGCGACATCCTCCTCACGGGGGACCTCATTGATACCGAAGAACGCCTGAAACAGGAAATCGGCCTGGACGAGGCGGCCTCCGCCGGCGGCTGGTTCAACCTGACGCAGATGCAAAACGATGTGAAAAAGCTGACGGAATTCTACTCCGACTTCGGCTATGCCTATGCCGATATCGACGCCTCGCCGCGCAAACGCGACGGAGGCGCCGAGGTCGCGGACGTTGTGTTCACCATTTCCAAGAAAAACAAGTACTATGTGCGCCGCGTGACCGCGGAGGGCAACATCAAAACCCGCGACAACGTCATCCTGCGCGAAATGCGGCTCACGGACGGCGAACAATTCCAAGGCGACAAACTTCGCCGCAGCACGGAGCGCCTGAACAAACTCGGCTACTTCGAAGTGGCTGAAGTCGAACTCTCGCCCACCGGACAGGAGGACGAGGTGGATCTCAAGGTCAAAGTCAAGGAAAAACCCACCGGGGCGCTGATGGCGGGCGTCGGGTATTCGACCTTTTCCAAGGTCGGCGTCGCCGCCACCATCATGGAGCGCAACCTCTGGGGCAAAGGCTACAATATCTCGCTCCAGGCGGCCTTTTCCGCGCGACGCAACGCCTACACCCTGAGCATGGGCAACCCGCGCTGGAACGACACGGACCTCAGCGTGGGCATGGATGTCTACCATTGGCGCGACGACTACATAGACTTCACCAAAAGGACGACGGGCGGGGTGCTGCGCTTCGCCTATCCTCTGGGCGAATACACTTCCATAGGCTGGGGCTACCGTCTGGACCAGTATGAAATATACGACACCAACGACAACGCGGCCAGGCTGATCCGCGACTATGCCGACGGCGTCCGTTACACCAGCGTGGGGCTGCTCCGCCTCGTGCGCGACTCCACGAACCGGGAAAACCCCACCTCGGGCAACATCGACATCCTGGGCGTGGAATACGGCGGCGGTCTGCTCGGCGGCGACGATTCCTTCATCACCTTGTCCGCCGAACACCAGACCTATTACGAGCTTTGGAAGGACCATGTGCTGCACGGGCGCATCAAAGGCATGGCCATCCTGGAGAACGGCAAGGATGAGGTGCCTGTCTTCGAACGCTTCTGGATGGGCGGCATGAATACGGTGCGCGGCTACGACAGCGAAGACATCGTGCCCCGCGATCCGAAGACCGACGACCGTATCGGCGGCACGCGCATGGCCTTCATGAACCTGGAATATATCTATACCCTGAGCAACGAAGCGGGGCTGTATCTGGTGCCCTTCTACGATATGGGCTTCAACGTGGATGCGGACCGTTCCTACAAATGGGACAAGGAAATTCTGAAATCCGCCGGTCTTGAAATGCGTTGGCGTTCGCCCATGGGCGACCTGCGTTTTTCCTACGGCATTCCCTTCGACGAAGACCGCAGCGGGCACAAAAGCAGTGGGCGTTTCGAGTTTTCCATGGGCCAGACTTTCTAGTCCGCCGCGCGCGGCCATGCCCTTTTCCTCGCTGCTGAGACTGCTTGTTTGCTGCCTGCTGCCGGCGGCCCTGTGTATTACGGAGGCGGACCGTTGCAGAGCCGTTGCGGCCCAATCCGCGCCGGCAGCAAAAAAAAAGGACGCCCCGGCGGCGAAAAAGCCCGGGACCGCGCGGGCAGCGAAAAAAAGCAGCGCGCCCGCACCGAAGAAGGAAGCGGTTTCGGCCGGCAAAAGCGGCGTCAAGGACAACGGCAAGCCGGACGAACTGCTTGCCCAGCTTGGTCTGCAAGTCAAGGTCATCATGCTTGACCCCGGACACGGGGGCAAAGACCCCGGCGCCGAGGCGGCGGGCATCGTGGAAAAACAGTTTACCCTGAACGCGGCCAAACGGCTGGGCGCGCTTCTGCGCAAGCGCGGTTTCACCGTTCTTTACACACGCACCGGAAACGGGTATCTTACTCTTCAGCAGCGGCCCAATGCCGCCAACGCGAAAAAGGCCGACCTTTTCATCTCCCTGCACGTCAACGCCAACCCCAAGCCGTCCGTGCGCGGGTTTGAAACCTATTATCTGAGCGAAGCCAAGACGGGCGACGCGGCCACAGTGGCCGCGCGCGAAAACGGAGTGCCGGTGAGCAAACTCAGCGATCTGCAGTTTATCCTAACAGACCTCATGCTTGATGCCAAAGTCAGGGAATCGCGCCGCCTTGCCGAAACAGTTCACAGGGGCATCCTGAACAGCCTGCGCAGGAACGGGTTGCCGTGCTTCGACAACGGGGTGCGCGCCGCCCCGTTCTATGTGCTGGTCGGGGCGCGCATGCCTGCCGTCCTCGTGGAGTTCGGCTACATCACCAACAAAGATGACGCTGTGAACCTGAAGTCGGAGGCATACCTTGCGCGGCAATGCGAAGGCATTGTCGACGGCGTCCAGAGCTTCGCGCGCGCGGCGGCCGGAACCGCGCCGCGCTGAACGGCGGCGTTCCGATATTCTGTGCAGTTGATCACGGCCGAGTACAGTGTAATGTTGTATTGCCTGTGATGTCGCTGCCCGGAGCAAGGAATTGCCGATGAACCAGCCGACCGGACGTTATATTTTTTCCGAGGAAGTTCCCATTGCCCAACTCGTCAGGCAAGGAGAACTGCTCAATGTCGTAAACAACGCCGCGCTCATACTGCTCGGCGCGGACAGGACCGGATTCGGCGACGCCTTGTGGAAAAGCATGGGCATGATGGCCGCCGGCGTCGGTGTGCAACGCGTAATCATCTGGAAAAACCAGGTCGACAACGACAAACTCTATTACCGGCGCGTTTTCGCCTGGGAGGAAGGAATAGCCGACTGGCGGCAATGTGTGGAAAGCACCGTGCGCTTCACTTACCTGGAGAGCATACCGCATTGGGAAATGCTTTTTGCCGCCAAGCGGAACGTCAACGGTCCCGTGCGCCTGCTTTCCGATGTGGAGCAGGAACGACTCGCGCCTTACGGCATTAAGTCCGTCCTGGTTATCCCTGTTTTTCTGCAGAATAATTTCTGGGGCTTTGTTTCTTTTGACGACCTCCGCAGAGAACGGGAATTTCCGCCCGATGAAGTGAGTATCCTGCTTTCCGCCTGCCTCTTGCTGGCTAACGCCCTGGCCCGCAACGACGAGGCAACGGCGAACGACCGTCACGCCGTTCTGACGAGCGCGGTCAACCGCATAGCCGAGGTTCTGCTCCAATCCGACGAGACCGGCTTTGACGACGACTTGTGGTCCTGCATGGAAATTGTGGCGCACTGCGTCGATATAGACCGCATCCGCGTGTGGGAGAATTTCGTTCGGGACGACAGGCTGCACTACCGCTGCCTTTTTGCATGGCACGAGGAGGGTGATCCGCAGAACGGCCGAGAATGCCGGCGCGAAGCAGCCTACGATGACGCGCTGCCGGGCAGGCAGCAAAAATTCGAAGACGGAGAATTCCTAATCGGTCCCATCGACGGACTACAGGCGGAAGAGCGGGACCGCCTCGCCGGCTGCGGCATCCGTTCCGTCCTGGCGTTGCCCATCAGTATCCGCGGGGAATTGTGGGGGTTTATTTCCTACGAGGACAGCAGGAAAAAAAGGAGTTTTTCGCGTGACGATGTCATCATCCTGCAGTCGGCCGGGCTGATCATCGTCAACGCCCTGCAGCGCAACGAAATGGACCATAAGCTCATCAAGGCCCGCGAGGAAGCCCTTGCCGGGACACGGGCTAAAAGTGAATTCCTTTCCAACATGAGCCATGAAATCCGCACGCCCATGAACGCCATCATCGGCATGACGGCTATAGGTCTCGGAGCGGCGGACGCAACGCGCAAGGATTACGCCTTTGAAAAAATAGAAGAAGCCTCCACGCACCTGCTCGGCATCATCAACGACGTTCTGGATATGTCGAAGATTGAGGCCAACAAGCTGGAATTGTCGCCTGCTCCCTTCAATTTCGAAAAATTGCTCCGTAAGGTGGTCGATGTCGTCAATTTCCGCGTTGAAGAAAAACAGCAGAGCTTCAATGTCATGTTGGGACGAGGCATCCCCGACACCGTCATAGGCGACGACCAGCGTCTGGCGCAGGTACTGGCCAACCTGCTCTCCAACGCCGTGAAATTCACGCCCGAAAACGGCGCTATACGCCTGTCGGCCACCCTCGAACACGAGGAAGAAAACGTCTGTACCCTCAAATTCGCCGTTGCGGACACGGGCATCGGCATAACTGCGGAACAGCAGGCGCGGCTCTTCTCTTCCTTTCAGCAGGCGGAAAGCGCCACCTCGCGCAAGTACGGCGGCACCGGACTCGGACTGGCCATCTCCAAGCGCATTGTGGAAATGATGGGCGGGCGCATCTGGATTGAATCAGAGCCGGGCAACGGCTCGACTTTTCTTTTCACCGTACGGTTGCGGCGCGGGGAAGCGGGCGATGCCGGACACGCCGTCGGCGTCGACTGGAAATCTTTGAAAATGCTGGCCGTCGACGATGATGTGGAAACTCTGTGTTTCTTCACGGAAATCGTAAGCCGCACCGGAGGAGTCTGCGATACGGCGGGAAGCGGCGCGGCGGCGCTGGAAATGACGGAGCGGCGCGGTCCCTACGACCTGTATTTTCTGGACTGGAGAATGCCGGAAATGAGCGGAATAGAACTCGCCCGCGAACTCAGAAAACGGTGCGAAGGCCGGCCCGTACTCGTGCTGATGACCGCGGCGGACCGCGGAGTCGCCGAGGAAGAAGCCGTGGGTGCCGGAGTGGACTGTTTTCTGCCCAAGCCTCTGTTCCCGTCCTCCCTCGTTGATTGCGTCAATGAATGCCTTGGCGCCGGCAAACGCTTTGCAGTCGACGGGCGGCGCACGGAGGCAGCGGACGACTTTTCCGGCCGCCGCATGCTGCTGGCCGAAGATGTGGACATCAACCGCGAGATTGTCTGCGCGCTGCTGGAACCTGTGCATCTGGAAATCACGTGCGCCGAAAACGGCGCCGAGGCCCTGCGCTTGTTCAGCGAGGCTCCGGGCGATTACGACCTGATTTTCATGGACGTCCAAATGCCGAAAATGGACGGTTTTGAAGCCACCCGCGCCATCCGTGCCCTGGATGTGCCGCAGGCGCGCAACATTCCCATCATCGCCATGACCGCCAACGTGTTCCGCGAAGACATCGAAGCTTGCCTCGCCAGCGGCATGAACGACCATGTGGGCAAACCTCTGAACATGGAAGACGTCCTGGCAAAGCTGCGCCTTTATCTGCCCGCCGGCCGGAAGAAATAATTTTCTCCGGGCCCCTTCCGCATTGAGGATGCGCATTTTCCAGGGAAACGCTCTAGGGGCGTGGATAAAGGCGTCGGTATAAATGCCATCCGCCGCTCAGATTGCAGGCCCGGAAACCGCGCTGCCTGAGGATGCGCGCGGCCATATAACTGCGCAGTCCGGAAAGGCAGTAGACCAGTATCGTGCGGCCCGCCGGGAGTTCCCCGCAACGCTCCCTGAGGGCGTCAAGGGGAATATTGCAGGCACACGGAACCGCGCCTTTGGAAAATTCCTTTTCCGTGCGCACATCCAGTAAAAAAGCTCCCTCCTCAATATACTCCTGCGCCCGCTCCCAGCGGACGACCTCAGTCAGACCGCGCAACACGTTGCCTGCGGCATAGGCCGCCACGTTGACCGGATCCTTGGCTGAAGAATAGGGTGGCGCATAGGCCAGTTCCAGTTCCTGCAGGTCATGGACCGTCAATCTGGAACGCAGGGCTGTAGACAGAACATCGGCCCGCTTGTCCACCCCGGACTCACCCACAAGCTGGGCGCCGAGGACGCGTCCCTCCCCCGGGCTGAAAAGCAGCTTTATGGTCACAGTGGAAGCGCCGGGATAATACCCGGCGTGGGAATCCGGCGCGACATGCACGCACTGGTGGGTAATACCCAAGCGTTGCAGGATCTTTTCGTTGAGTCCGGTGGCGGCCGCCGTCAGGTTGAAAATTTTGACAATCACGGTGCCCTGTACGCCGTGGTAAGGAATCTGTAGTCCGCAGATGTTGTTGGCTGCGATCCAGCCCTGCCTGCCTGCCGGCCCCGCAGCGGAAAAAGCCGCGGCGTTACCGGAAACTATGCTGCTCGTCTGGATAACATCGCCTGCCGCATAGATATGGGGATCGGACGTGCGTAGATAGTCGTCTACAAGGACGCCGCCGGTTTCGCCCACAGCCAGTCCGGCCCGTTCGGCCAGCCCGCTCTGCGGCTTCACTCCCGATGCGAAGAGGACAAAATCCGTTTTGATTTCCTCGCCGTTATCCAGAAGGGCTGAGTGGGCTCGGCCGCCTTCGCCGTCCAGACGTGCCACTTTAGCGCCCAGATGCGGTTTTACCTGGTTACGCAGCAACTCTTCCAGCACAAAAGAGGCCATATCCGGATCAAAAGCCGGCATGGCCTGTCCGGCCATATCCACCAAATGCGTTTCCAGATTCATTTTGCGCAGCATCTCTGCCATTTCCAGGCCGACGGGACCTGCGCCGACAATCACCGCTCTTGCGCATCCCCTGGTATCTACATAGGTTCTGACGGCGTCTCCGCCGGGGATGTCGTTCACCGTGAAGACATTCTCCATGTCCATGCCCGGCAGATCCGGCAGCGCAGCCTTGGCCCCAAGACACAGCAGCAGGCGGTCGTAAGTTTCATCGTATTCGCGGCCGTCCTTTCGAACCAGGATCTTTACGGTCCTCGCGGCGGGCGTGATTTCCAGCGCCTCGTGCCCGGTGCGCACCTCCAGATGGAAGCGTTTGCTCATGGAAGACGGGCTTTGGATGATCAGTTTTTTACGGTCCTCAACAACGCGGCCCACATAATAGGGGAGTCCGCAACTGGCGTAGGAGATATATTCGCCCTTCTCCAGCACGATGATCTCCAGATTCTCGTCCAGCCGGCGCAGTCTGGCGGCCGCGCTTGCCCCGGCGGCCATGCCGCCCACCACGACGACTTTCCGGACCGATGCCCCTGAATCGCTTTTCGCACCACCACGCATCACGCTACCGCCTTCGACTGAAAATCAGAGAGGGAAAGGACAGGAAGCCCTCGCACCGGAGGGCTTCCCGCGCTGATGAATACGGAAGAGACTAGAACTCGGACAAGCGTATCTTGTTCGGGTCCACCTTGTCCAGAGCGGCAAGTTCCGCTTCCGCCGGGGGGTCCATGAGAGGGGCGTTTTTCTCGTCTATAATCCAACCCGTGTTTTTCTGCACCTCTTCAAAGGAAGAATACGGGAAGATCGCGTCTAGACGCAAGATACCGTCCTTCAGGCGGAAAACGCACAGATTGGTGACGAGAGTGAAATCCTTGCCCGGATCGGCGGCGGCAGTCGCGAACTGCACCTTTTCCACCAGAGTCCTGTCGTCATGCTTGGTTCTCCAGATAGTCGTGCGGTTGGTGACCGGGGTCAGAAAGGCACTGCCTGCTCCGCCGGGCAGGCGCAGTTTCGGCTGTTCCCAAGTTCCGCCGACATAGGACATATTGATTCTGCCCTTTTGATCAATCTGAATCAAAGACAGGAAAGAGATGTCCACTCCCCCTCTTCCGGCCAGATCGAATATTTCGTCCAGACCGAAATGCGCCACTGTACCTTCATACTGGTTCCGCCCCAGAGTGGAGGAAATCTCCGCCGGCTTGCTGATGTCGGGGTCAACGCCACCAGTGAGATTTACGTAAGTAAATTCCTTGCCCAAAGCTTTGGCCAACTTAATCGCCGTCATGGGAACCGGAGAGGCGAGCCCGTGGAAGACCACATCTCCGTTTTTGATTTCCCGGGCAAGGGCCACGCACATCATTTCAGGATATCCATATTCCATCTCTATGCCCTCCTTTCCGTGACGTTCGCCAGATACGCAGGCACGGCGTTTTCCTTGACGGCTTTCTGATACGCTTTCATCCCGGCGTCATCGGCCGTGTCGTACAAGCCAAAACAATAACCGGGTTTCGCCCCTTCGGGCGCTTCCACCACCGCTGCAACCAAAAAATGCGGGATAGAGGTGAGTTTCGGGTTATCTTGGAAGGTCTTGGTCGGAACGATCTTTTCTGCTGTGATAATGGTTTTGGCCGCCGCGCGGGAGAGCAGCACATCCTGATAGTCGCTGCCGTTGATCCGGGCATTGCCGAATTCGTCCGCTTCATGCACATGGAGGACGGCGTAGTCGGGTCTGAGCGCCTTGACGGCAACGACTTTGGTTCCGTCAAAGGGACTTTCCACCACGCGGTAGAACCCTGGGAGCTGGTCGATCAACTGGCTCCCCCAAAGGCCGGCCATGGTCATAAACGGCACTCCACAGGCGCTGGCGCGAAGGGCCGCGATGATGGCGGTGCACGGCCCTTCCATGACTTTTATCTTCCCCTCCTGGCAGCCTTTGCGCATGCCCGGAGCCAGCCCGTACTGGTTTTCAAATCCGAAAAATCCGAAGTACAGCGTGTCCACTGCGTCCATGGCGCAAAGAATGTCTGATGCAATACCCTGAGCGGTGTTGCACAGTTTCAGCTTTTTTAAACCCCGATTGGCCAGTTCAAATCCGAACGCCGCAGGCGTTCTGTGCAAAGAGTTGCCGCCGAATCCCAACAACTGTCCTTCTTTAATGAGATTGACGGCCGACTTCATGTCCATAACTTTCCTGATCATAAGAGCCACCTCCTGTTTCGGATATTTTCCATATCCTATGAATGGTACGCGAGAACCGAACGCGTAAAAAGAGCCAGCCAGAAAATCAGAACAAAAAATCTGGCCGACAGCAGAACCCTCCTTATGTGCTTATTGTTAATCCGCATGCGAACAATATCCTCATAGACCCAGCCGCCGTCCAGGGGGCTGATGGGGAAGGCGTTGATCATGCCGAAAAATACATTTCCCAGAGTCATAAACAGCAATACGTCTGAAACGGCGAGGGCGGCCGGACACAGGAGCAAACCCGCAAGGGCGTTGCCTCCTATGCCGCAGGCGTTGAACCGTAAACGCGCTGCAGGCTCGGCGCGGTTGAAGGAATCTTCCTCCGCTTCGACAAATCCGCCGACAATAAAGCCGGCTATGGCGCCTATCCGTTTGATCCTTATGCCGTTGTTCGTCAGCGCGATGCCGTGGGAAAATTCATGCAGGCATAACCCCAAGACAATACCGCAGATGAAGGCAAGGCCCTTTATGCTTACTGATCCGTTTCCATAATGCCGGAGGAACGGAATGCCGCCGATGGCGGCAAAATAGGTCATTGCGGCACAGGTGAAGGCGATCATGGCTATTCCCATAAAGGTCGCGACTGCTTCGTAGCATCGCCACAAGGCAGGGCGGCGGGCCACCAACCGGACGAGGAATTCGGGCAGGAGTCTTTCACTGACCAGAACTGCGCCCCGGGGTTCAATCCCTTCGGCAATCATCGCGCATTGCTCCACCAGTCTCCGGTATTTTGCGATCATCGCCCCGAGATCCTCGTCCGATTTCGAATTTGCCGTTTTGTGGGCCGAAAGCTGCTCGCCTATGTCCGCAAGCTCCGCGGAAACATCCTTCAGTGAAGTCCCGACCGGGCAGCCCTTTTCCTGCAAAAACCTGATCCGGGCCGTATTCCTTTCCAGTCCGCGCAATTGCTTTTCCAGGTTTTCCAGCCCCTGCCGCGACACGCTGCTCATAGCGCCTGCGTGATGACTGTTCTGCCCTTGTCCGTCAGATCATATTTCTTGCCGCCGAAAATACTGCCGCCGACTTTCATAATATATCCCAGCTCTTCAAGTTCCTGCAGCACCATCTGCGCCCGACCTGTAGCGCCTACAGGATTGTTGCCACCCTTCAGTTCGGTCAACCGATCGCGGACAATTTTCATGAGCGTACTCGAATCTTTGGTGCCGTCCCGTAGTGCTTCAAGATAGAGAGTCTGGACCTGGGTCAATCCCGTATCAGCCATAACGCATCACACTCCTTATTATGCAGTTTCTTCGACCGCTGTGGCGATTCTGACGTCTTCCGGAGAGATTCCTCTCATCTTTTTCATGAAATCAATAAAGAAGATGAGGACAAGCACAATCGCGACAGCCGGGATCCAGCAGAGATGCCACATGCTCTGCACGATATAGGTGTAGCTCAGATAAGCAGCGCCCGGCACGGCGATAATAAGGGTGGTGAACAGGAGCGCGAACCACCAGTAGCCTGTGGGCCGGCCCACAAGCTTGAGCCACACGATGACCGTCATGAAGGACATCAGGGCCAGCAGGCTCGACAGAGCCGGGAAAAGGATCCAGATGTAAAACCAGCCGCCGGAAAGGGCGAGCGCCGCGCAAGCCGCCAGAGACAGGGTAGCCGCGCCCCATTTGGCCGGCGCATTGTTCGGGGAAACGGGCTTGGCCGACATTCCGTACAGCTCAAGCATGAATATCCGCATATTGCGGGCGCCGGACTCCAGTGTGGTGATCATGAAGATGCTGCCGAGCAGGCCGCCCCAGATCGCCCAGACATGATGAGGAATGAAGCTGAACACGCTACCCGCGATTTCCGCGTATCCGTTCTGCAGAATGAAGATCCAGCCCTTGCCTATGTATTCGGAATAAAGTGCCAGAGGCAGAACAGCTGCTGAAGCCAAGGCGACGAAAGCGGTCAGGCCTTCCAGCACTTCTCCGCCATAGCCAATGCGACGCACGTACTTTTCATCCGGCACCCTGCGTGAGGTGTAGCCCGTGGTCCAGAAGGAATGCATGCCGGTCAGGGCGCCGCAGGAAATGGTCAGAAAGAGCATCGGCCACAGCGGCGCGCCGTTGGTGGGTGCTTCCAGCATAACCGCCGGCAGCTGAATGGGCAGATTGCCCACGATGCAGCCGATCAGCAGCACCAGCGCACCCACGCACATAAAGACAAAGTTCAGGAAATTCCTGGGTTCCACCAGAACCCATGCCGGTATGGAGGCGGAAATGATCGGGTAGATCGTGAAAATCACAAACCAAACATAGTGGGGAAGGGTTATGGGGTACTTCAGGCCGAGGAAAATGCAAGCCACGACTATAGCTATGCCCACAACAGTGGCCCTGGTGACCGACCAGCCGAAACGGTAGATCAGAAATCCCATCATAACGCCGCAGGCGGTAAAAGCAATGGTGGGGAGCGTAAGTTGCGGTGTGGCCTCAAAAAGTTTTCCCAGGGCGTTCAGGAATGTCGCCGTGAACGCGGCTATACTGCACCAACCCAGGAAAACCCCCATTTTGCCGCTTCTCCGGCTGATCAGGTCACTGATCAGCGTGCCGATGGTATTCCCCTTCCTGCGCATGGAAATGTGCATGGTCGCATAGTCATGGGGAGAACCAAGAAAAATGTTTCCCACGGTAATATACAAAAAGGCGGGCAGAAAACCCCACAGGGCGCCGGTAGCTCCACCGGCCAGAGGCGCGCCGCCGGCGATGGACGCCCAGTGATCGCCGAAGAGAGTGGTGGGATGGGCCGGGTAAAAGTCTACGTCGTCGCGCAGTTCTACGGCTGGAACCTTGCGTCCCGGTTTGTATTTCAGATAGACCTTCTGCAGATAGCCGCTTATCACCAAGTAGCCGAAAATCCAGATGGCCACGCCTACAAGAGTAAGTGTCGTTGTCGTAATTTGCATGGTTTTCTCCTTGTCGTCAGCCTTTGCGCAGTGAACCGGTCGTGTCGATTGCCCGGAGATTTGCCAATTCCTTCGCCGTTGGCTCGGGAGCCATCTTGACGTTCGCCGAAACCTTCAGATCCCAGCCGGTGTTTTCCTTGATCTCTTCCACGCTGGAGAAAGGATAATACGCATCCAGATAGAATTCCTTGGTGACGGGATCCGGGCGCAGGATGCCCAGAGTGGTTACCACGCAGCACGGACCGCCGCCGACAAAGCCCATTTTCGCACGGGAGTCCCCGCCGGAGAGGTAGCCGGGGGAGGAAATGTAATCCACCCTGTCCGCGAAGCGTTTTTTCTCATGCGTGACCATGAGGATGAATTTCTTAGCGCCGCAGGCGATTTCATTCGCACCGCCGCTGCCGTTCAGGCGTACCTTCGGCAAGGTGTAGCGCCCCGCCTTCCAAGGCTGGGTTCCTTCCTCCCAGATGCCGGTGGTGTTGACGTTGCCGAACTTGTCAATCTGCGCCGCCCCGATCACCGCATTGTCCACCCGGCCGGAAGCGACCAGGCAGCCAAGGGCGTCTATGGCGTTGGTAAAGCTGGTGGCGTTGGCTGAAATTCTTGTATCTTCAATACCCCAGGGCAGGCCGCCCACCGGGGAAGAACCGAAGACACCGCCTTCCGTAAAGGCCACAAGGTCCGGGGCATGGTTTTTTTGCGCCCAGTAGCCGGCCAGCATGCTGAGACCCACGCCGAAGATGGCCAGTTCTCCGTTGCTGAATTCCCTGCCTGTGGCGATAGCCATCATTTCCTGACGAGTGCATTCCATTTCGCTTACCTCCTTTCCAACATCTGCAGGACTTCGGCGTCCGACTTGATCCACCGCCGATAGGGATCCATCAGGAATTTGGTCACCGTGTTGCTGATCAGGTCGATGCGCTCTTTACCCAGCAAATCCAGCCATTCCTGAACAGTGGAATACGAGTTGACAAATTTTTTGATGTATTCTTCGGTTCCCTCGACGGTCTTGAGCGCTGCGTTCATCTCCTTCATCGCCTTTTCATCGGAGTCGTAAACACCCACTGAGCATTGCGGCCAGACGCCGTAAGGCCAGTAAACCACAGCGTCCACCACCGCATCGGGGATTCTGACCAAGTTCGGGAACTGGCGCATGCAGTCGGTGTCAACGATGAAGTCAGCTTGCAGAACGACTTTTTGCGCGGCGCGGGACAGTTCGTAGCGGTTCCATTCCGTTCCCAGCATGATGGCGTTTCCGTATATGTCCGCCATCGTCACATGGATGGAGGCTGTCTCCGGACGGACGGCGGTGTAAACGGGAACATTTTTTCCGCTGAAGGGGTCTTTCACCCAAGGCAGCTTGCTGGAGCAGGGATATTCGTCCGGCCTGTCGCCGCAGCAATATTCCTGATCTGAACCGAAACCGGCGTTGGCGGGTATGAAGGGCATGTTCAAAGCTCCCGCCAGCATGCGCAGGGGGATGCTTCCGTTGGAATAGTCTTCGAGCACAGTCACGCCGGTTTCCACGGCCCGTTTCAATCCGTTGGCGAAACCGTATACTTCCAGGCCGGAAAAGCCGATTTCTATCCTTTTGATGCGCCCGGCCGCCGCGAGAAGATTTGTTTGCTGGGTGTTGCAATTGGAGATGACGTTTAAATGCTTGCGATCTTGCTTCAGCATCTCTCTGCCGAATGCAATTGAGTCTGTCCCAACGGGCAAAGCTCCACCGTGAGCATAGGTCATGCCGTCCCAAGTATACTTTTGTACGGCTTCCTGTATGGTAATCAACTTACTACGCATTTCACTGCCTCCATTGATATATGTTAAAATTGTTTGTGCGACGGCATAAACCGTCAGAACGATATAATAATAGTTTCTCCTTTGTTTGATGTTTTGTTCAGTCCAGCGTTTACAACAGACAATACTTTTCCAGCAGTTTTCTTGGGTTCACAATCAATTTTTTGAATCGCAGTTCCCTCCAGGCATAGCCGAAGGCCAAGCCCATCAATTGTGTGAAATAGACCACGGGGATATCGTATTTGCCCCCGAAAGGCGGGGTCATCTCTCCCTGCCGGCCGTCAAGGTTCATCTGACACAGCGGACAAGCGGCTATGATCGCCTCGGCCCCCGCATTTTTCGCCGAGTCCAGAATCGCCTGCCCCAGCTCCAGAGCGATGACCGGCTCTGAAGCGTTAAAGCCGCCGCCGCAACATTCGGCCTTGTACGACCAGGTTACCGGTTCAGCGCCAAGGGCCTGCAACAGATTGTCCATGGACCGCGGTTGCTCCGGGTCGTCAAAGCGCGTTACAGCCGCCGGCCGCGTTAACAGGCAGCCGTAATAGGCGGCCGCCTTCAGCCCGCAGAGTGGTTTTTTGACCAGAGCGCGGATCCGATCCAGAGAATATTCTTCCACGATAAGTTGCAGGAGATGTCTCACTTCGACATTCTCGGGCAGGGGGCATTCCAGCTTCCGGGAAATTTCCGCCAGCCTGTCGGGGTCGTGCCGAATCTCATGCGCGGCGGTCTTGAGGCGGCTGAAGCAGCCTGAGCAGGGAGTGACAACTGAATCATGGCCGCCCCGCTTCACCTGCGCCAGATTGCGCACATTCAGCGCCAGCGAAAGATCGTGGTCGAGACTGTGCGCGGCTGTAGCGCCGCAGCAATTCCAATCCTCCACCTCGGTCAAGTTGACGGCCAGATGGGAACAAATCAAACGGGAAGTATGATCATATTCCTGAGCTAATCCATGGTGTGAACAACCCGGATAAAAAGCTACGTTCATGCCTGACCGTCCTTTTCACTCAAACGTCTGAACAGTGGTTGAATCGTTTTTATATTGTGTGTCCGTGGGCTGAAAAATTTGAGCTTTCCTTTTAAAAATAATTTTTTCCCAAAAGATGCATTGGCAAATAAATTCTTTATGGCCAAATTATATTTGATCATCATAATGGTTTCACTGATTCTTCCGCGATTTTTGATATCAGAGAGCATAATTTCGTAAAATTTTTCAATGTTTTTGTGTGTGATGTTGCTGTTCGCCCGATGAGCTCTTGCGCGCAGATAGTCCATGATCCGGGGAATATTTATACCGGACGGGCAACGATCTACGCAAAGCTGACAAGACAAACAGGTCCACAACGCGTCCAGGCTAAGCAGTTTGTCAAATTCACCCAGCTTGACGAGCTGGATGATCTTGCGCGGCGTGTAGTCAAATCCCGCGGCATAGGAACAGCCGCCGGTACATTTGCCGCATTCCAGGCAACGGGCCACGTCTATGCCTAGGTCTTCCCTGATTTGACGGGCAATGGGCGATTCTTGCGCTTCAGGACGCCGGATTGCATAGGTTTCGATCATGGTCTATTCACTCTTGTTAAACAGGGCCGTTACTTCAGCCGCGGCCGCAGCACCCTGGGCTATGGCCCCCAGGCTTTCAATGGCGAAGCCGCAACCGCCGGCCATAAAGATCCGTTCCTCAATCCTCACTGGGCTGCCGTATACAGGCTCAACAAAGCCATAGTCGTCGGTCTTCAGGCCGAGCATTCTCGCCAGTGCGAGCGTTTCCGGCCTTGGGACAACCGCGCTGGCCAGGACGATCAGATCCACGGAAGCCTCCATGGGCACGCCGATCAAAGTGTCTTCAAATCGCACGAGAAGTTTGTCATTTTCCAGAACAACCTTTGAGGGGCGGCCGCGCACATAGCGTACTTTTCTCTCCTCAATGACCTGCCGGACAAATTCTTCGTATTCCTTGCCTGAGGCTCGATAATCCATATAAAATACATAACATTGTGTATCTGGTGATATTTTTTTCACAAGTCCGGCTTGCTTAGCGGTATACATACAACAGATCTTTGAACAGTACGGGAAACCTTTTGAGCGATCTCGGCTGCCTACACACTTGAAGAAAGCGATGCTTTCCGGAACATGAATTGCTCTCTGCTCGTACATTCCAAGCAAATGCTCGAATTCCAGAGAGTTTACAACATTTTTATAAATGCCGTACCCATATTCGCCATACACCGATGCATTGAACAATTCAAATCCGGTCGCAAAAATGAGGGCTTGAACCGGCAGCGAACCACTTTTCTGCGTTGCCCTATCCGTCCAATGCGCCGTGAAGCCGCCTGATTGTCTCTGAAGGCCGGTGATCTCGGTATTTGCCAATACCCGTACCGAGGGCAGGGTCTTCAGTTCGGCCTGCTTCACTTTTATCAACTCCTGTGGATCCTCCCAGCGGGGAAAACTGCTGTGCAGTTTGGCCACATTGCCGCCCAAGGCCGATTCTTTTTCCGCCAGAATGACGGTATAACCGCCTTGGCCCAGCTTCAGGGCCGTTTCCAGACCCGCAATTCCTCCCCCTATTATTAAAGCCGCGGTATCCGCCTTACTCATGTGAGCGATCTCCTTCTTCTTTAGAGCAGTTAACGCTTGAAACAGTTCGCTTACGGCGGGCAAAGCCCGCCTGCTCCTGTTTCGCGGCAAGGATTTGCCTGCAAATCCTTGCAGAGCAGTTCACGCATTTCATTTGTGAACTGCTCTAGTGAATACCCAGTTTATTGAGAACTGAATCAAGCGAAACACTATTCGCTTCAAAACCCAATTTTTGCACATCCACATCCAGAGTAAGCGCAATCATCTGTCCGATATCAATAATCGGAATATTGATAGCTTCGCCAGATCTTTCCATTATGGCTGGTTGCTCACGGTCAAGAGATGTATTGCATCCTGGACATACTGTAACAATGCATTCTATATTTTCTTTTTTCGCGCTCATGAATTTTTTATAGAGATGTGCATGGACAACATTTTCCTTGTGCGTAAAACCACGGCCTACGGCGCCGCCGCAACATGCTTGCCTTTCTTTGTAAAAAATAGGAGTTCCGCCGATAGCCTCAATAATCTCTTCTATGAATGTGGGATATCCGCCCTCATCCAGAATACCGTACTGCCTTGCAAGATAGTGACAACCGTAGTGCACGCCGACACGCAGCCCGTCCAGAGGTCTTTTTACATTTTCTACAATTTTATCTTTCAAGCGGTAATACAATTCTTGCATATGGAAAATACGTGTTTTTCCTTCATATTTATATCCTAATTGATCAATAACGCCATCAATCATCTTTTTGTAATCAGGATTGTGAAGCATGATGTGCGAAAGTTCGCAGATATACCCGTAGCATCCATTGCAGAAGGCATAGACATCCAATTTTCTGCTTTCGGCAAGGGAGAGGTTGCGTGCCGTGACCGCCAGAGAAAATTCCGGCTTATAGGCGGAACAGGTCAACAGATATCCAGAGCAGCACGTTTGATCCGGATCCATGACCACCTGTACGCCCAAAATTTTACAGATTTCCTTGATGGAATTTTCCGTGCCCGGATATTCCATGCTCCCGGTACAGGATCTGAACAGAAAGATGGTTTCGGGAATATCTGGAATCCTTTCCTCAGGAGAGAGGACACGTTTCCGGATCATGCGATCCTCCCTTTCCGATATGCCAGATCAAGCGGCGGCGGATTTTCAACGTCCAAATCCTCCACAAATTTGGTTGTGCCGCAGAGATCAAACAGAGCCTTATACTCCGCCTTAGCCTTGTCCGATATTTCCGGCCAAGGCACAGCGCCGATGTTGCTCCGGATGCGCATCACCCTTGCCCGGCCCTTCTCTCCGCCGGGAGCGAAGGTAAGCCCATCTTCCCTGGCGCGCAGGGCGAACTTCTTGAACGGGGCGATGTATTGCATGCCGTAGCCGCTTTCCATGGCCTTGTAGCGCAACTGCAACATCAGCAACGGATAGTTTATGTCCATCGGGCACACGGTATAACAGTTCGCACACCACAGGCAGCGCCAGATTTCCTCGCTGCGCAACCAACGGTCGCTGTTGCCGCTCAAGACATCCCGGATAATCTGACGAGAGTTATAGGACGGCGTCAGGCGGGCCACCGGACAGTTGCCGACGCATTTGCCGCAGGCCAGACAAGAACGCAAATTGTCCACCAGCTTATAGACATCAACGTCTACTTCTTCGGAATAGCGAAATCGTTCTCTTGTCACGCGAGGTCTCTCCTCTGTCAGCCGGGTTAATACAGAGTATATAGTCAGCAAGTTTTATACCAAGCTCTATAAAATATATTAATATAGTAAAATTACTTATACTTTTATTTCCAAGGCGCTGTCGTGGCCAAGGTTCGGGCAGGGAAGCGGGCCGGACAAAAGGCGTAAAATCCGGCTTGGCCGCTGTCAGATGTCAGCAGTCAAGGTGTCAACTGTCCAAGTTTTCGACATTTTCCGGGATAAAGAGGTTTTCCCCTTTCTTCTCAAGCTGTTCACCTGTCCATAAGCCGCAGAGTGACAAGCAAAATCATCAGTACAGCTAGACACGAGAGAGCATTTGATAACCGGAACTTTTGCATAAACAGCAACATTTACACTGTGTTGCATCTGCATGTGGTGGATTATGTGATGCGTCGATAGGCACTCTTTTGGCGCTCATCCGCCGATGCGGCGGTCCACAAGCCCGGCTTCGCCCTCCTCGGCAAAGCGCGTGCGCTTACGGGAAAAGGTGCCGGCCGAGACATCCAAAATCTCCGCGGCCTCTGCGGTACTCAGTTCTCTGCGGCTAACCCTGCTGTTTACCTATAAAAATTTCATTTTTATGACCTCATGAAATTACGCTTTCGGCTTCATGGGGGGGAATCTCCTTATTACGGTTCCTCATTGGTCATTTCATATGCTGCTTACTGAGAGCTGCGTTAATCCCTCACTATACTTATTGTCTATCACACTGAGATATTTAAATATCCCCTAAAATCTGTTTATAGAATAACGCAGAGGTCAATATTTCGGTCATATCATCTGCTATCGACAGTTGACAGAACACAGACACGGGATTACGATAATATATCGGTAAGGAGTCCGCTGTGTCCCCTCCGCACCTCTGAACAGAATACCGCGCCTACGTACGTCAGCACGCGCGCGGCGCATTGAGAAGAGCCATGACCAATCTGCGTGTGACCGAGATCAAAGCCGGTGAAGCCGTGAGCAAACATTACGGCGAAGTGGATCAGGACATCTCCTTGGATGAAACTTTCAATCTGATGCTGTGCAATGAATGGACAGAAGTTATCGTCACGGGTCATACAAAAAGGCTGGGATTGGTGAGCAGGAAGCGTCTGCTGAATCTTCTTTCTCAAAAAATGTCCGGATCAAAAAAGATAAAGGATATTTGCGTGTATGACCCTATTTCTGTCAACGCCAATATGCAGCTTCTATCCGCGCGTGAACTTATGCGTAATGAAAAAGTCGGAAGAATGCCTGTTATCAATGATGACGGTACGGTTGCCGGCATCTTAACCGCTAATAATATTTGCAATACACTTTCTTTTAAACTTGAATCTGTCGGCAATTATTTATATGCAATTATTGATAATATTCCTGAAGCAATTCAAGGCATTGATCAGCATGGTAATGTAACAATATGGAATAAAACTGCAGAAAAAATTTTCAACATCACCTCTAAGGAAGTTCTCAATAAACAGATTGCTGACTTTTTCCCCGATGATCTGCTTCTGGATGTTATCAACAACTCCAAAACATACATAAATTTTTTGGTGGAATACTCGCCTGGCTTTTTTCTGCTGCGTAACACCACCCCCATCTATGCCGATGACGGCAGGTTGAGCGGCGCTATATGTACCAGTCTGGACGTGAGCCGGTATATGCGCATGTCGGATATGCTTGAAACGGCGGCTTCCAGAGCCAAAACGCTTGAGCGCGCCACCGGAGACGCTACGGATAAAGAATGTCTGTTTTTCACTGTCAATGCGGAAACCAGGCATATGCTGCAACAGGCTCGCAAAGCGGCGGCCACGGATGCCACCATCCTTATTGAGGGAGAAAGCGGAACCGGCAAGGAGGTGCTGGCCTATGAAATCTATAGGCACAGCAAGCGTTTCGGGCGTCCCTTCATTGAAGTGAACTGTAGCGCCATCCCGGAAGGTCTTTTTGAAAGCGAAATGTTCGGCTACGAAGCGGGAACGTTTACCGGCAATGACCGTAAGGGCAAAAAAGGCAAATTTGAACTGGCCGACGGTGGGACACTGTTTCTTGATGAAATCGGCGATATCCCGTTGTATCTGCAGAGCAAGCTGCTCAGGGCGATCCAGGAGCGCCGCTATCACCGACTGGGCGGCTCAACCCCGGTTCATGTCAATCTGCGCATCATCTGCGCGACAAACCGCAATATGGAGGAACTGGTAAAGGCCAAAATGTTCCGGGAAGATTTGTATTATCGCCTCAATGTGGTTCGGCTGTATATTCCGCCCTTGCGCAAACGACCGGAGGATATTCCGGGGCTGGCCCGCCTCTTTGTCGGGGAATTGTCCAAAGCCCTTAAGCGTCCGGCGCCGGAGATCACTCCGGAATTGCTGAAATCACTGTCAGGTTGTTCCTGGCCGGGCAATGTGCGGCAATTGCGCAACGCCATTGAGACCATGATTGTACTCTGCGAGGGAAACGATGCGATGACCTGCGCGTCCCTCGTGGAGGCGAATTTGAATGATACGTTGCTCAATAGCGCCCAAGATCCAGCTGAGGCGGCGTCCCCTCCCCCCCGCGTGGAACCGGATGCCACTTTAGAAGGCTTCGTCAGCCGGCAGGAAAAACAAAAAATCCTGCAGGCGCTCGCGGACAATGCCAACAACAAGGTCCAGGCCGCAAAAAGTCTCGGCATCCCGCGCAGCACACTCTATTATAAAATGAAGAATTTGGGCATCGCCTGAACACCCTCTCCCGCCCCGCAAAGCGTAAGCGCTCACGGATCGGAGAGTGTACTTAAACGGATAACGGATAGATTTTCTAGGCAAAAATATTATAAAATCAGCATGTTGTCAGGATGTTTCTCAACACCTCGACACAGATCGGAAAAACTTGTAATTTTTGGACGTTACTATGATTGTCACTATCCATAGGTAAAAACTCTCCAATAATTTTTTCTTCAATTTTGTTAAACTCGGGTTAGGGTAATTGAAAAACAACTCCTTGGCACTTCCCCCGCTCAGGCGCTTTTTCGTTGCAGGATGGAATCCAGCTTGGCAATCATCTGCTTGACGTCGATGGGTTTGCCGATGTGTTCGTCCATGCCTGCCTCACTGCAGCGTTCGATGTCCTCGCGGAACACATCGGCCGTCATGGCTATGATGGGAACTTCAGCGGCGCGCGGCGTACTCAGGGCGCGGATCAGCCGGGACGCCTCGTATCCGTCCATTTCCGGCATGTGGATATCCATGAGAATAAGGTCATAGCCTTCGGGATCGGCCTTGAACATCTCGTAGGCGCGGCGGCCGTCTTCGGCGTCCTCGACGACGGCGCCCTCTGCTTCAAGCAGGGCGGCTGCGATCTCGCGGTTGATCGCCACGTCGTCCGCGAGAAGGATGCGCATGCCCTCGTAGCGCGGCCGGGCTCCGCTGGGGGCGCCGGTGATTGCTCCGTCCGCTGCGTCCGCTGTGTCCGCAGCATCCTCCTCGCTCAATTCGCCCCGCGTCGCCCGGAACGTAAAGGCGAATTTCGCGCCCTTGCCTTCCTCCGACTCCACCCAAATATCCCCGTTCATCATCTGCACAATGCTTTTGGAAATGGCCAGCCCCAGACCCGTACCGCCGAAACGGCGCGCCGTGCCGCTGTCGGCCTGCTCAAAAGATTGGAACAGCCTGCGTTGCTGTTCCGGCGAAATGCCTATGCCCGTGTCGGAAACTTCCGTCAGCAGCGTGCATACTTCGTCGCTCTCGTCCAACAGGCTGATCGCAAGAGTCACCCGCCCGTTTTCCGGCGTGAATTTCACGGCGTTGCCCAGCAGATTGGTTATCACCTGAGCCAGACGCTGTTCGTCCGAAACCAGGGAACAGGGCACGTCCGGAGCAACGGTGACGATAAATTCCTGATGTTTTTCTTCCAGCTTGTAGGCAACGACCGTCTTCACGCGCTCCAGCATCTTTTTGAAAACAAAATCCGTAAACGAAAGTTCGAATTTCCCCGCCTCAATCTTGCTGATATCCAGAATGTCGTTGATCACGCCCAACAGATGCGATGAGGCTTCGCTGATTTTTTCGAGGCAGTACTCTTTCTTGCCCGCATCGCGTGAGCCTCTGGCAATGCCGGTCATTCCGATGATGGCGTTCATGGGCGTGCGTATCTCGTGGCTCATGCGCGACAGAAAATCGCCTTTGGCCCGGCTGGATCGCTCGGCCTGCTCCTTGGCCGCCGTCAGCTCTATCTCCATCAGGCGGCTTTCCGTCATGTCCTTGGCGATAAGGGCGACCACGCCGCTGCCGGATTCCAGGGAAAAGGCGGAAAAGGACAGAATGCGCGTGTCGCCGTTCCTGCCGGTCACTGTCAGTTCGAATTCGGCGCTGACCTCGGCGAAAATCCGGGGGATGATGCTCTCGACGAACTGGACGGCGCTTTCCTTGTCCAGCAGCCGGGTGAAATTGCCCCTGTCCAGATCGTCCGCCTTGTAGCCGAGGGAGGCGGCGCCGCCTCTGTTGATGAACAGAAACGCGCCCGTACTGTCGATCAGCGAGATAAACTGCGGCGAATTTTCCACAATGGCCGACATGAGCACCAGTTGTTCCTCGGCGGCTTCGCCGCGCTTGAGGTCGGTGATGTCCGCCACATGCTGGAAACAGGCCTCGCGCTTGCCGGTCCATTTTACGACCCCGGCCATGTACCGGTAACTCCGACCCGTTACAGAGTGTACGGTCTCCCATGCGGCAGCCCCGGACGCATCAGTCTGTCTGCGCACAGGACAGGACGCGTTGGAACCGGCGAAATGCGCATACAAACTCTGCGGGTCGACCGTGCCTCCTCCGGCCTCCACAAGGGCGAACACTTCTTTCATTTTGTCGTTGGCGAAAAGAATTTCTCCCGTGTCCGAATCATAGACGTAAATATAATCGTCCAGACCGTTCATGACGCCGTTCATCATCACCAGGGCGGTATCGCTGAGGTAGATCTGCCGGACCATGGCGTTGATGGAAGAGCAAATGCTTGCAAATTCCCTGCAGTCTCCCGCGTAGCGGGCCGGGTTCATGTTTTCGCCGGGCGCAAGCGCCAGGATATCCGCGTTCATGCGTTCCATGGGACGGACAATCAAGCGGTCGGCTATCATGAACACGCCTCCGGAAAACAGCAGGACAGCCAGAATCAGGGCGGCCAGGGCGTTGTTGAGCACGGCGCGGCCTTCACGATAAATGTCCCGCTCCTCGCTCATGCGCAGGCTCAGGCGGTTCCCGAAAATGTCTTCGCCGGGTATGTCGGCGATAAATCTGTCGCCGGCGGCGCGAAAGG
Organism: Desulfovibrio sp.; assembly: GCA_031276485.1. Lineage (GTDB taxonomy): Bacteria > Desulfobacterota > Desulfovibrionia > Desulfovibrionales > Desulfovibrionaceae > Frigididesulfovibrio. Next base: position 7,355 of record JAISMY010000057.1, on the reverse strand, counting down.
TGATCTCCCCGTCGCCCTGCGGAGCGCCTGCCGGGAGCTTCGTCATGAAAAATTCGGCGGAGCTGAGGTGGGTAATCGCCGCCAGACGGCTGCTGTCCAGGCTCACGCCGAGAACAGCCGTCCCGTTCGCCGGGCCTTCTCCGGGCACGCGCACGGGCGCAACGGCAACGGCATAGACGCTGTTGTCCGTGAACAACACCCCGGCCCGGACGCGTTCCCGCAGGGGCCGTTCCTCAGCGGCTTCCGGGTCGTCGTTGTACGCGGCAAGGCATGCCTCGGCCGCAGGACCGAGCGCATGGTCCAAATCCTTATCCGGCTCCGCGTTCCCCCCTGTGCCGGCATCGTAGTAATCCGCGTAGACGGTGCGCCCCGCCGCGTCCTTGATAAGCATGACATCGGCGTTGTGACCGTGCGCGGGCGACCCCTTGGGCCAGTTTTCAGCTATGAAGTCCGGGTGTTCGCCGGCAATGAAACGCAGCGGCGCATCCCAGGCGCCCAGGTCGTCGCAGGTCAGCGCCAGCCGATGTACGGTATCCTGGATATTCCCGCGCACCGTCTCCACAATGTTTGCCGTGTAACTGATCTCCGCCCTGCTCAGTACGGAAGGCAGGGCGTAAAAAAACACGGCCGCGAAAACAAGCGCCAGAATCACTGTTATGAGCGATGTCAGCAACAGCGTTTGAAAGCGCAGGGCGCGCCGGCGGATATTTTCCGGCATTATTGTCCATCCGGTTGCGGCAGATGTTGTTTTTTCACGGTTGTCCGAAGCTAACCCCAGCCGGGGGCGGGCTGTTCCGGCTTTACTCAACATAGCAGGTAAACGTAAAGGACGCAAACATGGCGTCAGCCGCGATCGGCCGCGAAAAAACAAAGGCGCCGGCAGCACGGCACGTGAGGATATTCCCGCACCGAAATTTTTATAAAAACGACAATTTTACGCTTGTTATGCCCGCCGGCGGCGGATTATCGTACCCTGACCGCGATACGCCTGTGGATTATTCCGGGCGGCTTTGGTAGTAGCCTGCCTGTGCAGGCAAACGCCGCGGAATATGAAAACTGTTGCAGGTATTGCTCCACCGAATAAACGTTGCCAAACAGGGGGGACATGTCTTTTATGCGGAGTGCGCTATTTACGCTGACGGCGGCAAGCTTTAATCGGGAGATCAATAATGACCTACACAGCTTTGCATTCAGCAGAAAGCGAAACGGTATGGCGTAGCCGCCGGCCGCACCTTTCTGAAAAATCAGGCTTTGCCTGTTTTCCAAAAAGTTCGGGGTCTTGTCTTCAAACGGGTTTGCATGCAACATGCTGTGATTCGACAGCGGCAAGGCCCCGCTTCGGGCCGGACGGAGGGACATGATGCGGCGCGCAGTACTGCGGCGGCGACTGCTTCAGGCCGGCAGCCTCGGCTTCTTTCTTTACCTGCTCGGCAGCGCGGTATGGATGGAAACGGCATCCCTGATCCCTTTCGATCTGTATCTGCGTCTGGACCCCCTCGCCGCCCTGCTCATCCCTCCTGCCGCGCGCGCCCTGCTGCCCGCGCTCCTGCCCGGCGCGGCGCTCATCGTCTGCGCGCCTCTTCTGGGCCGCATGTTCTGCGGCTACCTCTGCCCCATGGGCGCAACGCTCGACCTCGGCCGCTTCATCGGACGCCTGCTCACGGGGCGACGCGCCGGGGACAACGGACGCGCCGCCGGGAAAAACGCCGGCAGGACGCCCGTCCCGGCACGCCTCCATGCCGTAAAATACCTGCTGCTCGCAGGCATGCTGACCGCCGCGGCGGCCGGCGTCAACCTGGCATACTGGGGCTCGCCCGTCTCCCTGGTCACGCGCTTCTGGGGACTGCTCGCGCATCCCTTGGGACTGCTTGCCGCCGGCCTGGGATCGGATGCAGGCAGACCGCTCCTTGATTCCCTGGGGACGGCCTCGCTGCTCTACCTTGCCGTAGAGCCGCGCCGCTACGCCGGCATGTACTTCATCGCAGTCCTCTTTCTTGCGCTGTTCCTCCTTGAACGGCGCATACCGCGCTTCTGGTGCCGCTGCCTGTGCCCTGCGGGCGCTGTTCTCGGCATCGCCTCGCTGCGCCCCGCCCTGCGCCGCGTTGTGGACGACTGCAGCGGCTGCGGGAGCTGTGTGCGCGCCTGCCCGGGCGGAGCCATCCCTCCGACGGGACGCTCAACCGCGCACAGCGAATGTCTCACCTGCATGACCTGTGTGGATGTCTGCCCGCGCAAGGCGACGGCCTTCGTCTTCTTTCCGCTTTCGAAACGGCGGCCGGCCCCCGCCGGACGCGGGCCTGCCCGTGTCGCCGCAACAACCGGGCGCGTCGCCCTGCCCTCACGCCGCGCCTTTCTCGGCGCGGGAGCGGCGGGTCTCGCCGCGGCGGCTCTGCAGTATTCCGGCTCCGACAGCCTGCTCGCGACAACAGGCCGCGGCAGTCTCTGGGCCGCCGACCTTCTGCGGCCGCCGGGCGCTCTGCCGGAAACGGAATTCCAAAGGCGCTGCCTCCGCTGCGGGGAATGCATGAAAATCTGCCCCACCAACGCCCTGCAACCCGCCTGGCTCCAGGCCGGCATCGAAGGCATGTTCAGCCCCGTCTTCGTACCCCGACGCGGCCCCTGCGAGCCGGACTGTACCGCCTGCGGCCGTGTCTGCCCCACAAACGCCCTGCGCGCCCTGAGTACCGAAGAAAAATACCGGGCCAAAACAGGCACCGCCGCAGTCAACAGGAACCGCTGCGTAGCCTGGGCGGAAAAAAAACGCTGCGTGGTCTGCGAAGAAACCTGCCCCTTCGCCTCAATTACCCTGGTCCGCCCCCCCGGCTCTGATATCCCCGCCCCGGTGGTGGACCCCGCGCGCTGCTTCGGCTGCGGCTACTGCGAACACTACTGCGTGACGCGCGTACCCGCCGTGACCGTGGAACCCCTGAACGCCCTGCGCCTCACCTCAGGCAGCTACAGGGAAACAGCCGAACAACTGGGACTGCGCCTGAATCCACGGGCCGGCAGCGAGGAAATCGCTCCGGAGCTCCCCGACGGAGCTTTGCCCCCCGGCTTCCTGCCGTCCGAATAAAAATGCCGGGACTCCGTTCCGAAACCTCGGCCTGAGCAAGAGCAAAGACGAACATTACGGAATTTTCCCCGGACCCCTCGCGTCGGAGCCGGCCTTGCGCATACGCAGGCATACAAAATAAGGAGCATAAGTGATTTCCAAAGGTCCGCATATATCCGTCGATGCCCCATCCCTGGTGCCGCGCGTGCTGCGCGTCGCCGCGGGCGAGTTCGCAAACTGGCCTGAGAGCGTGCGTCTGCTGGCCGTGGACCTGGCCGGTGAACTGTTCCTGGTGCGCTGCAACCCTTTCATCGACCCCGAAACGGTGAAAAAAAGCGTTCAGGAACGTTTTGAAAGCTCCCGGCGCGCCCTTGCCCACCATTACTCCACCTCCGTCAGTGAAGGCATCACCATGTTCTGGAGCGCCCATGAAAGCGACATGGCCTTCGGACGGGAAGTCGCCGCCCGCCTGCGCGCCCTGCTTCCTCCGGAATGCGTGGATACGAGCCGCAGGGCGCTGGTCGAAAACGCAACCGACGCCACCGATCTGCGCCTGGAATTACCCCTGCTTGTCGTCAGTCCTCAAAACGAGGAACAAGTGGCCGTCGTGGTCCGCCTGGCCTCGGAGATGCAGTTTGCCCTTGTGCCGCGCGGCAGCGGCACGGGGTTGACCGGCGGGGCCATACCGGCGCGCAAACGCTGCGTGCTGCTCTCCACCGCGCGCATGACCGGCATAGGCCCCGTGGACGCCGAACGCGGCCGCATCAGGCTTCAGGCCGGGGCCGTTACCATGGACGCTTACCGCAAGGCTGCCGAATACGGTTTTTTGTTCAGCGTGGACCCGGCCTCCAAAGCCGCCTCCAGCATAGGCGGCAACATCGCGGAAAACGCCGGAGGCCCGCTCTGCTTCGAATATGGGACAACCATAGACAACCTCCTCTCCTGGCGCATGATCACGCCCGCCGGGGAACTGATCGAAATCACCCGCAAGGACCACCCCGGACACAAAATACTGCCCGAAGAAACGGCCGTTTTCGAAGTGCGCTCCGCAAACGGCGAGCTGCTCCGGCGCATTGAACTGCGCGGAGACGTCATCCGCAAACCGGGCCTGGGCAAGGACGTGACCGACAAGGCCCTGGGCGGACTGCCCGGCATCCAGAAAGAAGGCACGGACGGCGTGATCGTGGACGGAATCTTCATCCTGCACCGCTTCCTCGCCCACTACCGGGTCATGGTCCTGGAATTTTACGGCCGGAGCATGGAAAACTGCATGCTCACCGTCAACGACATCGTGGCCCTGCGCAACGAATCCCGCCGGCGCGGGGATGCCGTCAAAATTGCCGCTCTGGAGGAATTCGGCCTCCGCTACGTGCAGGCCATAGGCTACCGCAAAAAATCCGCGGTGTACGAAGGCGACCCCATTTCCGTCCTCATCCTGCAACTGGACAGCGACGATGAAAAGGCTCTGGCGGAGAGCGTGGACGGTATCACGCGCATCTGCGGATCTTATGACGGCGTGGACGCCTTTGTCGCGGCGGACGCCGCCGAAGCCGAAGAATTCTGGCAGGACAGACACCGCCTCTCGGCCATAGCCAAACGCACCTCCGGCTTCAAAATCAACGAGGACGTGGTGCTGCCCCTGAAAGCCATACCCGATTTCGCGCGGTACCTCGAAAACCTGAACCTGGAATACGCAGCCAGGGCCTACCGCGAAGCGTTGCGCCGCTGCCTGCCGCTGCCCGGACTGCCCGAAGAGGAACCGAGCATTCAGGCCGAGCTGGATTTCGCCGGGCGTATCGTCAAAGGCGGGGTGTCGTCGCTGGACCTTTCGGAACAGGAGCTGCAGATGCGCGCCCGGCTTTTCTTCCGCGCTCTGGCGGCCGATTACCCGCAGCACGCGGAAGATGCGGAAAAAATCCGCAACGGCTTCATCAATTCCGCCGTCAGCGCCGCAAGCCACATGCACGCCGGCGACGGCAACTGGCATGTGAACATCCCGGTCAACTCCAACGATGCCGCCATGCTGGCCGACGCGGACAAGGCCGCGCGCCTGGTCATGGCCAAGGCCCAGGAACTGGGCGGCGAAGTTACGGGCGAACACGGCATAGGCATCACCAAAATCGCCTTCCTGACAGCGAAAAAAATGGACGCCTTCATCAACTACAAGGAGTCCGTGGACCCGCGCAACATTTTCAACCCGGCCAAACTCACCTCCCGCGAGCTTCCCGAACGTCCCTACACTTTCTCCTTCAACGGCCTCATCGAGGATATCCGGCGCAGCGGACTGGCGGACAAAGAGCGGCTGATTTCCATGCTGCAGAACGTGCAGGTCTGCACGCGCTGCGGCAAATGCCGCGCCGACTGCCCGGTCTTTTCCCCGGAGCGGGGTCTGCAGAGTCAGCCGCGCAACAAAAACATGATCCTGGGGTCGCTCGTGGAGGCCATCTACTATTACCAAGTCAACCACGGCTGCGCCGACCCCGATCTTCTGGCGGAACTGCGGGACATGATGGAACAGTGCACGGGCTGCGGGCGCTGCGCCGCCGCGTGCCCGGTGAAGATAGACTCGCCGGAAGTGGCCGTGGCCCTGCGCGGCTACCTTGAGGAAGAAGGCGCCGGAGGACACCCGCTCAAGTCCCGGGTCCTGCGTTTTCTGTCGGAAGACCCCCCGCGCCGCCTGCCTCCGGCGGGCAAGGCGGCTTCCATCGGCCAATCCGTGCAGAACCGCATCCTGCCCCTGGTGCCGGCCGCGTTGCGCGCGCGGGCAGCAAACCCCCTGTTCCGCGCGCCCGGCCCGCGGCCCGGCTACAGGAATCTGCGCGAACGCCTGCGCGGGGATAAGGGCATGATTTTTGTTCCCGAAGGGGACATCAAGGGCGCAACACTGTATTTTCCCGGCTGCGGGTCGGGAATCTTCCATGCCGGCATCGGCACGGCCGCCGTTGCCTTGCTCCTGTCCGCCGGTTACGCCGTCGTCCTGCCCGACGAACACCTCTGCTGCGGTTACCCCCTGCTCGCGGCCGGCCTGCTCGACCGGTTCGCCGCGAACCGGGACCGCAACATCAAGCTGCTGCGCGCCTGCGCGGAACAGGCCGCGGAACGCGGGCTGCCGCCGGAACTGCTCCTGACCTCCTGCGGCTCCTGCCGGGCCGGCCTGGAACGGCATCTTCCCGCGACGCTTCTCCCGCACGCGCCGGAAGGGGCCCTCCCCTTCGACGACGTCGCGCATTTTCTCTTCCTCCGGACGCATCCGGGCTTTGTCCGCAACGGCCTGAACGCAGCCGCCGGAACGGAGTCCCCCGCAGAAAGTCCGGCTGCCGTGCGCCGTGTTCTGTACCACGCCCCCTGCCACGTCGAAGTCCGCGGAACGGACAGAAACAAGGCCGCGCGGCTCTATGCCCGCGCCCTGGGCGCACACGCCGGATGCCGGGTGCGCATCAGCCGCGGATGCTGCGGCGAAGCGGGTCTGGGCGCCCTGACCTCTCCCGGTCTGTACAACAGGATACGGGATAAAAAAACGGAACGCCTGACGGACGACCTCGCGGATTTATCCGCGGACGCGCCAATCCTCGTCTCCTGCCCTTCCTGCAGAATGGGCATAACCCGCATCCTGCGCGGCATGGGCAAAACTTTCGCGAAACACCGGGTGCTGCATTGCCTGGAATTCGCGGCCGAAGAGGCGGGCGGCCGCGGCGTCCTGCGCCGGGCCGCGAAACTGCTGCGCGTGACGGCAGGCAAAGGAGGCGTCCGGCGCGTGGACATGGCCGAGGCGGCGCGCATCCGGCTCGACGACAACGACGGCCGCGACGACGACGATTGGGATGTCGAAGACTGAATATCGGGGCGCTGCCCCGAACTCCGCCGGGACTCTGTCCCGGACCCGGCAGGGGGTCGGCCTGAACAGGGCGAAAGGGCGAATCTTCTTCGATCTGAAAAAGCAGATATTCTTTTTGAAATCAAAGAGTTCTGAACACCTCGAAAACCTGTTCAATTTCAGGGAGAGATGAGTGAGCCTACATCCCCCTCCGTCATTCTGAGCGAAGCGAAGCATCTGTCTTCCCGGCTTCGAAAGGCATAAAGCCGGCGTCTTCGCTTCGCTCAGAATGACCTTTCCCTGTGCGCCTGCGCGAAAGGAGCTGAACATAGTACGTAACCAGGAAATTATTTGCCTCAATCAGATGCCTGTTAGCCTGTCTTTAACAAAATCCTGCAAGAAAGAGCCCGAAATCAATTTTTTTCGGCGATTTTTAAAGAAAAAAGTTAATTATTTCAATGTATGTACTTCAAAAAGCTCAAATGTTGT
>JAISMY010000103.1 GCA_031276485.1 Desulfovibrio sp. | reverse complement strand
CAAGGCAGGCAGTTTCTGTTTAGGCAAAATTTGAGTATTTTTCAGGCCTTCTCTGTGGAGGAAAATAGTCCTTGATTCGGCTCTGGCGCAGTTCACAAATGAAATGCGTGAACTGCGCGGCAAGGATTTGCCTGCAAATCCTTGCCGCGAAATAGGAGCAGGCGGGCTTTGCCCGCCGTAAGCGAACTGTTTCAAGCGTTAACTGCTCTAAAAGCGCAACCTGCGGCAACATTGACTGTATAAATTTCAGATGCGTCAGCCCTGAAGCCCCCCACGCAGGCATGGATGCCGGGGCTGGCACCGTGTATGTCGGCCGTACATTCGCGACAAAAAAAAGGAGAGTGTTCACTGATGGGAAAACTGTTGCACGGGTAAAAAACAATTTAATCATCATGTTATAGGTAAAGCCCTGAACACGGCATCGGCGGCCTTGAAACGTTGCCTAAAAAACTGTAATATTTCTGTGCATAAGGAGTAGATATGGCCAGGAAGCTTTACATTACAGCTACAGAATGCAACAGCGAAAAAACGCCCATAGTGCTGGGCATGATGCAGATGCTGGTGCGCCGCATCCGCAAACCGGCCTTCTTCCGCCCGCTCATTGCATCGCCGGAGCCGCCCGCTGTACGGGACCACAGCATAAACCTGATCCTTTCTCATTTTGGACTACAGGTTCCCTACGAAGCCGCCTACGGACTGACGTTGCACGAAGCCATGGAAATGATGAACAGCGGCAGGCACGCCGCCATGCTGGAGATCATTCTCCAAAAATTCAAAGCCCTTGACCACAACTATGATTTTATTCTCTGTGAAGGCACGGATTTTACCACCCATGATGCCGCTTTTGAATTTGAGCTCAATACGGAAATAGCCGTCAACCTGGGCGCCCCGGTCATCGTCATCTGCAACGCCCTGCGCAAAGATGCTGAAGACATCATATCTTCCGCGCATCTCACTCTTGATTTACTGTCGGAAAAGAATCTGGATGTCGCCGCGTGCATCGTCAACCGCGCTTCAATCGCCAAGGATGATGAACTGAAAGTGCGTAAAGCCATACAGGAACATTCGCATGCCCAGGTGCCGCCGGTCGCCTATGTGCTTCCCGAGGAACTTTACCTGCATATGCCGACCGTGGCTGACGTCAAAAACTGGCTGGACGCCGATGTGGTGTACGGAGAGGACCGCCTGGACGCCCTGGTCACGGACTACCTTATAGCTGCCATGCAGGTAGGCAATTTTCTTGATTACCTACAGCCGGGCTGCCTGATCATAACCCCCGGCGACCGGGAGGACATCGTCATTGCCGGACTGGCTTCACGTTTGTCGTCTGCCTATCCGGACATCGCAGGCATAGTGCTGACCGGCAATCTTGAACTGCCGAGCTCCGTTCGCAAGCTGATAGACAGTTGGGCCGGCACTTCTCTGCCCGTCCTGACCGTCCGTGAGAACACCTCCAGGACCATGCAGAGTCTGGCCGGCCGGAAAGGAAGAATTGAGGCGGACAACGCGCAGAAAATCAATACAGCCATAGGGTTGTTTGAAGCCGGAGTGGACGCCGCCGAACTGGAGTCGCATATCACCAGCTTGGGCAGCCTCAGCGTGGCCAAGATTACGCCGAAGATGTTCGAGTACAATCTGCTGGAGCGCGCCGCCGCCCGAAAAATGGACATTGTCCTGCCGGAAGGCACGGAGGAACGCATTCTGCGCGCCGCGGACATCCTGGTGCGGCGCAGGGTCGCGCGGCTCATTCTGCTCGGCAACATCAAGGATATCAAGGAGAAGATGTCTGCTCTCGGCATCAATCCCGAGGTAACGCTCATTCAGCCCGAGCTTTCTCCCAAGTTTGAAGAGTACGCGGAAACGTATTACGAAATACGCAAAAAGAAAGGCGTACGCCTGGATCAGGCCAGGAACGTCCTCAGCGATCCCACCTATTACGGGACAATGATGGTCTATAAAAACGACGCCCACGGCATGGTTTCGGGGTCCGTAAACACCACGGCCCACACGGTGCGGCCGGCCTTTGAAATCATCAAAACCAAACCCGGCGCTTCCATAGTGTCGTCGGTCTTTCTCATGTGCCTCAACGACCGCGTGCTTGTCTTCGGCGACTGTGCCGTCAACCCGAATCCCACGTCCGAGCAGCTTGCGGACATAGCGATAAATTCCGCGCACACGGCGTCCATTTTCGGCATCGAGCCGCGGGTTGCCATGCTTTCGTACTCCACAGGCAGTTCCGGCAAAGGTGCGGCGGTCGACATCGTCATTGAGGCCGTGAAAATTGCGCAGGCCAAGGCGCCGGAGCTGGCGCTTGAGGGACCGCTGCAATACGACGCGGCCATAGACCCGGAGGTGGCCCGTGCCAAGCTGCCGGACAGCAAGGTGGCCGGGCGCGCCACGGTGTTTATTTTTCCCGACCTCAACACCGGCAACAACACCTATAAGGCTGTGCAGCGCGCGGCGAACGCCGTGGCCATAGGCCCTGTGCTGCAGGGACTCAACAAGCCGGTAAACGACCTTTCCAGAGGTTGCACGGTGCCGGACATCGTCAACACGGTGGCCATCACGGCCGTCCAGGCCCAGGCCGAACTGTCGAGTTCCGGGGAAATCAGTAAACCGCGACCGTAAAGAAGCGGCGCGCCGTCTCCCCCGGCGGAGAGGAAACACGCCGGGGCCGCGTCCGGTCTGCGAGGAAAAACAATGCGCTGGAGCAGATACTATATTCCGACGCTCAAGGAAGCGCCTGCCGACGCCGAGGTCGTCAGCCACCGCCTGCTGGTGCGGGCCGGCATGATCCGCAGGCTGACCGCCGGCATCTATGCCTATCTTCCCATGGGTCTGCGGGCGTTGTCCAAGGTGGAAGCCGTGGTGCGCGAGGAAATGAACCGGGCGGGCGCAGCGGAGCTTCTGTTGCCGGCGGTGCAGCCTGCGGACCTTTGGAAGGAATCAGGACGCTGGACGCAGTACGGCCGGGAGCTTTTGCGCTTCAAGGATCGGCACGAGAGCGACTGTTGCCTGGGGCCGACGCATGAAGAGGTGATTACCGGACTGTTGCGGGGCGAGCTGCGCTCTTACCGGCAGCTTCCGCTCATTCTGTACCAGATACAGACCAAGTTCAGGGATGAGATCCGCCCGCGCTTCGGGCTGATGCGCGGTCGGGAATTCATCATGAAGGACGCCTATTCGTTCGACAAGGACGATGCGGGCGCTTCGGCAAGCTATGCGGCCATGTTTGACGCCTATACGCGCATCTTTCGCCGCCTCGGCCTGCGTTTTCGCGCTGTGGAGGCGGATTCGGGCGCCATAGGCGGGAATTTTTCACACGAATTCATGATCCCGGCCGGCACGGGCGAGGATGTCATCGCCGCCTGCGCCTCCTGTGACTATGCGGCCAACAACGAACGCGCGGAAACCGCCCGGCCTCCGCACCGGGAAGAACGAGAGCCTCCGCCGATGCGGGAGACGGCGACGCCGGGCGTCAAAACCGTTGCCGACCTTGCGGAATTTCTTCATATTCCGCCGTCGGGCATCGTGAAGACGCTGGTGCTGGAGGCGGACGGCAAGCCGGTCGCCGTTCTGGTGCGCGGGGATCACGAAGTCAACGAGATCAAGGTGAAAAAACTCCTGGGGGCCGATGTGGTGCGACAGGCCTCTCCGGAGCAGGTCGAGGCGTGGTGCGGAGCGCCGGCGGGTTTTGTCGGTCCGGTGGGGCTTGATGCGCCCGTACTGGCCGACCACGCGCTTTGGGAACGCGAGGGCTGGGTCTGCGGCGCGCGCGCGCAGGACAGGCATCTGGTCGATGTGAGTCTGGCGCGTGATGCCGGCATTCGGGACTTTGCCGATTTACGTGCGGCGGGTCCGGGCGCTGCGTGCCCGCGGTGCGGCGGCAGGCTTGAGTTTATCCGCGGCATCGAAGCCGGTCATGTGTTCAAGCTCGGGCTGAAGTATTCCAAGGCCATGAATGCGGTTTTTCTGGATAAGAACGGCCGGGAACAGCACCTGGTCATGGGTTGCTACGGCATAGGCGTAAGCAGGGTGGTCGCGGCCTGCATCGAGCAGAATCACGATGCGCGCGGGATATGTTTTCCGCCGCCTATGGCGCCGTTTGCGGTCCATCTTGTGCTTTTGGACCGGCAATCCCGGGAAGCGGCAGCGCAGGCGGAAAAAATCTATGCCGAGCTGTGTGCCGGGGGGTATGAGGTGCTGTTCGACGACCGCAACGAACGGGCGGGCGTGAAACTGAACGATGCGGATCTTATCGGGTTGCCCGCGCAGATAATTGTAGGGGCGAAAAGTCTCGGCCGCGGTGCGGTCGAGGCCAAGGACCGGCGCAACGACAGAAGGGAAGATCTCAGTCTTGCCGGGTTTGCGGAAGAGTTCGGCATCTTTTGGGAAAGTGTGCGCAAGGGCTGGGGACTGACCGGCAGCGCCGTGTGAAGCGGCTTGACTTATGCCGCTCTGTTGCCTATATCAGCAGCAGAAAAATCGGCCTTTTTTGACGGTTTTGGAGCAAAGAACAAAAAGTGCATACAAAGCACAAATAAACATAGTGCTTTCAGACAGGTGCCGCCTTGGCTCAGTTGGTAGAGCGAGTGATTCGTAATCACTAGGTCGTCAGTTCAATTCTGACAGGCGGCTCCATTATCTCAAAGTGTTACATGCAAAAATAACCCGAAAATGTGAAAAGCCCCCGTAACCCCGGTTGCAGGGTCTTTTTTCGTCCGGGCCGACGCCGGTGCCCGCGCAGACGTCCACGGCATTGAACGCCGCCGGCGGGGTGCGAATGGCCTGATTCCCCTCCTGACCTCATGGGATCGCAAGATATTGTCCATGAAGGAAAGACTCGGCATATGCAAAGCAGCGGCGGCACCGGCGAACCCTCCACTGCAGCAGGATCCTCTTTTTTCCCCCAATAACTCCGTAACATCCCAAGTACACTGCAAGGATACGCACATGCACGGTTTTATGCTGTTGCGCGAAGAAAACGTCGCCGAACTTTCCTCCACAGCCCGCCTCTGGCGGCATTACGCCACGCAGGCCCCGCTCCTGTCCTTTATCAACAAGGACGAGAACAAGGTCTTCGGCGTGACCTTCCGCACCCCGCCCTTCGATTCCTCCGGCGTTGCGCATATCCTTGAGCATTCCGTACTCTGCGGGTCGCGGAACTACCCCGTCAAGGAACCTTTTGTGGAATTGCTCAAGGGTTCCCTGCACACCTTTCTCAATGCCTTCACCTACCCGGACAAGACCTGTTACCCGGTGGCGAGCGCCAATCTCCAGGATTTTTACAACCTGACGGATGTTTATCTGGACGCGGTGTTTTTCCCCGTAATCGGCGAGCAGACCTTCGAGCAGGAAGGCAGGCATCTGGAACCCGCTGAAGACGGTCTGATTTTCAAAGGCGTGGTGTACAATGAAATGAAGGGGGCCTTTTCTTCTCCCGAGTCCGTGCTGGAGCGTTACACTCTGCATTCTCTGTTTCCCGACACGGCCTATGCTCTGGAAGCAGGCGGCGACCCGGCGCATATCCCCGACCTGGACTATGCGCGCTTCCGCGGCTTCCACGAGCGCTGTTACCATCCCTCCAACGCCCGCTTCTTTTTCTGGGGCGACGATCCGGAAGAGGAACGCCTGCGGCGCGTCGCCGCCGTACTGGCGCCCTTCGGCTTCCTTGCTCCGGACTCCGCCGTGGGACTGCAGACGCCTTTCGCCGCGCCGCGCCGCGTGGTCGTGCCCTTTGCCGTATCGCCTGCCGGCGGGGAAGAAGCGGAAAAAGGCATGGTCACCCTGAATTGGATGGGGCCGGAAACGGCGGATACGGAACTGTCCCCGGCCCTATGCATGCTGGAGCACATCCTGCTCGGTCTGCCCGCTTCGCCGTTGCGTCGCGCCCTGATTGAATCCGGCCTGGGGGAAGATCTGGCAGGGGGCGGTCTGGAGGACGAACTGCGGCAAACGGTGTTTTCCGTCGGCCTGAAAGGGGTGGAAAGATCCGCCGCCGGGCGCGTTGAAGCCCTTATTCTTTCTACCCTGCGCGACCTTGCGGAGCGCGGTTTGCCCGCGGCGGCGGTCGAGGCGGCCGTCAACAGCGTGGAGTTCGACCTGCGTGAGAACAATTCCGGACGTTTTCCCGTGGGCCTTTCCGTGATGCTCCGCGCTCTCGTCACCTGGCTGCACGACGGCGATCCTCTGGCGCCTCTGCGCTTTGAAGGTCCGCTGCGCAGCATCAAGGAACGCGTCGCGGCGTCCGGCGGCCGGGGATATTTTGAGGAACTTATAGACAAATTTCTGCTTTCCAACCCGCACCGGGTCACGGTGATTCTGGAGCCGGACCCCGGTCTGGGCGAGCGCCTGGAGCGGGAGGAAAAAGCGCGCATCGCCGCAGTGACCGCGGGTATGAGCGCGGAGGAACGCGCGGCCGTCGCGCCGCGCGCCGCGGCCCTGCACGCGGCGCAGGCCGCTCCCGATTCCCCGGAGGATCTGGCGCGCATCCCGAGGCTTGTCCCGGCCGACCTGCCCCGCCGCAACGCGCCTATCCCCACGGAAAAGCTTACCCTGCCGCCGGCGGATGATGGCGTATCCAGGCTCCGCGCTGTGCAGCCGGAAGAGAAAAGAGGAGAAAGCGGCCATGCCGTGGATAAGGACGTATCCCGGCTCCGCACGGTGCGGTCGGACGGGGAAAGCCGGGAGAACGACCGCCCCCGCGTGTTTTCGGAGGCATTTTTTCACTCTCTGCCCACGCGGGGCATTGTGTATGCCGAGGCGGCCTTTGCCGCGGCCGGCGTGCCGCGGCGTCTGCTGCCCCTGCTGCCGCTGTTCGGGCGGGCGCTTGTGGAAATGGGTACGCGCAGGCGCGATTTTGTCGAGTTCGGCATGCGCGTTGCCTGCAAGACCGGCGGCATGGCGGGAGATCTGCTCTTTTTTACGCGGTTTACGGACCGCACCCCGCACGTCCGCATGATCCTCGCGGGTAAAGCCGCGCCGGACAGGACGGCGGACCTTTTCGACCTGATGGGCGAAGCCCTGTGCGAGGCCGCGTTTACGGACCCGGAGCGTTTTTTGCGCATGGTGCTGGAAGAAAAAGCCCGTCTTGAACACAATCTGGCTCCAGCGGGACATCTGGCTGTGGCTTCGCGTCTGCGGGCGTCCCTGTGCGCAGCGGGCAGGCTTGAAGAAGAAGCCTGCGGGTTGAGCGCCCTGCCTTATCTGCGCCGGACGGCCAAGACTCTGGAAGCCGGCGACGCCTCGGTGCTTGGGGATCTGGAAACCCTGCGCCGGGCGGTGCTGCGGGGGGGCGTCGCTGAGCTGAACATCACGGCCTTGCCTGAGCAACGCGCGGAACTGGAGAAGCAGGCCGCGGATCTGGCCGGACGTCTGGCTGCGGCGGACGGGCGGGATTACGGCGCAGACCCTGCGGGGACGCCGGACGAGTCCGCCGCAGACCGGCGCGCGCGCGCCCGCAGGGACGCTGCAGCGCGCGCTTCTGAGAACAGACAGGAGAACAGGCCGGAAAACACTTTTTTGGAGAACACCCCTGAGAACGCTCCGGTCCGCGTCCCGGACGCGTCGCTTCCGGAGCGCGAGGCGCTGCTGATGCCGGTGCAGGTCAACTATACGGGCAAAGGGGTCAATCTGTTCGATGCGGGTTACGTGTACGGCGGGTCGGCGCAGGTCGTGCTGAAGCATTTGCGGGCGGGCTACCTGTGGGATCGGGTGCGGGTGCAGGGCGGCGCTTACGGTTGCCTGTGCGCGCTGGAACGGGCGAGCGGGGCCTTGGTCGCAGTTTCGTACCGGGATCCGAACATCCTGCCCACGCTGGATGTTTTCGATGCAGCAGCTCAATATCTGGCGGAGAGCCCGCCTTCGCGGGCGGAACTGGAAAAGGCCGTGATCGGGGCCATAGGGGAACTGGACGTCTATCTTCTGCCTGACGCCAAGGGGCGTACGGCCTTTGCCCGCGCTCTGGGCGCGGACGACGAAGAGCGGCGCGGACGCATGCGCGAGGAAATCCTGAGTACGACGCGGAAGGATTTCACGGACTTTGCCGCAGCTTTGGAGGCGTTGAAAAACAGGGGCAGGGTCTGTGTACTCGGCGGCCCGGCCCTGGAGCGCACGGCCGCGGAGCAGGGCTGGACCGTGCTCAAGGTACTGTAATGGGCCGGAGCGGGATCTCCGTTGCCGTATATCCCGCCGGCGCCGCGCCGGCTCTGTTCAGCCTTTGCCGGTTTTTTTCGCGCGCCGGCAGTGCAGCAGGCTGCCGACGACAAACAGCCATCCGCAAAGCGGGTGCAGGCGGCGGAGCAGGTACCCCGAGCCGGCCGCGCTGAGCATGGAAATCGTCAGTTCAGGATGCGCGAGGCACCCGGCTGCCGCGGCCGCCAAAGCCCGGTACGCCTTGCCGGGACGTTCCCGCGCGGGAAGCGGAGGCAGGAATTCGCCGTATGCCGCCGCAATCCGTTGCGGGTCGAGAAGCTCCGGATCATAGACAAACAGGACGCTGCCGACTGTGGTGTTGACGGTCACCTCCCGCATACCAGGCAGGGCGGCCGCGAATTTCTCAAGAATGCTGGCTGTTTCCGGCTTGCGCAGATAGGGGGAACGGCAGCGCACGCGCCCTTTCACCATACTGACAACCGTGCCCGCAAGCATGGATATCCCATCGTTGTCCTTGACCAAGACACGCTCCTGTTCGTTGCTGTCTAAGGTTGCCGTATCGCCGGCGGCCGCATGGTAGTATGCTTTGATAATGAAAGTCAATGCGGAAATTGTGCCTGAATGTATGCTTCCGCAGCCGAACAAAGAATGGAGAGGCTATACAGGCCGGCGGGTTTGCCGCCGGCGTCGCGCAAATGCGTCTTGACACGAACCGGGGTATGCGGATAGGTTGCTTTCAGCAAATGAAGGAATAGGAATACGAGGGAGCCGGGCGGCGGTAACGCCGCCAACCCCGCCAGGTCCGAAAGGAAGCAACGGTAACGGTTGTGCCGGGTGTCCGGCTCCCGAAAAGCGCGGGTTCTGTGAATCCGCGCTTTTTTTTAAGGATGGGCCGAGCCTGCGGGCGGAGCCGGAGGCGCATTGCCGCATAATCCTACCAGAAATTCTTCCGCGCGGGTCTTGAGCGGGGCCGGCAGCAGATCGCGCAACAGAGCCCCGGCCTGGCTGCTCTCCCCTTTTTGCAGGTGTTCGGCCAGCGGCGAGCGCACCAGAGTACGGAACACACCTGCATCGGCCTCGGGCGTCAGGCCGAGTTCCAGCAGGCGAGGACGCAGGCGTTCCAGCAATGCCAGCAGGGCGTCAAAGCGCGCGCCTATGACGGCCTCCAGTTCTTCGCGCAAAAAACGCGCCAGGGCCGGGCTTCGGCCCTCCGTACCGACAGCCAGACACAGCCCTTGCCGGTAAAAGTGCGCGGGCACGAAAAAGTCCCCTTCTTCCGGGGCATCGGCGCAGTTGCACAAGATGCGGTGTCGCCTGCAGAGGGAGGTTGCCGATGCGTTGGCTTCCCTGTCCGAACCGGCGACAAAGACGACATCCTGTCCGTTCAGGTCGTCCGGGTGAAAGGCCCGACAGCGGCACTGCACGCCTTGCCCGGCCGCCTCCCGCGCTTCCGCGGAATCAATGCGGGGGTCGACCAGGGTCACGCTCAGGGGGGCGGCCCGCAGCACGGCGCGCAACTTGCGCATACCGACGCCTCCCGCCCCGATGATCAGCACCCTTTTGCGGGAAGCATCGACAAATATCGGGAAATAACGCATCGGCAGCATGTTCCGCCGGAAAATACCGCGCCGGCCGGGACGGTCAGCCCGCCGCGCCGGACAGGAAAGGAATACTGTTCCTGCGCAGGATATCCAGGGCAGGCGCGCCCTTGTCGAAGCGGAACACCAGCACCGCCTCGGAGGCGGGAGCGGCATGAAACCCGTACATATACTCCACGTTGACGCCGCCCGCTTCAAGCAGCTTGAGTATCGCACACAAGCCGCCGGGGCAATCCGGCATTTTCACGGCCGTCACCTGGGTCAGAGCGGCCGTGAACCCTCGCGCCCTGAGGGCGGAGCAGCTTTCGCGCGGCGTGTCCGTGATAAGCCGCAGGATGCCGAATTCAGAGGTATCGGCCAGAGACAGCGCACGGATGTTGACGCCTGCGTCCCTGAGCACCTCGGTGACTTCAGCCAGACGGCCGACCTTGTTTTCAAGAAATACGGAGAGTTGTTCCACAGCATGCCTCCGCTCGGCGCGGAGCGTTTGTTGTTGTTCCGCGGCCGGGCGCCACCCGATGAAGGTTGTTCACCGGAACGGCGACGCGTTTCAGACAGCGGGTTCCGCTCACCCAAAGGGCTTCATCGAACAGCGCCGCGTTCCATCCGTCCCTCTGCTGATACCAAGTTGCAATCAATACTGTGTAAATTCGATGAAATATCCATCGTATTATACTGATAAATTTAGCATATTTTTATAAAATAACTGCCTATTGCCGCCAACTTGGTATGAGATGTCACGCCTGTACTGTCGTAACAGGCATGAAGACCGCAAAGCATAAAAAGCGGTTTTTGCTTTGCTCACGCCGCCCGCTGCGGCGCGCCCGGCGCCCGGCCGTGACCTTCTGCGAATGGCGTGACACTACAGGCTTTTCACCAACTCCGAGGCCAGGACGTCGATATTTTTTATCAGTTCTTCAAGGCGTTGCAAGCTTTCCAGGCAGTCGGCCATGCGCAGGTCAATGTCCTTGGAAACATCGGAAGACCGGTTCACGGCCCCGACAATCTGTTCGCCTGCGGCGGACTGTTCTTCCGCCGCCGCGGCGATCTTGTGTATCTGTTCCGCGGTCCGGCAGGAGTACTCGACGATCTGTTGCAGGGAAACGCCGCAGTTGTGCGTTCGTTCCATGATCTGACCGATGGTCGCGACCGTTTTGTCCACAGTGTCCGAGTTGGCCTTGGTGCTTTGTTGTATCTGGCGGATGGTTGCGGAAACATCTTTTGTCGCCTTCATGGTTTTTTCGGCCAGTTTGCGCACTTCCCCGGCCACCACGGCGAAGCCCCGGCCGGCATCGCCGGCCCTGGCGGCTTCAATGGCCGCGTTCAAAGCCAGGAGATTGGTCTGGTCAGCGATATCGGAAATAACGCTCATGATGCTGTCGATGCCTGCGGCCTCTTCCTCAAGCTCTCCCATGTCTTTCTTGAGGTTTCCGGAAAGCTGCTGCATCCTGCAGATGTCCTCCGCTACCTTGCCCACGCCTGCCGCACCCGCGCGCGCGCTGTCTCCGGCTGTGCCAGATATCTCCGCAGCTTTGGACGAACTCTCGGCCATTGACTGCACGGCTTGGTACATCTGCCGGACGGCAAGTTCCACCTCTCCGAGATGTTTGGCCTGATTCGCTGCTCCGCTCGCTGTTTCCCGGACCAGTCGCAGAATATCCTCCCCCAGCGCCGCAACGTTGCGCGCTATACCGTCCAGCTTGTCCGCCGTTCCGCGGATGTAGACGTTTTTTTCTTTCAGGCTCTCTTCCAGTGCGCGTTGTTCCGTTACATTCTGGTACAGGCCCATAGCGCCGAAGCATTGTCCGGTGTTGTCACGCAGCGGGCAGAGCGTTACCAATACATGCAGCTTATTACCTTTACGACTTGTAATAATTAGCTCTTTATTTGTATAGATATCACCGTTTTTAATACATTTCGACAAAAGGGTATCACGACCTGGTTCATTATAAAAGACTTCAGAAACGGTTTTCCCATAGTAATATTCCGGAGGCTCGTCAATCTCCAACATGCTCATACACTGCTTGTTGCTGAACCTCAATAGGGCATTTACATCCACATAAAGGAACGGAGTGGTCAAGCTCTGCAGGGTACCTAAGTGTGCCGCGCGTTCTCGAAACAAGTCGCCTTTGATGACGGCGAGCAAAGTTTCGAGATTTTCTCCTTCCCGGCCTTCAGGTACGGCCGCCCCGCTTTCCCGGATGATTGCGCGCATCTGTTCGGCGAGCTTTTTCCTGCGCGCAGATGAAAACAGTCCGAACATACATTCCCTCCGGCTATGAAATCCTCAGTTTCAGGAATATTTCTTCTTGACTCCTGCTCAAGCGGAAGGCACATTTCCCGGCGTCGCCGCCGATGCCGGCTGCCGGCGCAACAACCCGCGATGCGGGTTGCCGTTACGCGTTACCTTACCGCCGCCGGTCCCGAACGTTGTACAACATAATACGGCAATGCCGGCACAATGTCTACACTGTACGAGAAAGCTGTGGAGTTCAGCCGATGTCTGCACCGGTTCCCGCGCACGGCGGCAAAGGCCTGACCGTCTGCCTCCTTGAGGGCCGCGCCCGCGCGCAGGAAGTGCGCAAGGCCGCCGGTCTGGCGAAAGTCGAGATTGGTTCCGCCGTCTTCGGCGACCTCATCATGATTGCCGTAGGCGCTTTTTCGCCCCTGCGCGGGTTTATGGACCGGGCGGACCGGAAGAGCGTCTGCGATAATTTTTGCCTGACCGACGGCACCTTCTGGCCTGTACCCGTTGTTCTGGACGCCTCTGAACGGGAAGCGGACGGACTTGCGCCGGGGCAGGAAATCGCCCTGTTTTTCCGGGGCGAAAGCGTCGCTACCATGCGCGTGGACGAAATCTCCGAGCTGGACCGGGAAGACAGGGAGCGGGAATGCCTGAAAATCTTCCGGGGCTCCGGGCCGGACTCGACCTGCGGAGATTTCATGGAGAGGGCGGCGCGGGAACATCCCGGCGTCCGCATGGTTCTGACCAGGAAGGCGTATGCCCTGGCCGGTCCGGTCAAGGCGCTTTCCGAGGGTTCCTACCCGGCCGACTATCCCGGCGTCTACCTGCGTCCGGCAGAACTGCGCGCGGAACTGGAAAAACGAGGCTGGTCCGATGTCGCCGCCCTGCAGTTGCGCAACCCCATGCACCGTTCTCACGAGTACCTGGCGAAAATCGCCGGGGAAATCTGCGACGGGGTGGTCATCCACTCTCTTATCGGCAATCTGAAACCCGGCGACATCCCGGCCGGGGTACGCATCCGGGCCATACGCAAACTGCTGGACGCCTATTTCGTTCCGGACAGGGTCATTCAGGCCGGTTATCCTTTGGACATGCGCTATGCCGGCCCGCGCGAGGCCCTGCTGCATGCCCTGTTCCGCCAGAACTTCGGCATCAACCGCCTGATTGTCGGGCGCGACCACGCCGGGGTCGGCGATTTTTATGGAATATTCGAGGCGCAGGACATTTTCTCCGCCATCCCCCGCAGCGGCGACCCGGCCCGCGATCTGCAGACAGTGCCGTTGAAGATAGACTGGACCTTTTACTGCCGCAAGTGCGACGGCATGGCTTCCCTGCGCACCTGCCCGCACGATGCGGAAGACCGCGTCATCCTCTCGGGGACGAAGTTGCGCAAGCTTCTTTCCGAAGGCGGCGAGATCCCCGATCATTTCAGCCGGCCGGAAGCTTTGGAAGTGTTGCGCGAATATTATGCCGGCCTGGACGAAAAAACGGAAATCGCGCTGCACGGCGCGGCCGCCGGCCCGCAGCCCCGCCGGACATGACGAAGATGCCGCCGCCGCCCGCCGGCATACGCGCAACTCCCGCGCCCGTTGCGGCACGGCAGGCTCCGGTCCGTTTCGGCGGCGCCCGCCAAGGCCCTTCAACTCCCGCGCCCGACACGATTCGGGCCGTTGCGGAAGCCATGGGATTCGCCCTTGCGGACAAAGTCCATCTCCTGTTGAGCGACTATCTGGGACTCCTGGCAAAATGGAGCCGGACGGCAAATCTCACCGGACCGCGCGATCCCTTGGACATCCTCCGCTTTTTGGTTGTCGACAGTTTGTATCTGGCGGATTACCTGGGCGGGCTGCATCTGCCCCCGGCGCCTTTCTGCGCGGACCTAGGGGCAGGCGCGGGGCTGCCGGGCCTGCCCCTGCGCATGCTGCGCGCCGAAGGCGACTACATGTTGATCGAAGCGCGCGAAAAACGCGCACAGTTCATGCGCGCCTTCCTTGCCGTCCACCCTCTGCCCGGCACACGCGTGTATCACGGGCGCGCCGAAGCCTTTCTGCACTGTTCCGCGCATCCGGACCTCATCGTAAGCCGCGCCTTCATGCCGGCGGACAAGCTGCTCGCCTTCGTCGGCAAACATGCGCCGGAGACGGGCGTATGCATACTGTTCACGAGGGGGCTGCCTGCGGAAAAAACGACAAAGCTGCTCAATACGGGCTGGACGCCGGCCTCCCCGATGGGCTACAAGGTCGGCGAAGATCGCCGCTTCCTCCAAGCCGTGCTGAAAACGTGATTCAAGCCGCATCCCTGAAGAAAGGTGATGCCGGCAAGGTATGCGGGCTTTGCCCGGCATCAGGTGAGAATCTCCCTGAAGGGAGAGGCTTCAAACCATAAAAGAAGTTTTGCTGAACCTCTCCCCATGTCGAGAGCCGTCTGCCGCCTGCTTTTCCCGCGCGGAAACTGCTTCCGCCCGCCCGTCCCCGGCGCTCCCGACAACGGCCGCGCGACTCTGCTCTGCCTCTGCCTGACCCTTGTCCTTGCCGCAGGCGCGCGCCTGACGGAACTGCCGTTCTGGGACAGCGACCTTTTCCGTCTGGGCGACGAATACCTGCTCGCCACCCACGATGCGTATCACTGGATAGCCGGGGCCGAGGGCTTTGAATTCGGCGCAGGCCACCCCATGTCCGAAGCGGCGCGCCTGATTTCCGAACTGACCGGCCTGACTCCCGCCCTGGCGGGGTTCTATCTGCCCGTTTTCATGAGCGCCTTGACGGGGCTCGGCGTGTTTCTATGGTGCGCGGGTCTGGGGAGACCGTGGGCGGGACTGTGCGCCGGCGTACTGACCTCCCTGACGCCGGGATTCTGCGCACGTACGCTGCTCGGGTTTTACGATACGGACCTGGTTATCCTGTTCTTTGCCGTCATGCTCGGGCTTGTGCCCGCCATAGGGCTTGCCCCGTACCTGAAAAGCCCCCTGGAGGCCCTGTGCCCGTCCCTTGCTGCCGCAGCCTGGGCGGCCGGCTGCGGACCCGACCGCGACACCTGCGGTCTGCTCAAGGCACCGGCGCTCGCCCTCTTCGCACTGTCCGGGCTGGGCGGCTATATGATGCAGGAGTGGCACTCGATTTTTCCGTACCTCACGCGTTTTTACGTATTCATGCTGCCCTGCGCGATCCTTGCTCTCGGCCCGCCGGGCGGGCGCAAGCCGCTCCTGGCCGGCGCCCTCTGCCACGCCCTGCCCCTGCTGGTCGGGCTGCCGGGCTTTTTCTGCGCCGCGCTCTGCGCGGGGGCTGCTGCGGCGGCACACCTGCGGCCGGCCGTGGCGCGGCGCGTACGACAGAAGAAGGCTGCCGCGTTTTTTCTGGACGGGCGAACGCTGTTCGCGCTCTGGGCGCTTCTCTGTATCGGGGCCGCAGACGCCGACGTGCTGCAGAACATGGCCCGGTCCTTCATTGCCTACACGCGACGCGGCGGCGACATTTCCCCCCTCTCCCCGGCCGGCGGGCCGCTGGTTTTCCCGTCGGTGGCGCAGTCCATCATTGAGGTGCAGACCATAGGCGTCCGCGAAATGCTGCTGTACGTCTATCCCTTTGAACTGCCCGTGCTTGTCGGGGCGGGGCTGTTCCTTCTGCGCGTGCTGACCGTGCCGGCCGCGCTCTGGTTGCTGCCCCTGTTCGTCCTGCACCTGCTGAGCCTGCGCATGGGCGCGCGCATGACCATGTTCGGCGCTCCGGTAATAATGATTACCCTGTGCCTGGAGGCGGGACGCCTGGTCGATGTTGCCGCTGCGGCCCTTGCCCGCGACGGAGTCCGTTTCCGGCGCCGCCTGCTTTTTCCGTTCCGCGCGCGCGCGCCTGTTCAGGATGCGGCAGCGCGGAGACCAGCGGCCGGAGCATTGCCGTTCCTTGTGCGTGCCGCCGTCTGCCTGCTGTGTACGGCGGTCTTGTCCTGGCCTCTGATCCGGCATATTCCGGATTATTCGCAGGGACCGATTATAAGCCGCGACCAGGCGGAAGCGTTGAGTTTTCTGCGCTTCAACAGTCCCGAGGACGCGCTGGTCTGGAACTGGTGGGACTGGGGTTACGCCGCGCACCATTTTGCAAGGCGGCGCTGCATAGCCGACGGCGCACGCCACGGCGGCCCGTCGCTGTATCTGCCCGCCGCCGTCTATACAACGGAAGACCCGCGCTTTGCGCGGCAAATCATCAAGTACACGGCACTTAAAGGCAACGTGCCCGGCAACGTCTTCGCCGGCCTGTCGGCGTCCGGGGCGCAGCAACTGATGCGTGACCTCGGGAACAAGAGCAGCCCCCCGGTACAGGCGCCGGGTACCCAATATCTGGTCGTCGGCTTTGACCTGCTGCATCTGGGACTTTGGGTGACGCGCTACGGATCGTGGAATTTTGAAAGCAAAACCGCGCCTGGCGCGCTGATGAACAACCTTACTCCGGCGTTGAAGTACAACGTGGACAGAGGAATTGTGCTTGCGGAAGAAAGCGGCCCCATCTACGCCTCAACCATCACCGTGTTCGACGGCAAACATGTCGAACGTTTCGACTTCAACCGCTACGGCGCGTATCACTTCATCTTCAGCACACGCCGGACGGACGGCATCGGCGATGGCCGCCTGCCTTTTTTGCGCCGTTTCTGGCAACGCCTGCGCGGACCGGACATTTTTTCCGGGCCCGCCGGCAACAAGCTGGTTATGGACGATGTGTTTTACAACAGTATGATGGTGCAGCTTTTGATACGTCCTCCCGACGATCCGGAGATCACGCCGTATTTCAAGCTGGTCTTCGACAACGTCTACGCGCGCATTTATAAAGTGTTGTGAAGAGGATCTTTCCGCGCCGGAAATTTTTACAAAAATAACAATATTTACACTATGTTATATCTATCTGCGCTGGATTACAGCGTACTGGAATATATTGAAAAGAGCAAATAAAAAGTATATAGTCGCAGAATCGTCGTTAAGGGAAGCGTACACTGCAAGAATGTCCGCACCACAAAAACAGGCCGGCGAGCCCGGCAATCACGTAGGACGCGGCGTCAACGCCGGCCGGGAAACGTCCGAAGCGGCCGCCGTTGCGCCTTCCGATGCGCTCGGCGCGAAATTATGCGCGCCGGAAGTCGACTTGCCTGCACGGGAAGACGCCGGCTGTGTTCCCGATGCGGAGGTTTGCAGTGACGATGTCGAAGATCTGGCGGAGGAACTAGCCGAGGACGCTTATGCCGAGCCTGCCGAAGAAATTTCCGCCTCTTCGCTCCCTCTGCCGGCGTTCGGCACGGACGCTTTGGCACCTTTCCTGCATAGGCCCCCGGAGAAAACCCGAGACAGTTTCCAGATCTATCTGCGTGAGATCAATAAATTTCCTCTGCTCAAGCCGGAAGAGGAAAGCGAACTTGCCCGCCGGGTACGCGACACCGGCGACGCGGACGCCGCTTTTCGGCTCATTGCCTCGCACCTGCGCCTTGTAGTGCGCATCGCCATGGATTTTCAGCGGCGCTGGATGCAGAATGTACTGGACCTGGTGCAGGAGGGCAATGTCGGGCTGGTGCGTGCCGTCAGCAAATTCGACCCCGACAAGGGCATCAAGTTTTCCTATTATGCCGCGTTTTGGATCAAGGCGTATATTTTGAAATTTATTATGGACAACTGGCGCATGGTCAAGATAGGCACGACCCAGACCCAGCGTAAGTTGTTCTACAACCTGAACAGGGAACGCCGGCTGCTTACGGCGCAGGGTTTTGATCCCGATTCGGCGGTCCTTGCGGAGCGCCTGAACGTGCCCGAGGACCAGGTGATTGAGATGGCGCAGCGCCTGGATGCGTCGGATATGTCGCTGGATGCGCCCGTCAGCGGGGAACATGAGGGCGGGGCTTCGCGCATGGACTATCTGCCGGCATTGGGTCCGGGTATAGAAGCGACTCTTGCGGATGCGGAAATAGCCGATCTTGTGCGCGAACGGCTAATATCGTTGAAATCTCGCTTGAACGACAAAGAGCTGTATATACTTGAAAAGCGCTTACTGGCGGAGGAACCGGTCACCTTACGGGAAATAGGCGATTTCTTTGCCGTAACGCGTGAGCGGGTGCGCCAGATTGAAGCCCGGCTGCTGCAAAAGGTACGCGATCATCTCTTCAACAACATTAAAGATTTTTCTCGTGACTGGATAGAACGCTAATGCCCGTACTCGAAAACTCTCACCTGCTCCCGTCCGGCAAGGCGGCGTTGCGGGGCGCTTCCGTGTTGCTTTGCGGTTTTTTCGCCTTTGCCGTCCCGAGCGCGTTGTCCGCTGCGGCTGGAGCCGCACCTTGCGCCGTTGGCGGCGACTTTGCAGCCGCTGCCGACACGACGGATGCTGCAACGGTTCAGTCCGGCTCCGCCGGCGATACGGCCAAGCCGACCGCGCCGGAGAGGACTGAAGGCGGCGGGCCCGACTACCTGCCGCCGCGTTTCCTGCATCCGGAAACGCTGCATCTGTATTACTACCTGCTTCTTTCGCAGGGGTTGCACGACAACGAGAGGGAAGTTGTATTCGCGGCTCTGCGCGGGCTGCTTGCGCTGGATCCTTCGCTGCCGGTCTTTCAGGACGGCGTGACCATCCTGTTGTCGCGCGAGGAATATGACGAGGCTGAAAAAGTCGCTGCAGAAGCGTTGCGCAGTTTTCCCGATGACCCGCTGCTGACCGTGCTGTCGGCGGGCGTGTACAGCGCGGGCGGGCGGACGGGAGCGGCGCAGAACCTGCTTGAGAATTTTCTCGCGAAACACCCGGATGCGAGAGAGGTCAGGGAAGAACTGATCCGCCTGTACATCAAGGACGACAAGTACGACAAGGTAAAGGAACTGCTGCCCGACTTGCCTGCCGCCGACAAGTCACCGGAGGCTGAACTTTTCCGTGCGGGGGTGCTTGCAACGGTCGGCCGCACTGCCGAGGCCAGACATCTGCTGCGCGAAATTCTGGAAAAAAAGCCCGCATTCGTCGAAGCATGGATGGAATTGGCTTACCTGGCCGAGCGCGGCAAGGACAATGTCGAGGCCGAGCAGGCGTACCGCAAGGTGCTGGAGTTTATGCCGGGCAACCGGGAGGTGCTGTTGCGCCTTGTCGGCCTGCTGATCCGGGCGGGAAAGCCGGATGCGGCTTTGAGCGCACTGACAACGGCGGAAGCCGATGCACGCCTGTTCCTGCAGGCAGCGGTGCGCATGGCCGATGCCTCTGTATACAAGGAGGCGGAAAGTCTGGTGCAGGAGGCCGAGCGCCGCGGCGCTTCACCGGACGAAGCGGCTCTTGTTTTGTCAATGATCCGACAGGGAAGCGCAAAAAGTCCGAAAGCCGGTCTGAAGCCGCTTGCGCGCATCAAGCGTGACAGCCCGTTGTTTCCGGCGGCCCAAGAACAAAAGGCGCGCATTTATCTTGCGGCGGGCGAGATGGAAGCGGCGCACGCCGCGGCTCGTGAGGGCCGCAAACTTTTTCCGGACCGCAGGGAATTGTGGGGCATAGAGGCGTTTGCCCTGGCCCGGCAAAAGAAAACCGCAGGCGCGGAAGAGGTGCTGAAAGAGGCGCTGCTGCGGCATCCGGACGATGAGGATCTGCTCTTTTCCTTGGGCAACATTCAGGATGAGGCCGGTAAAAAGGACGCTGCGTTGCGCGCCATGGAAAAAATTCTGACCGTCAACCCGGGAAATTATCAGGCGCTTAATTATGTGGGTTACACCCTGGCCGACCGGAACACGGATCTGGACAGAGCGCTGGCGCTGATTACCCGCGCCTTGGAACACAACCCCGAGGCCGACTACATAGTTGACTCCCTGGCTTGGGTGCAGTATCGTCTGGGCCGCTATGAAGAGGCTTGGTCGAGCATCAAACGCTGTATCGACCTTGGCGGCGACGATGCGGTCATCTGGGAGCATTACGGCGACATAGCCCTTGCCGTCGGTAGGAAGGACGATGCAGTGCACGGCTACAGGCAGGCCGTGCAGCGCGATGCGGCGGACAAGAGGGCGTTGCGCCGGAAACTCAACTCGCTGGGCAAACGCTGATTTATTCGGAAATCTAATGTATACTTGCAAATTTAAACCCTTTTAGCGTAATACATATACCTGCAAACGGAACGAGCGAGGCGATGTGATGCAGGAATTGCGGTATGATTTGTTCCTTTTTACCTTTTCTTACGGTGTGATAACTGCCTGCATCGTAGTTTACGGCATTATGCGCTATTTCTTGATACTTAAAAACCGTTCGACTGCCGAGGTGTTGCGTGCATTCAAAGAAGAGGTAACGGGCACTTTTGTGAAAAAGGCAGCTCAGATCGTGCTGTGCTTGGCGTCATTGTTGTCGTCGGCCTATGTTTCGCAAAATTTGAGCAGGTTTCTCGCAGTGACGTTGGGATTAGGCATGATGTTTTATCTCCTTTTGCGCAGGCGTAATTCCAACAGCGGATAAGCTTTGCCGGAAGTGTTGAATTGCCGCGGGTAAGCGTTGCCGGACCTGTATAAATTTTCGGAATTGTCGGTGCGAAGCGGCAGCAGCCCGTAGGGGAAAACTGTTAAGGGAACCTCTAAAAACTAAATTTATGTCACATACCGACCTGACGAAGACTGGATTTACAACGCGCAATTCCGTCTGGAAAAGAGTTTTTAGAGTTTCCCTATACACCAACCAGTGCGAGTCGGCTGAATATGGTCGAGATATGGTTTGGCATACTGACGCTCAAACCCTTGCGTGGCGCGCGTTTTTCAAGCACTCAAGAACTTGGCGCACGTATAAAGGCGTTCCAGAAAAAGTACAACGAAACAGCACAGTCTTTCGTTTGGAAAAAACGAAAAACCAAGGATGCTCAGTTGACAAATTCTATTCGAAATTTTTGCAACTAGACACTATAAGTCCACAGCGCGTTGTGCCGGGGTAGCTCAGTTGGTAGAGCAGCGGACTGAAAATCCGCGTGTGGGCAGTTCAATCCTGTCCCCCGGCACCAGAAAGAAATCTCAGAAAGTCCCGCAAGGTCCGAAAAGCCTTGCGGGACTTTGCTTTTCCGGAGATTGATTGTCTCATGACGTTTCACAAAGTGCCTTGACATACCGCCATAAAGGGGGCAACTATGGGGGCAAGCTCAGCAAGTGGTTTTATTGCTGAAAGGAGTTGCCCCTATGCCTCTTACAGATACGGCTATCAAGGCTTTCAAGCCTAAAGACAAGCCATACAAGGAAACTGACGGCGGTGGTTTATATCTGGAAGTCGCTCCCGGCGGCGGGAAATGGTGGCGACTAAAATATCGCTTTGACGGCAAGGAAAAACGGATATCCCTCGGCACATATCCCGCTGTGGGGCTGAAAGACGCCAGAGAACGTCGCGACGAAGCCAAAAAATTGTTGGCGAACCATATCGACCCAGGTGAAAGACGCAAGGCGAACAAAGCCGAAGCGGAGGCAGCAGCCAAAGAAGAAGCTCTGACTTTTGAAGTGGTGGCGAAAGAATGGTTTGACACAATGGGCACGGCCCACCGAGAAAGGCATCAGAAAAAAATTCTCTGGCTGCTGGGCCTGCTGAATCGGCACATCGGGAGCAAACCGATTGTCCAGCTTAAACCTGTCGATATTCTGGCCGCTATCCGCCCGGTGGAAGCCGCCGGGCATCTTTCCACTGCGCACACGCTGGCGCAGAAGGCCGGACAGGTCTGCCGCTACGCTCGCCGTTGCGGATATACGGAATTCAACCCGGCGGACAGTCTCTCCGAAGCCTTGAAGCCCCTGCAAACCAAACATTACGCCACGATTACCGATCCGAAGGAGGTAGGCTGTCTTTTGCGGGCCATTGATGAATACGACGGCGGCATGAGTATGCGCTATGCTCTCAAAATTCTGCCCTATGTTTTTTTACGCAACAGTGAGTTGCGCGGGGCGGAATGGCGGGAAATTGATTTTGATCGCGCCCTGTGGACTGTACCGGCCAGCCGCAAGGATAAAGACGACACCGGCATGAAAATGAGGGTTCCCCATGTGGTGCCTTTAGCCCGGCAGGTTGTTGGGCTTTTCCGTGACTTGCACATGTTTACCGGTAGCGGCCCTGTGTGGCTTTCCCAGCCCGCAATCCAAAAGTCAGTGCATATCGGATGTCGGCCTTTTGAACGCATTACGGCGCATGGGGTATTCCAAGGATGAAATGACTGTGTACGGTTTTCGGGCCATGTTTTCGACCCTGTTTAACGAGCAGGGCTTTGATCCCGATCATATTGAGAAACAGCTCGCCCACAAAGAAAAAGATAAAATCCGAGATGCCTACAACCATGCTTCCTACCTGGAACAGCGCAGGACACTCATGCAAGCATGGGCCGACTATCTGGACGAACTGCGGGCAAAAGCCTGATCCGTTCGTCCACCGCGCCCGCATTCTTGCCGGAAGCGGCGGGTAG
>JAISMY010000096.1 GCA_031276485.1 Desulfovibrio sp. | reverse complement strand
CGCCGAGCCGACGGCGCCGCACTGCACATACGAAAGGCCATGCTGCCGCCGGCAGAAGCACAAAAGATATATCGTGCACTGGGCATAGTCGACAGGCCCGGATGAATAAAAAAATATGTTAATTAAATAAGTTATAAAAACTGTTGTGCCATACAAAAACACAACATGCTAAAATTATTAATTTTTTCTTCAGTTTTGTTAAACTCGGGCTAATCCCTGTCGGCGAAAACCGGCAGGGCAGGCAGGGCGATGCCGTATTCGTCGGCCCCGGCCCGCACCAGCGCCGTGACCGCCTCCTGCCCGTCAGGACCGAGATCCATGCTGTATTCGTTGACAAACAGCGCGATGTGCCCGGCCATGACCTCGGGGGCCATTTCCTGCGCCAGGGAGCGGATGAACTCCCGGCCGTCTTCGGGATGCGCCCCGGCATGGGCCAGGCTCGCGCGCACGGCCGCCTGCACCGCCGAGGCGACTTCCATACCCAGGGAACGGCGCACGGCGATGACGCCGAGCGGCAGGGGAAGACCTTTCTCCTTTTCCCACAATTCCCCCAGGTCCAGCACAAGGCGCAGGCCCTTTTGCGCATAGGTGAACCTGCCCTCGTGGATAATGAGTCCCAGGTCGGCCCGGCCTTCGAGCAGGGCAGGCATGACGGCGTCGAAACGCACGGCTTCGCGCGGGCCGCGGAACGCTCCGTGCAGGGAAAGCAGGAGATTCGCCGTGGTTCTGAATCCGGGTACCGCTATCCGGGCGCGGGAGTATTCCGACTCCGCAAGGCCGGGCCGGGCCGCCAGCAGAGGACCGCAACCGCGTCCGAGCGCGCCGCCCGCGTTGAGCAGAATGTACTGTTCAAGGATTCCAGGCACGGCCGCAACGGAAAGCTTGGTGATGTCCGGGCGTGCGTCCTCCGCCGCGGCGTTAAGCTCTTCCACGTCGGCGGTGTGCGCGCGTACCGTGAACGGAGCGCGGACGCGTCCGTGGATCAGCGCTTCAAAAATATACGTGTCGTTGGGGCAGGATGATATGCCCAATGTATACGAAGGAAGCGTCATCAGAAATTCCTTTATGGTTTGAACCTCTCCCTTCAGGGAAATTTCCGCTTGACGCCCGGCTGAGCCACGATTACGTCCTGCTCGCCGTTATTCCTTGAACGGGGATATTTCGCGCAGGCGATCTATGATCTGCGACAGCTTTTCCGTTGCGTAATCCACTTCTTCCCGCGTGTTGTACCGGCTGAGGGACAGGCGCAGCGAGCCGTGGGCGTAGGTAAAGGGCACGCCCATGGCCCTCAGCACGTGTGAGGGTTCCAGGCTGCCGGAGGTGCAGGCCGAACCGGAGCCGGCGCAGATTCCGTAGCGGTCCAGATGGAGCAGGATGGCCTCGCCTTCCACATATTTGAAGGAAATGTTCAGGGTGTTGGGCAGGCGGTTGTCCGGGTCGCCGTTGACGATACAGTCCGGAATGTCCGTTGTGAGGCGTTGCTGCAGGGTATCGCGCAGGGCGCGGACCCGCGTGTTTTCCTCGCCGATACGGGCGGCGGCCAGTTCGCAGGCGGCGCCCAGGGCGACGATGTTCGGCACGGCTTCGGTGCCCGCCCTGCGGCCGCGTTCCTGGTGCCCGCCGCGCAGGAAGGGACGGAAGGGTGCGCCCCGGCGTACGTACAGCGCCCCTACGCCCTTGGGAGCGTGCAGTTTGTGGCCGGACAGGGCCAAGTAATCCACGGGCAGCGAGGACAGGTCAATCGGTATTTTGCCGACGGCCTGCACGGCGTCCACATGGAAGGGAATGCCCCGGTCGCGGCACAGGGCGCCGATTTCGGCTACGGGGTAGATATTCCCGGTTTCGTTGTTGGCGAACATCACGGAAACAAGGGCCGTGTCTTTGCTCAAAGCTCCGGCGAGTTCGTCAAGGCTGAGGCGGCCCTTGTCGTCAACGCCGAGCCAGGTGACGGACCAGCCTTCTTTTTCCAGGTGCTGTCCGAGCGTAAGCACGGCCGGGTGTTCGACGCGGGAGGTGACGACATGCTTTTTATCCGGCTGAGCGCGCAGGGCGGCCATAATTGCCGTGGCGTCGCTTTCCGTGCCGCAGGAGGTGAAGGTGATTTCTTCCGCCCTGGCTCCGAGCAATGCTGCCGTCTGTGTTCTGGCCTTGTTCACGGCCTTCTGGGAGACGCCGGCGAAAGCGTACATACTGGAGGGGTTGCCGTACTGATCTTTGAGAAAAGGCAACATGGCTTCCAGTACTTCCGGGGCCGTGCCCGTTGTGGCGTTGTTGTCGAAATATATGATTCTGTTGTTCACGATACGGCCTCCCTGACGACGATGCCCGCCTCCACCTGTTCCTGCAGGGTTTGCTGTACAAAGCCTTCAATGGTCAGGCGGCTTGACGGGCAACTGGTGCATGTGCCGCGCAGGGCGACGCTCACTGTCCTGCCGTCGATGTCCACGAGTTCGATGTCGCCGCCGTCCTGGCGAAGGCGCGGACGGATAATTTCGTCCAGTACGGTCATAACCCGCTGCATGCGTTGCACGTTGGAAAGCGGCGCGGCGCCCGCGCTTTTGCGTTTGCGCCAATCCGCAAGTCCGGCGGGGGCGCCTGCCGTTCCTTTTTCCGCCGCATCACCGGATTTCCCGGACACGACGTCCGCGATGACGGCTTCGATTTCGCGCAGACATTCGCCGCAACCGCCGCCGGCCTTGGTGAAATTGGTCACATCCTCGGCGGTGGTCAGGTTGTTTTCGCGTACCGCCCGGACGACCTGTTCTTCGGTCACTCCGAAACATTTGCAGACGATGCGCCCTTCGCTTCCCGCAGGCAGGGCCGGTTCGCCGCGGTACGCGCGTACCGCGGCTTCCAGGGCCTCGCGGCCCATGACCGAGCAGTGCATCTTTTCCTTGGGCAGTCCGTCGAGATAGCGCGCTATGTCGCTGTTGGAAACAGTCATGGCCTCATCCAGGGTTTTACCCTTGACTATTTCGGTCAGGGCGGAACCGGAGGCTATGGCGCTGGCGCATCCGAAAGTCAGGAAAGAGGCGTCGGCAATGACTCCGTCCTTGACCTTCAGATACAGTTTAAGGGCATCGCCGCAGGCCAGACTGCCCGCTTCGCCGACCGCATCGGCGTCTTTCATTTCCCCTACATTGCGCGGATTGAGAAAATAATCCCGCATTTTTTCCGTATATTCCCACATTGGTGACTCCTGCGGCGCGGGACGGTTCCCGCAGCCTGAAAATATGCCGGCACCGGCGGCACTGAGGAGTGCGCCGCGCCCGCCTACACTATAGTATAAAAATCCATACTCCAAAAGGGGGTAATCAACCTATTTCCCGTGTTGTCCGGAACTCGACGGCGGGCCAACGTTCTTCCGTTGCTTCCAGTTTCCAGACGCTCGGCGCGAGGTAGGCGAGGGCGCCTTCGGCGTCCACGGCCAAATCCTGCCGATAACGGCGCGTGAAGTCCTCAAAGACGGCCTTGTCCGCGCAGGCGACCCAGCGCGCGGCCTCAATCTTCGCCTCTTCATAGGCGGCGTCCACGGCGTATTCCCCGGCCAGGCGGGAGATGATCACTTCAAACTGGAGCATGCCCACGGCGCCCAGGATATAGTCGTTGTTGGCCAAAGGACGGAAAAGCTGCACCGCGCCTTCCTCGGCCAACTGTTCCAGGCCCTTCTGCAACTGCTTGGATTTTAGCGGGTTGCGCAGGCGCACGCGCCGGAAAAGTTCCGGGGCGAAATTCGGGATGCCTGTATATTTCAGGTAACTCCGCTCCGTGAAGGTATCGCCTATTTTGATGACCCCGTGGCCGGCCAGGCCTATAATATCGCCGGGATAGGCCGATTCCACCCCGGCGCGGTCCTGGGCCATGAACAGCACGGCATTGGACACGGCGGCCGTTTTGCCCGTGCGCAGGTGCTTGAGGCGCATGCCGCGCGTAAAACGTCCGGAGCAGACGCGCATAAAGGCCATACGGTCGCGGTGCGCCTTGTCCATATTGGCTTGTATCTTGAAAACGACGCCGGAAAATTCCTCTTCATCCGGGGCCACCGCGCGCAGGTCGCCGGTTTCCGTCAGGGCGGGACGCGGCAGGGGCGCGGGGGCAAGAAGAATAAAGGAGTCCAGAAGTTCGCGCACCCCGAAATTGTTGACCGCGCTGCCGAAAAAGACCGGGGTCTGCCTGCCTGCCAGGTACCGGTCCCGGCTGAACGGCGTGCCTGCCTCGCGCAGCAGTTCCATATCCGCGCGCAGGGCATCTGCCTGAGCGCCGAGCCGGATGTCCGGGTCTTCGCCGTACAGATCGGTGATGAGCATCTGCGTTTCCCGTATTTTGCCTCCGTGGGTCGGGGAGAAGAGGCGCAGTTCTTCCTTTTGAATGTCGTAAACCCCTTTGAACGTCGACCCTGTGCCCACCGGCCAGGTCAATGGCGCGCATTCCAGGCCGAGCCGCGTTTCGATGTCGGCCAGCAATTCCAGCGGAGGCAATCCCTCCCTGTCCAGTTTGTTGATGAAAGTGATGACCGGCGTAGAACGCATGCGGCACACGTCCATGAGCTTCTGCGTTTGGCTCTCCACGCCCTTGGCGGCATCTATGACCAGCAGGGCTGAGTCCACGGCCGTGAGCACACGGTAAGTGTCTTCGGAAAAATCCCGGTGGCCGGGGGTGTCAAGCAGATTGATCGCACAGCCGGCGTAAGAAAAACTCATGACCGAGGTGCTGACCGATATGCCGCGCTCCTTTTCCATGGCCATCCAGTCCGAAGCCGCGTAGCGCGAGGCTTTTCTGGCCTTGACCGTCCCGGCGAGCTGTATGGCGCCGCCGAAAAGCAGCAGTTTTTCCGTAAGCGTGGTTTTGCCGGCATCCGGGTGACTGATGATGCCGAAGGTCCGGCGGCGTTCGATTTGCCGCCTGTCCTGCGATTCCGGGGACATTTTTTTCCCTTGTTCCGGGTTTTTATACCCGGCTGACTGCCGGGCCTTGACCAGCGCTGTACTGCGGTGTAAAGCTGACTCCGCGGACGGCGGATGTAGCTCAGTTGGTTAGAGCGCCAGATTGTGGATCTGGATGTCGAGGGTTCAACTCCCTCCATTCGCCCCAGCCCTTTACTATCGGCCGGAGGCCGCTGTCAACGGCACTCCGTCGGCGGCCCGCGCCAGTCGAAGGCGCCGTAAGTGAAGCGTCTTTGCGCCTTGTTGAAAGAACAGGGACAAGTCCGGCAGCTTCATTCGATCAGCGCGGCCGGCGGCTACGGCGTATCATGAGGCGCGGCCGCCCCTTCCATCCGAAGATATTCCAGGTGGGTTTGCAGCAGCATGGCGGCTTTGGGCAGGATATGCGTCCGGATCACGCGTGAGCGTTCCGCCAGCAGCAGACGGCGGAACTTTTTGTTCGTGGACAGGCCGCCCTCCTCCATGTAGCTCACGGCCAGAGGCAATCGGGCTATGTTGTCGCTCCGCACGGCCCGCGCGGCCATATCGAAGTCGCCGGCGATCCGGTAACGCGCGTCGAAGGCGTATTTTTTCAGCGCTGCAAGGCGGCTGAAGGTCGCCGGGAAAGGGAAGCCTATGGAGGACAGGAAGATGCGGTACACCTCCGCCTCCGTCCTGTCTATCATAGTTCGGATCTGCGCGTTGCGCCCTGTAAGCAACGCGCCGTATGCGAAGTCCGTATATTCCGGCATGCGGGCAAGATATGCGCGGGCCTGCATGAGTACGTCACAGGCGGCGAAACAGTCGTCCGCGCCGAGAAAGATTGCCCAGTCGCCGCTTGCCCGCGCCAGCGCCCTGTTCCATGCGTCATACACGCCGGAGTCTTTTTCGGAACGCAGGTCGATGCGGCCTTTGAATTCCTCCAGAATCTCCGAGGTACCGTCTTGGGACGCGCAATCCTGGATAATGATTTCGTAAATTCCGTATTCCTGGGACAAGACGGAGTTCAGGCAGCGCCGCAGGTAGGGGGCGGCATTTTTGGTTGCAATGATTATGGAAAATTTCATCAGACCTCGCAATTTCCCCGCATAACCGTATAGTGACTGTCGAACGGCAGGGAGCGGTCTTCTTCGCGATAGACGGCAACCCATTGTTCTTCCAGAGCAACGGGCGCGCCGGAGCGGACTATTTCGCGCATGAGGGGGATGAAGGCCGACAGAGGCCGCGCGTCTCTGTCCGGGTTTTCGCCCAGGGCGCGCACATCCTCCCTGAAAAGTTCGCGGAGCGAGGGGTACGGCGCAAGGGCGGCCCGTATGCAGGGCAGGGGTTCGCCGTCGGGCGGCAAGGGGCTGCCCGTGTCCGCAAGTACCCGGTAAATGCGGACAAGTTTCAACAGGAGCGCGTAAACCAGTACAGGGTCGCCCGAGGCGCGGAAACGGGCGAGGGCATCGCGCAGTTCCCGCCCGAAGCCGCGCATGTACTCCGCGCTGCCGTACTTGCGCAGGATCGCGGCAATGCCCTCACATTCATAGCCGGCGGAGCGCCGGCACCAGGACAGGCGATGCAGGCTGCGCGTTTCGTAAACAGGCAGGCGGTTGTCGCGGAGGATACGCAGACCGCGGGCCGCTGCCGCGTTCGAGATGTGTACGTCCTCAAAGGCCCGGCGGCCGGCCTGAAAATCTTCCAGTCCGCCGATCGCTTTCCAGGTGTCGCGGCGCAGCAGCAGGCAGCCGCCCTGGACGAAACGGCTTTCGGCGATACCGCGGGCGATGCGCGCCGCGCCGTGCAGGGCGGCTGCCAGGCTGCCCGCCTTGCGGGCCGGGATACAGTCCGCGCCGACAATGCCTGTACCGGGATCCGCAAGCAGGGGCAGGGCGTTTTTCAACCAGCCGATATGCGGGCGGATGTCGGCGTCCAGAGAAAACAGGATGTCGCCGGATGCCGTATTCAACCCCGTGCGTTTGGCTTGGGACGGGCCGGCATTGGCGTCATGCGCTACAACGCGGATGTCGGGGCCGGAAAAAAGCGCCGGCGCGGGGACATAAGGTTGGGCCGAGGCATCGTCCACCACGACGATTTCCGCAACAGGAACGACAAATTTTTGTGCATAGTCCAGCAGATCGTCAACAAAATGATGATCGTTATAAGTGTATGTGACGAGGGAAAGGCCGGGCATCACGCCTCCCGATGCCGCAACAAGCTGTACTCAAAACATTTTTTTCCGGCAAAAGCTTCTTCGTGTCAAGCCTGGGCGCAGCGCGGCATCATGCACGATTCTTGCATATATTTTGCGCGGTCCAGGCAACAGTCGTCTTCTGTCGACGTACCCCGTCAGGCGGGCGGGAGCCGGAAAAAACAGCCGCAAACCGCAAAAGAACGTACGATGAAAATTATTTTTGTCAGTTACTATTCGCTCGACAACAACAGCGGCATGCATATTTTCAACTTGGCGAACGAGCTGACCGCGTTGGGCGCGGAATGCGCCGCCTACACGCCGGGCCGGCCGGATGCGGCGAAAGAGCACGGTGAACCGCTGTTTCGCGTTTACGGGTCGGAACTGTCGCCGCAGCGCCTGGCGCGTCTTTTGTCGAGAAACCGGGACGATTTTATTGTCCATCTCTGGACTCCCCGCGAGCGCCCGCGGCGCATGGCCGAACCCCTGGCCGCGGCTCTCGGCGCGCCGCTTGTGGTGCATATGGAGGACAACGAGGAGGACATCTTCAACTCCCACATTGCACTGCGCGCGGATGTGGACGCGGACGACGAGGCGTCATGGCTGCCGGGCGGGCCGTTGGACGGCTGGTCGCACCCTGTGCGTTACAGGGAAGTGCTGGCCCGCGCGGCCGGCTACACCTGCGTTATCGATTCGCTGCTGGATTTCAAGCCGGCGCATGTGCCGGGTCACGTTATACGCCCGTCGTGCGGGAATGAAGTGTTTGACGTGCCGCCGCATTCCCTGCCGGAAGAAAAAGTCAGTCTGGGCATCGCGCCGGAAAGCCCGGTACTTTTTTATCCGGGGAGCATGCACTTCAGCAATTACGTGGAAATCTGCAGCCTTTATTCGGCAGCGTGTATGTTGCGGAAGGGCGGTTTGCCGATACGGATCATCAAGCATGGACATTACTGCATAGCTTTGTCGGATTTGCTCGGATCGCAGGGAATTGAGGACTGCCTGACGGACCTGACGGATACGGCAAAATCGTCGGACATTCCGCGCATCATGCGGGCGGTGGATTATCTGGTGCAACCGGGCGTCGACAACGCGTTCAACCATTACCGTTTTCCCTGTAAACTTCCTTTGTTCCTGGCTTCCGGCAGGCCGGTGATCCTGCCGAAATCCAATTTGGGACGGCTTTTGACGCACGGTAAAAATTGCCTGTTGCTGGAGAACGCATCCGACCCTGTGGGCGAGATCTGCTCACTGCTCATGCTGCTGATCAACAATCCGCATCTGGCTTCGGCAATCGGGGCGGCCGGGAGGGAGTTCGCGCGGGAATATTTCAGTTGGCGAAAAACTGCCGAGAGCCTGCACGGTTTTTACGGGGAGATTCTGGAGCGGCACAAACATGGGCTGACCGGCACGGCCGTTGCCGTGTAATTCGGATTCCGGATTCGTAATGCCGGGTCAGCCGCCGGGAATGGTTTGCAGGCAAATCCTTACCGCGAAACAGGAGCAGGCGGGCTTTGCCCGCCGTAAGCGGACTGTTTTAGGGAAACGCTGCTTTATTCTTTTGAAAGGCATGGAGATGGATTCTTCGCCTTCGCTTCGCTGCGCTCAGAATGACAAAAGCGCGGTCATTCCGAGCCGCAGGAAGCGCGGTTATTCCGCGCCGCAGGAAGCGTGGTCATTCTGAGCCGCAGCGAAGCGAAGGCGAAGAATCCATATTGATCTCTTTTGCCTTTTCCGCATTTAATTCAGCGTTTCCCTGATGTTCCCCCCCGTGGAGGTCTCATGCGGGTTTTTGTCATTCGGCGATGCCGGTAATGCCGGAGCGCCGCCCGCACTGCATAAAAATATCATTTAATATTCAATAGTTATTCTTTACAAAAAAAGTTGTTGTGTTTTTCTATATTTTTTTTAGTAAATTTACCGATAACGGTTGCTGAGGATTACACCGGACAGGGAGCAGGGTATTATGGAAACGGGTTTTATCGACCTCATTATGAGCGCCACGCTCGCGGCCAAGCTGGTCATGCTGCTGCTGCTCTGCATGTCGCTGGGCAGCTGGACGCTGATTGTCGGCAAATGGCTGAGCCTGGGCAGGGCGCGGCGCAAGGCGGAAGAAGGCCTTGCGCGTTTCACGAACGCCAGGGATTTACGGGAGGCGGTTCAGACGCTCGGGAGCGATTCCTCCTCGCCCTTGTACCATGTGGCCCAGCAGGGAGTGGCTGAATTCAACCGCCTGAAGGAAGCGGGCAACTCCGGCGACGTGGTGGCCGACAACGTGCGCCGCGCCTTGCGCCAGGGGGTGAGCGAGTCCATGTCCCGTCTGGGGTCGTCCGTTTCCTTTCTGGCGACCACGGCAAACACGGCGCCTTTTATCGGACTGTTCGGAACTGTGTCGGGCATCATGTATTCCTTCCACCAGATAGGTCTGCAGAAGAGCGCGTCTCTGGCGACGGTTGCTCCGGGCATTTCCGAAGCGTTGATCGCCACCGCCGTCGGCCTTTTTGTGGCCATACCGGCCACGGTGGGCTACAATACGTTCCTGGGGACCATGCAGGTCATAGAAAGCGAACTGGTTAATTTCGCAGGGGTGTTTCTGAACCGGGTACAACGCGAATTGAACTCCAGGGCGGCGGTCGGGACGACGACGACGACGGCCGCCGTCGTGCGCTGACCGCGGTCTTTTTTTTGAAAACACGGACCGCGGGCCGAGATCGAGGACAGCATGGGCGCATCCACCGGCAACAACAAAAGTTTTGTCTCCGATATCAACGTGACGCCGTTTGTGGACGTCATGCTGGTGCTGCTTATCATTTTCATGGTCACGGCGCCCATGCTTACCGAAGGGCTGGACGTGAACCTTCCGCGTACGGAAGCCGTGGAAACCCTGCCCACGGACAAAAACAACGTGGTGCTGACCGTGCGCAGGGACGGAAGCATCTATCTCAACGAGTATGCGGCGAATATGGACACTCTTGGCCGGCAGTTGCTCACGGTGGTCAAGGAACCGGCGCGCCGGCTTTTTCTGCAGGCGGACAAGGATGTGCCCTACGGAGTTGTGGTGGAGGTCATGGGCCGGATAAAGGCCGCGGGCATAGAAGAGATGGGTATTGTCGCGGAACGCGTGGATGACCCCGGCCCGGCTTCCTCTCCCGTTAGCGGCGGAGCGGCTGCGCGCGGGCGGGTCGACCGGGGCGGGAGCCGGTAAAGGGTGGAAAATCGCCTGCCGGGTTTTTTCGCCTCGGTCTGCCTGCATCTGGCCGCGGCCGCGCTGCTGCTTTTCACGCCCGCGCCGGCTGTTTCGCCTGTGTCGCCCGGAGGCATTGCGGTCAGCGGCTATGTGACCCTCGGTAAGCCGGGGGCCGCCCCGCGCGAGGCAAGAGATGAAAGCAGATCCGGCAGCGGACCGGTCCTTCCCGAAAAAACGCCCCCGCCACCGGACGCGTCAGCTTCCGCAACACCGAAAGAGCAGACGCCGCCCGCGGCCCCTCCTCCTCCGGAACCGCGCGCAGCGCAGGAGCCGCAGGCGCTCGAACCTCCGGTCCCTCCCGCGCCGCCGCAGGAGGCCGTAAAAAGCGCGCCGGAGGCCCCGCTTCGCGATCCCGAGGCCGTGCCCGTCCCCAAAACTCCGGAAAAAGCGGAAACAAAGACGCCTGAACCGCCTAAACCGCCCGAAAAAGCAGAGCCGCAGAAAAAAGTCGAATCCCCGAAGCCTCCTCAAAAAGCAGAAGCTCCGAAAAAGACCGAGCCGGTGAAAAAAACGGAGCCCCCGAAAAAGACGGAAGCGCAAAAAAAAACCCCGGCCGCGCGCAGACCCCAAACGGACAATTTGGCGGGCGCCCTGGCCGAACTCAGCCGTGAAGTGGTGAAGAGCAACCCGAGGCGCGGCGGGAGCGGGCCGGGTACACAAAATCAGGGCGGCAGCCGGTCCCTGTCCGGCGCTCTGGCCGAACTCGGCAAAGAAGCCGACGGCCGGAGCAACGGCCCGAGCGGTTCGGGTCCCGGCGGCGACGGCGGCGACGGCTACGGCGTCCTCGGAGCGTACCAGGACTCCATCATTTCCAGGGTACGGCCCAACTGGTCACTGCCCGCCCGCGCCGACCGCAGAAGCTACACCGCCGTGGTCAACATCAAAATAGACAAGGACGGGACAATCATGGAGGCCAGGATCATCCGCTCCTCGGGCAACGGCTTCTTCGACGCCTCGGTAATGCAGGCCGTGGCGGCCACCAAAACGCTGGAGCCGCCGCCGCATCCAGACTATGCGGACATCAACATCAGCTTTACGCCCGAAAGCCTGGGCCGGCAATGACGCGCTTTTCTTTTGTCCTGCCCCGGTCTGTTCCGATGCATAAGAAGCGGCCCACGGCGGCCGGCAATGACGCGCTTTTCTTTTGTCCCGCCCCGGAGTATACCGAAAGCACCGGGGATGGTGAGCAACCCGCTCCACGGCGGCCGGCAGCTCACCGAAAAGGAGAGATTTCAAACCTCATTAAGGAAGTTCTGATGAACGGAAAATATGCGTTTGCGCGGGGTCTGTTCCCCATTTTTCTTTTCCTTACCCTGTTGTTTCCGCTTCCGCGCGGGGTAGGGGCGGCGCCTCTGTCCGTGCAGGTCGTCGGAGCCGGCGAGAGTCGGGTGAACCTGCTGCAGGCTGACCCTGTGGGCGGTTCCGCCCGCGCGTCCGCCCTGCGCAAAGCCGTCAACGACAACCTGAATCTTATTCCCTTCATCCGCCTCGTCAACCCGGCCGGCGTTCCCGGCGGGGCGGGCGTCGCATCGGCGGCCGGCGAAGGCGTCGATTTCAAGCGTTTTGCCCTGGCCCAGGTGCATCTGCTCATCACCGCATCCTGGCAGGGCGCCTCCCAGGTGGAACTGCGCTGCTTCAGCGTGGCGGACGGGCGTTTCATGTTCGGCAACCGCTATGCCGTCGGCGCGGGGGAGAAAGACCTTCTCGACACGGCCGATGCCTTTTGCGCCGATTTTCTGGAGGCCGTCATCGGCAGGGGCGACTTCTTCCGCTCGGTCATGGCCTTTGTGAAAAGCGACGGAGCGATGAAAAAAGACATCTGGTCCATGAAACCCAACGGACGCAACCTGACCCGCATGACGAACCTCAAAGGCGAGGCCCTTTCCCCGGCCTGGAGCCCGGACGGCCGGCGCATCCTTTTCACGCACATAGACAAACGCTCGCACGGCCTCGGCGTCTGCGATACGGTGAGCAGGACCGTGCAGCGCATCAAATTCCCCGGCAACACGGTTATCGGGCCGACCTACATGCCTGACGGCCGCGTGGCCGTGGGATTGACCGACGGCAGAAATCCGAGCATTTTTCTGCTCGGGCACAATCTGCAGAAAGAACGGCGCCTTGACGAAAGCTCGGCCATAGACGTATCTCCCTCCGTGGACGCCTCGGGTTCACTCATGGCCTTCACATCCGGCAGGCTTGGCAGCCCGCAGGTCTTTCTCAAGGATCTGCGCACCGGGTCCGTCAGACGCATCAGCCTGTCCGGCAGCTACAACACTGATCCGTCGATCAGTCCGGACGGTTCTTTGGCAGCCTATGCCAGACAGGAAGGAGGAGGCCACCGCATCTATGTGCATGACCTGGTCACAGGCGCGGAACGTCAGGTGAGCTTCGGTCCGGGCAGCGATGAAAAACCGGCGTTTGCGCCCGACAGCTATTTCATCGCGTTTATGTCCACCCGCGCGGGCGCGCGGCAACTGTACGTCACGACCCGAAACGGCGGAGACGCCAAACGCCTGCCAACCGGTCCCGGCGATGCGTCTTTTCCCGCCTGGGGTCCGGCTTCGCGGCGCTGACCAGGCAGCGCAGCCGCGGAAAACGCCGGAAAACCTCTGCAAACACCAATCTATACACAGCATATGGAGGAATTATGTTTCAATCTACATCCGGCTCCGTACGCCGGATGACTTAGCCCTCTCGGCGGACAGGAGCCGAGTGGATTGCCCCCTCCTAAAAGGAAGGGGTTGGCGGAAAGGCATGCCCGGCTTTGCCGGGCGTAAAGCCGGAATCTCCCTGAAGGGAGAGGTTTCAAACCATAAAGGAATTTCTGATGAACAAAATATCTGCAATCAGACTGTTATGCCTGATCCTTGCCCTTACGCTCGGCATCGCCGCGGGCTGCGCCAAAAAAGAAGTGGGTGGAGGCGACGAGGACGATGAACTCGCCATGACCGAAAGCGAACGCCAGGCCGCCGCAAACATCAGCAACGGCATAATTTATTTTGAATACGACCGTTTTGATCTGGCGGCGCAGTCCAAGGATACGCTTTCCCGCAAAGCCCCGGTCCTCAAGCAATTCCCGCAGCTTCGCGTGACTGTTGAAGGCCATTGCGATGAACGCGGCACGGAAGAATACAACCTGGCCCTCGGCGAACGCCGCGCGCGCGCCGCCTACGAGTTTCTGTTGAACCTCGGCGTGCCCGCATCGCAAATGGAAACGGTCAGCTTCGGCAAACTGCATCCGGCCGTGAGCGGCAGCGGCGAAGCAGTCTGGTCCAAGAACCGCCGCGACGAGTTCAAGGTTGCCAAGCCCAGGTATTGATGTCCCGGCCGGCCCCGCATAATCAACAGAGCGCCCGGCGGCCGGCACCGGCCGCGGATTGAA
The DNA here is from genome assembly GCA_031276485.1 of Desulfovibrio sp. Classification (GTDB taxonomy): domain Bacteria; phylum Desulfobacterota; class Desulfovibrionia; order Desulfovibrionales; family Desulfovibrionaceae; genus Frigididesulfovibrio. The sequence goes on along the minus strand of JAISMY010000096.1, from coordinate 10,008 downwards.
ATATCGGTCAATCCGGCCCCGGGCCGCACGCCGCTTCGGCTTGCCGCACATCCTGCCGGATGCGCGCGGCAAGTTCGTCCACGCTAGCGAATTTGCGCTCGTCGCGTATGCGTTGCAGGAAATACACCTTGAGAGGAACGCCGTACAGGTCGCCGTTGAAATGCAGGATATGCGCTTCCACGCGCGCAAAGCCGTCGCCGAACGTGGGGTTGACGCCGACATTGGCCACCCCGCGCAAGATATGCCCGGAAGATGTAGCTGCGTTTTTCCGGGCACTGTCCGAAAACGGCAGGCAACCGCCTTCTCCGGGCTGCGGAAAGTTTGTCGCTCCGGTCTGTTTTTCGGCGCGGGAGCCGATTTCGACGGTGACGGCATAGACTCCGTGCCTGGGCAGCAATATCCCGGCGTCCGGGCTCAGGTTGGCGGTGGGAAAACCCAGAAGGCTCCCGCCCCGCGCCTTGCCGTGTACCACGATGCCTTCCGCGCTGTAGTGACGCCCGAGCAGACGCGCGGCCCCGGCGACATCGCCTTCACGCAGCAGGGTGCGGATGCGGGTGGAGCTGACGGGTTCCTCTCCCTTGAGCAGGGCCGGGGCCTCTTCCACGCAGAATCCGTACCGGCGGCCCAGTTCGTTGAGCAGCGCGGCGTTTCCCCGCCGGTCCCTGCCGAAGGCATAGTCATATCCGACGACCAGGGCGCGGGTATGCATGGCCTCCAGCAGCACGGCGCGGACGAACGCTTCGGGCTGCATGGCGGCGAGTTCCCTGGTAAAGGGCAGGACCAGGGCCGCATCCAGACCCAGTTGCGCGAAGCAGTCCAGCTTGCCTTGCGGCGAAATCAGCTGCGGGGGGGCATTGTCCCCTCTGAGCAGGCGCAGAGGATGGGGGTCAAAGGTGACGGCGGCGGCGCACAGGTCCAGTTTGCGGGCCGTGGAAAGAGTTTTGCGCAGAAGCGCCCGGTGCCCGAGGTGTACCCCGTCGAAATTGCCCAGGGTGACGGCGCAGCCGCGGGCCGCAATACGCGGATCGCTGGCAAGGGAATGAATATCGCGGGCTACAAGCAACGGTACGATCCTCAACGCCGGCCGGGAGCCGGCCCTTCAAGCCAGGCGATGAACCGGGTCATATCGTCGTGCCGGGGCAGACCGCTCCCTTTGAACAGTTCCCCGCGCCCGTAAAACTGCGTGCCCGCCAGCCGGGCGGCTTCCAAATCCGCGTATGCATCCCCAACCATGACGCAACGGGCGGGGTCGACCGCGCTCTGCTCAACTATGGATTTCAGAAGGACGTCCTTGGCCGGAGGCCACCCGCGGATGCCTGCAAAATACCGCGCAAGTCCGCGTTTTTCAAGAATATAATACAGCTCTTCCTGCGGCGCCCCGGAAGCGACATACAGAGGCAACCGTCCGTGCAGGTAGTCTAACGCTTCCTGGATGCCGGGAACCAGAGGGCAGGTTGTGACTTCTTCCAGGGCCGTGCGCACAAATTTTTTGTTCAGAAGCGCTTTTTCCTCGGCGCTGATCTCTCTGCCCAGGATTTCCCGATACAGCCATGCGAATTTTTCATAACGGCTGACGCCGCCGTGCAGGCTGTGGAACAGGGCAAGACGATCCGCGGCTTCTTCGCCGAACTCCGCCCCGATGCGGCGGAAGGCGCGGGTTTTCACATCCATGCTTTCCAGAATAACTCCGTCGCAATCAAACACAACGAGCGCAATATCCAAGGGTTTTCCGCCTTCAGTGTTTCCCGGGCGGGAAGGCAGGGAGCTTGCGCATGCCTTCACTTGCCGCAGTTTTTTCCGTGCAGGACGGCCAGAAGATTGCGTACACTTTCCGTTTCCATGGCCGCGCGGGTTTCTGCGGCATAGGCTCCTATGTGCGGGGTCAGGATCACGCCGGGCAGGGAAGCCAGAGGACCGGAAGGCGGGTACGGTTCCCGCGTGAAGACATCCAGGGCCGCGCCCGCCGCTTTGCCGCTTTGCAGAGCGTCTGCCAGGGCGCTTTCATCCACCAGGCCGCCCCGCGCGGCATTGATGAGCAACGCGCCGTCCTTCATGCGCCCGAGGCCGGCCGCGTCCAGCAGGGGGCGCCCGTCCGCGCGGGGCGGGCAATGCAGGGTTATGATGTCCGCCCAAGCGAGAAGATCGTCCCCCTCCATGCGTCTGCAGGAGCCGTCGCCTGCAACGCCGGGGTCGCAGAAGGCGGTTTCACAGCCCATGAGCGTAAAGAGTGAAGCGACCTTGCGCCCGATGCGTCCGAAGCCGAAAATGCCCACCTGCTTGCCGGCCAGAAGGCTCCCCATGCGTTTTTTCCATGTGCCGGCACGCACTTCGCGGTCCATAAGCGTGATACGGCGGGACAGATCCAGGGCCAAGGCCAGGGTCAGTTCAGCCACAGCCTCGACCGGCGCGAACGGCGTGCTGCATATCTGTATGCCGCGCGCCCGCGCGGCGGCCGCATCCACATTGTCAAGACCTGAGCCGCAGCGGGAAATGACTTTCAGGCCGGGCGCCGCGTCCATGACCGCCGCGGTCAAGGGCTCTGTGCCTGCCACAACGCCTGAGCAGCCGCGCAGGATGTCTGCGGCCTCGGATTCTGCAAGCGTGCGGCGGTGCGGGTTGAAGACAATGTCCATACCTCCCGCGCGGAGCAGGCGCAGGGGTTCCTCGTCGTATTCCGCAAAAGTGGAGGTGGTTACGGCTACGCGCATTCTTTTTTCCCGATGTCTTTTCCCTGCCGGGCGGCGCCGGCGTCCGGCAGGGATGCTCTCCCGGCCTGCCCGTTTCCGGCCGGGCGCGCTCCTACAGGGCGCCGGCGTCAACAGACCTGTCCTTCCGGGTCGCCCCGGCCGCGCTTGCGCAAGACCCGCGCGGGCACCCCGCCGACAACGGCGTCGGCAGGCACGTCACGGCCTACAACGGCGCCGGCGGCGACAACCGCGCCGGAGCGGATGCGCGTTCCGGGCAGGATGACGGCGTGCGCGCCGATCCAGACATTATCCTCAATGATCACCGTGGAAGGCACATGCCCCTGTTCTACTATAGGAATATCTGTACGGTCAAAGGCGTGATTGGCCCCCTGGATCAGGCACACGGGACCTACAGCCGTGTTGCTGCCGATGCGGATTTCAGCGTCGTTGGCGTTGACCGATGTGAAATCTCCCAAAAAGACATTGTCGCCCAAGGTAATTTTCCCGCGCGACGCGTACAGTGAACAGTGACGGTTCAAGCCGACGCCCCGGCCCATGCGGATATTTCTGAATCCCTGGATGACGACCCCGGTTCCGGAGCGAAACGGGCCGGCCGAGGCAAACAGCGGGCGGTAGAGCAGGCGCCTGAACACGGTGCCCGGTCCGCCGGGTATCCAGCCGGCGAGCAGGCGCAGGAATTCTTCTTCCTGCAGGATGAAACGTTCACGCAGGGTCACGGAGCGGCCGGTCCTGTCAAAAAAGCTTCCTGGCTTCGGCCTGAACCGCCTGCCGGCGTCCGTGGAGGACACAGTCGCCCGGCAGAGTCGCATGATACGTCCCGGCTTTGCCCGGCACGGCCCGGAGGGACCGGCAAAGAGTACGGTTGCCCGGCAGAGCCGGGAACGGGCATGAAAAAGCCGTTGACCAGGGCCGTAGCCTTGATGCCTTTTTTTTCTCCGGTAAACCCCAATTTTTCTTCAGTCGTCGCTTTCAGGTTCACGCGGGAACGGTCAAGGCGCAGCAGTTTCGCGATGTTGTCGGTCACGGCAGCGCGGTGCGGAGCGATGCGCGGTATCTGGGCGACCACGGTCAAATCGGCGTGTTCGGGATAAAAGCCCGCGGCGAGGCAGCGCTCCAGCGTCTCGGTGAGCAGTATGCCGCTCGCGATGTTTTCCAGATCCGGATCGGAGTCCGGAAAAAGCAGGCCGATATCCCCGCCGCAGATGCAGCCGAGCAGGGCGTCCGTGAGGGCATGGAGCAGCACGTCACCGTCCGAGTGGGCATGCACGGTGATGCCGCCGGGGATGGGTACGCCGCCCAGGACAAGCGGGCGAGTGCCGCCGTAACGGTGTACATCGTAACCGAAACCGCTGCGCGGGACCAGCCTCGGAAAATCGTCGGAAACCGGGCCGAAGCCGTCGTAATCCGGCTTCGCCTGCAGCCTCCGCAGGTCTTCAGGGGTGGTGATTTTTACATTGCCGGCATCGCCGTGGATCACCGTCACCGGGATGCCGCAAAGTTCCATAAGTCCGGCATCGTCGGTGACCGGAATTCCCGCAGCGCGGGCATGCGCGTGCGCTTTTTTCAGATCTTGCGCGACAAAGCCCTGCGGAGTCTGGACCGCGAGCAGGCCGGAGCGGTCGAGATGCTTCCTCACCATGCCCGCCGCGTCCACTTCTTTCAGGGTATCTGTGACCGCAATTCCGGGGATGACGGCCCTGCATCCCTGCGCAAGGGCTTCCAGCACACGGGTGATCAGGGAAGCCGTGATAAAGGGGCGAGCGGCATCGTGGACGAGCACGGCGTCGCAGTCATCGGGCAGGGCAGCCGCGCCCAAGGCGGAAGAAGCCTGCCTGCTTTCCCCGCCGGCGCGGAGCAGGCAGGGCAGGCCCAGGGAGGGCGCATCCCTGAGCCGCGCGCTTACCGCATCGAAGTCGCTGTCCGGGGGCAGCACCAGTACCAGGCCGCGCAAGGCAGGGATACGCGCGAAGGCCGACAGGGAATGCCAAAACAGGGGCATACCCCGGTAAGGAATAAACTGCTTTGGAAGGCTTTGTCCAGAGCGCAGGCCGCGCCCGGCGGCCAGGACAACGGCCCATGTATTCATCGGAAATTCCTCTGCGCCTTTTCACATTTTGAGGGAACCGCTGATTCATGGGGTTCCGGTCGGACGGCATCGACGTCCTCAGCGAAAGCGGGCCTGTAAGCCGGGTTCTGTTTCCCGCATTCTTCCCCCATGGGGGCGGGGGAACGCGGAACGATCATCATTCCTCTGGGACCGCGGTCGCCCGCGGCCTCAAGCGACCTACCCGGAAGCATCGGCCGGGCCGGCCTCAAACGCTTCCCTATTCGGTCTTGCTCCCGGCGGGGTTTACCCGGCCTGCCGCGTTACCGCGACAGCCGGTGGGCTCTTGCCCCACCCTTTCACCCTTACCCCGCGCATCGCGGGGCGGTCTGCTTTCTGTTGCACTTGCCGTGGATCGCTCCACCCGGGCGTTACCCGGCGCCGTGCCCTGCGGAGCCCGGACTTTCCTCCCCGCGCGGACGCCTTGCGGCCCCGCGCGCAGCGATGATCCGGCCCGCTTTCGCTGACGACTCCGACGCGCAGGGCGCGTCTCAGGAATTGTTTATAAATAACATTTACAAATTATCACTTTGCCTACTCATTTTGTCATTAAAATCAGCGCAAAAATATTTGCCTCAATCAGATGCCTGTTAGAGTAATTGAAAAACAACTCCTTACTGATATCCCGATAAAAAAGTAAACTTTTTACCGCAAGATCGCCGGTCGAAAAACGTGATTTTCGGCCGTCTCCCGCTGCGCGCGCCGGTCTTGCGGCCGATGTTCACAGCTTTGCGCGGAAAGCGGTATTCCGGATCTGTCGGTCCGGATTATAACGGCGGATATTGATCCCCCGATTAAAGCTTGCCGCGGTTAGCGTAAACAGCTCACTCCGCATAAAAGATATGTCCCCCCAGTTTGGCAATTTTTATTCGGCGGAGCAATATCAGTAACCCGGAATCGGAATAACCGTGCGGCGGGACATGTCGCCCGCACCCTTCATCGGGAGTGCTTTTCCTCCGGAAAATGTTCACTCCAGAACATGAGTCTCTGGCAGTTGGGGCAGGAAAGAATTTGCGATGCCTTTTGCAGCTCAATGAAATTCTGCGGAGGAATGGCGATATGGCAACCGGAACATATACCGTCCGTCACCGGGACGATGACCGGGTGCTCCAGACGCTCCCGAATGAATTCATAGCGGGCAAAGACAGGGGGAGGCACCTGCCGGCCGGCTTCTCTGCGTTTCAGCAGCAGGGTGTCCAGTTTTTGCTGCGCCTCGGCGATACGGGCCTGCAAACCGGCCTCCGCTTCGGCGAGTTTTTTTTCCAGAACCACATATTCCGCTTCGATCTCGGCCAATGTGGAAGATTGGCGTTCCAGTTCGTCCGCAAGGGCGCTCCTTTCCTCTTCGCGGTTGCGGTTTACGCGCTCAAGGGAATCCATTTCCCGTACCGCGGCGTGGTACTCGCGGGCGTTTTCCACGGCCATGAGCTTGCCCTTGCTTTTTTTGATACGCGCGGCATCGTCGTCGATTTCCGAACTCAAGCGTTTTTCCTGGTCGAGCAGGTGCGTCGTTTTATCCTGCTGCCGTTCCCGGTAGAGTACGGTATCCTCGAAACGCGTCCGCAGGTTTTCGACTTCTTTCGGGGCGGCTTCCAGTTCGTTGCGGATGCTGTGGATTTCGTCGTCCACCTTCTGCAGCGAGCGCAGCAGGTTGATTTGCTCCAGATAATGATGGTTCAAGAATATTCCTCCCGACCCTGAGTGTCGTGCATGACGGTTGATTCCGGACGCGCGAAGGGATCGCGGCCGGGGAAAAAGCGGACAGGCACGCGCAGTTCGCAGGCCAGAAGCCCGGCAAAAGCGCGCATCATCTGCTCTTCCAGAATAAAATGGCCGACATCCAGCACGCAAAGGCCGAGATCCGAGGCCTCCACGGCGCTGTGATACCTGACGTCGCCGGTAATGAACAGGTCGGCCCCGGCCTGCGCCGCTTTGGCGTTAAGCGAAGCGCCGGAACCGGGACAGCAGGCGATGCGGGAAACGACTTCCGGCGTTCTGCCGCAGACATGAGTGGGGCAGCGCCCGAGCGCCGCGCGCAGCATGCGGCTGAACGCGCCCCAAGGCGTTGCGCTCGGCAGGTTGCCGACAAAGCCGAAACCGAAAGGTCCCTGCCCGTCTGCTCCGTCCTGAAACGGATCCAGAATTTCCGTATCCCGCAGGTCCAGATCCTGGGCCAGAGTACGCACCGGTCCGCGCGGATTGGCATCCAACGACGTATGCGCGCTGTACAGCGTGATGCCGTGCGCGAGCAACAGGGAAAGAACGGCGAGATACGCATCGCGGCGATTGGGAAAACGCGGCCGCAGGGATAAGGGATGGTGGGTGAGGATGAAACCCGCGCCCGCTTCGGCAGCGGCCCGTACGGTTTCCGGACTCGCTTCGAGCGTGACCGCCGCAAGATCGACCCGCTCGGCGAACGACGCCGTCTGCACCCCCGACGCATCCCAGGATGCGGCAGCGGCAGGCGGGGCATACTGCTCAATAACGGCTATGATTTCAGACACGTCCATGCGCAGATCCGGGGGTAAAGAATAATTTTTCTGAATACCACGGAAGTACACAGCAGTCAACTGCAAGCAGCAATTCTATTTTAGACTTTTTTGAGAAAATTTTCCCAATTGAGCCGATTGAATCGAAGAAAAATGTCCCTTATTCCTACAGAATCGGCGTTTTGTCCCGCCTGCTGATGCTGCAAAACCACAGCCAAGGCAATAATGAGAATTGCTGTTGCGCTTGTGTATGCGTTGTTTTTTCTATACAAGTGATGCACACCGAGTCGGAGCGTGGCGCAGCTTGGCAGCGCACCTGCTTTGGGAGCAGGGGGTCGCCTGTTCGAATCAGGCCGCTCCGACCAATAAAATCAAGGATTTATAAAGAAAATTTAGAGAGTTTTTATCTATGGATAGGTACAATCATAGTAACATCTCAAAATTACAAGTTTTTCCGAGTTGTGCCGAGGTGTTGAGAAACATCCTGGCAACATGCTGGTTTTATAATATTTTTGCGCCGAAAATCTATCCGTCTATGTACACTCTCGTTATTTTTTGTATGGCACAATAATTTTTATAAATTACTTAATTTATATATTTTTTTATTCCTCCGGGCCTGTCGACTATGCCCGGTACACGATATATCTTGTGCGCTTCAGCCGGCGGCAACAAGGCAGGCCCGGCTTCGCCGGGCGTCAAGCGGGGATCTCCCTGAAGGGAGAGGTTTCAGACCATAAAGGAAATTTTGATGAAAGAGCGGAACAGCCCGTACATCTATCTGTTGTCGGCGGGGCACCTGTTCACCGATATGAACCAGGGCGCATTGCCGGCTATTCTCCCTTTTTTTATCGCCGAATACGGGTTCAGCTATGCCACGGCCGCGAGTCTGGTCTTTGCGCTCAATCTTATATCGTCGGTCATCCAGCCCGCTTTCGGAGCCCTTGCGGATAAAATCAGCAAACCGTGGATTATGGCGGCCGGCGCGGCGGCCGCGGTGTGCGGCCCTGTCGCTGCCGGGTTCATCACCGACTACCCGCTGCTGTTTGCCGCTTTCATGATAAGCGGCATAGGCATTGCCGCCTTCCACCCCGAAGCCGCCCGGTATGCCAATAAGGTTTCCGGCAGGAAACAAGGTACAGGGCTGAGTATTTTTTCCTTCGGCGGCAACCTCGGCTTTGCGCTTGGTCCGGCTACAGCCATGTGGCTTATCTTGTCTTTCGGGCTCAAAGGAATGTCAGCCTTTCTCCTGCCGGCTGCGGTTATATTTTTTGCGTTATACACGGCAATGAACAGATACAGTCGTAATGAATCGGCAGCCGCGGCCTCCGGAAAAATACCAAGCGACAATATGCAGGAAAAAGACCGTTGGGGCGCTTTTACCTTTCTTTGTGTCATCGTGTTCAGCCGATCCTTTATTTTTCACGGCATGAATACCTTTCTGCCTCTTTATTGGATAAACATACTCAAACAGCCGGAACACGTCGCAGGCCTGACCTTAAGCCTGTTACTCGGTGTGGGAGCAATCGGCACGCTGATCGGCGGCAGGTCGGCGGACAGGTTCGGCTTTCACAAGATCATTCGGGGCGGATTCTTCTTTCTGCCGCCGTTACTGTGTCTTTTTATCTTTACAGATAACGTGCTTTGGGCTACATTGCTGCTCATTCCCATCGGCCTGGCCTTGTATGTGCCGTTCAGTCCCCTGGTTGTTATGGGACAAAAATATCTTCCCAACCGGATCGGGCTGGCCTCGGGCGTTACTTTGGGCCTGGCGGTCAGCGTGGGGGGCATTGCCGCTCCTTTACTGGGGACAATCGCGGACGCCCACGGACTGCACATGGTTATGTATATCGTCGCCGGCGTCGCGCTGCTTCCGGCGATACTCTCTTTTGCCTTGCCGAAACAGAAAGCGACAGGAGCGTAGGCGATGATTTGTCAAAGTCGGTCGGCGGATGGAGTCGGCCGTGGATTGAAATATGTCGAGGCATTGAAAACGCCGCTCGGTCTCGCCACGGCATGCGTTGAAGACGATGAGCTTACCGGATTTTGGTTCCTTGGGCAGAAATATTATCCGGCGAAAACCGGCAATTGGATTCAAAAACCCGACCATCCGCTTTTTACGCGATTGAAGGCATGGCTGGAGAAGTACTTTGCCGGCCTCAACCCGAAGCATGACTTTGCCCTTAATCCCCAGGGTACCGTTTTTCAGAAAAAAGTATGGGCAATCCTGTCGGAGATTCCCTACGGAAAGCTCACAACCTATGGAACTATTGCCGGACGACTCGCGGCACGGCAAGCTCCGGCTGCCGTGTCGGCGCAAGCCGTCGGCGGCGCGGTGGGCCATAATCCCATTTCCCTGCTGATACCGTGCCACCGGGTTGTGGGCGCAGACGGCAGCCTGACCGGCTACGCCGGAGGAATCGACAAAAAAGCGGCATTATTGCGCCTTGAAGGCGCCGATCTTCTCCTTCAAGGCAAACAAAAAGTTTGAGCAAAATTTCCTTTATGGTCTGAAATCTCTCCCTTCAGGGAGATTCCCGCTTGACGCCCGGCGAAGCCGGGCCTACCTTCCCGGTAACCCTTTCCTTCAGAGAGGGGGCAATCCACCCGGCTCCTATCCGCAGGGACGGAGTCGGTCGGCGGATGGAGTCGGCCGCGGATTGAAATAAATAAACACACAAACAAACAAACAACCGCACCTAACCGTCAC
>JAISMY010000076.1 GCA_031276485.1 Desulfovibrio sp. | reverse complement strand
TTTTCAGGATGCTCTTTTGCTCCATTGGTGATTTTTTATGCCGTTACTTCGCGTTCGGATGCCCTTCCTGTCGATTTTCGACGATTTTCCGGTTTTTTTGACACACGTCTCCTCTCGGGTTTGCGCCGTTTTTCAGGGTCGCCAAGGTCAGGCGGGACATGCTCGCAACCGGAGAAGGACTTGCCTGCCAAGTGATACCAAGTTGCAATCAATACAGTGTAAATTCGATGAAATATCCATCGTATTATACTGATAAATTTAGCATATTTTTATAAAATAACTGCCTATTGCCGCCAACTTGGTATGAAATATGAAAACGTGGAAGAGCGCCGGCGCCGACAGAGGGTGAACCATAACAGGCTGATAACTCTGTTTTCAGATATGCTTATGCAAAATAATTAGTTCACGAAGGGCGGATAAGCAACATATTTCCGGACATGCTTTCGGACGCGCAGAATGCGCCATGATTGTAGGCTGATTGTAGGGCCTAAGAGCGCACCGCAGACTCATCCTGTAATTACATAGCCGATGGAGACAAAAATGAAAAAAATCCGCATCGTTGTCTGCTTCACCCTCCTGAGCGTAATCGCATGCGCCGGCACGTTGCTCGCCGCGCCTGTTGTCATCAAGCTTGCTCATCCCAACGTGCCATCGCATCCAATGGGACAAGGGTATGAACTGTTCAGGGCAGAACTTGAAAGGCGCTCAAACGGTTCTTTCAGAGTTGATATTTACGACAGCTCAAAATACGGAAACTTTGATGCCGTTGTTCAGGGCCTCCAAATGGGAGCCTTGCAGGTGGGATCGGATTCCACCACCAATTTATCAGTGTTTAATCCCAAACTGATGCTGTTCGATATGCCGTTTATTATCAACAGCTATGATGAAGCCGACCTTATCACTGATGGACCCATCGGACAGGAATTGGCAAAATCGTTGGAAAAGAACAAAATCGTCGGGCTTGGCTATATTGATATCGGTTTCCGCAACGTATTCAGCAGCCGGCCTGTACGAACGCTCAAGGATGCAAAAAATCTCAAAATCCGAGCTACCCATTCCAAGGCTCATATAGCTATCCTTAAAGCATTCGGTATGAATCCAACTCCTGTAGCCTGGGGCGAAGTATATACGGCCTTGCAGCAGAAGACTGTGGATGCCGTGGATATTGATTTGAATCTCGCCTGGTTCAACAAGTTTCCAGAAATTACGAAGTATGTCACTTTGACGCGGAGCTTTTACAGTCCCCATCTGGTCCTTGTTTCTCAACCTTTTTTCAGTAAACTCACTCCTGAACAACAGTCATGGATCCGAGAATCCTTTCTTGTCATGCAGAAATTCGAACGAGATCTCATTCGCTCTAATGAGGCCATAATTCTTGAAAAAATTGTCGCCGGCGGCGGCGAGGTCATACAGCTTGATCCTGAAGAACGTCAACGCTGGATCAAAGCGGCTTCAGCGATCATCCCCCAGTTTGCCGATGCGGTGCCCCCAGGCGTTATTGAGGCCATAAAGAACACCATAGCCGAAAGCAGGAAATAAGTAGGGCCTGTTCCGACGAAAGGTATTTACTGCTGGTTTGGGGTTCACTTCGGGGGGCCCCTTCATGTAACCCGCTGGAAGGTGAGGGAAGGAGTTTCGCGGTGTTTTTGCGTTGGATCAATGTCTTTGAAGCCGTTGTCGTCCCTGTTGTTGTGGCGCTTATGAGCATTGTCACCATCGCCCAAGTTTTTTTCCGCTATGTCGTAGCCTATTCCTTGGACTGGCCGGAGGAGTTGGGGCGATATTTGTTTATTGTCAGCATTTATCTTGGAGCCGGATATGCCGAACGGTTTGACAGACATCTGGCTGTTACCGTTCTGCGCGAAAGCAAAAATCCTTATCTCTCAAAAATCGGGCGTCTGGCCGGTTCATTTTTCACGGTGATATTCAGCGTGATTATGGTGACCTGGGGGATTCAGATGACTTTTTTTGTCTATGAAACGCAACAGATTGCGCCGGCCATGGGGTTTCCCATGTTTTTCGTGTATGCGGTAATCCCTCTGGGCGCCTTTCTTATGGGGATCCATGCCTCAGTTCGTCTTGGCGAGGAAATGGGCATACTGCGACGACAACCACGGACGTAAATTGCCCCGGAAGCACATGCTTCTTACGGGGGAGCAGGGCAGGCATAACCAGCCGGATTCTGGAGTATTTTTATGGACTTTCCTGTCATATGCATCGCAGTGACATTAATAGTGCTGCTGCTGCTTGGCACCCCCATCGGTGTTTCTCTCTGCCTGGGCGTCATCGTAGGCATTCTGGCAAGCGGTTTGCCGCCGGAATTTCTCATGCAGAAAATGCTCCTTTCACTGGATAGTTTTCCCTTGGTAGCTGTTATTTTTTTTGTCCTTGCCGGAGAAATTATGCAAAAAGGGAGCATGGCCGATGCGCTGCTGAGAGTTTCTCGTTGCCTCGTAGGGCACATTACCGGGGGCATGGCCCATGTTTCTGTACTCACCTGCATGTTTTACGGCGCCCTCAGTGGTTCCAGCCCGGCTACGGTTGCGGCGGTCGGGGGGATCATGATTCCTGCCATGGAAAAAGAAGGCTATAGCAAGGACTTTTCGGCCGCTGTGAATACCGCCGCCGGATGCCTGGGGGTGATGATCCCGCCCAGCGTGCCTCTTATAATTTACGGCACAACAGCCAATGTTTCCGTTGGCGATCTGTTCATAGCCGGAATCATGCCGGGTGTTTTCATAGGCATTCTGCTTATGTTGCTCAGCTATTTTCTGGCAAAACGTCTTAGATACAAGGGGGGCGGCAAACGCGCTTCAATGCGGGAAACGCTCTCTTCCCTCAATAACGCAAAATATGCGCTGTGTGTCCCGCTTATTGTATTGGGCGGCATTTATGGGGGAGTTACCACACCAACGGAGGCAGGCGCCGTTGCGGTCTGTTATGCTTTCCTGATTGAGGGTTTGGTGCTGCGGACTCTGGACTGGGCCAAACTGAAAGACATTTTCAGAAGTGCCGGCATCACCAACGCCGCTATTTTTCTGGTGGTGGCGGCTGCTACGGCGCTCGGTCAAATATTGATGATTCACAACGTTCCGGACGCTGTTGTGCATCTTTTGTCGGGAGTCAGCGGCAACCCTTATCTATTATTGTTCGTCATCGTTATCCTTCTTTTGATTTTGGGCACATTTATGGACGCTCTTGCCAATATTCTTATCCTGACTCCTTTGCTTCTTCCCATTATTAAAACGTCTGGCATCAATCTTACGCACTTCGGTATTATCATGATAGTTGGCGTTTCCCTTGGTTTCCTCACTCCTCCGGTGGGGGTCAACCTTTTCGTAACTTGCGGCATCAGTGGTTTGAGCATTCAGCGGTTGAGTCTTGCGGTGCTTCCTTTTTTGGGCATTATGATTATAGGTTTGCTTGTGCTGGCATATGTGCCCTTCATTTCGCTTATGTTGCTGTAGCGCTGTTTACGTAAAAGGCGAACGCATCTGAACCGGTAATTCGCGGAGATTCTATGAACGAAATTGTTCCTTCTCCCATTGTGCGCGGTATTTTTGGTATAGCCGGGCATGCGGGAATTGCCCACGCTTACAGCCATTCTGGTTTTGTCCAGGAGGATTCTGGGGGTTTCGCGCTGCTTCTGGCTTTGCTCGATAAAGCATGCCCATTTGAAGTCACGATTTCGTCGGCGCGGCTACTGAGCCGTGAAAGAGTCCGGGTGACCACATCGGGCGGCGGTATCGGCGAGGCCAGCGCAAGAAGGGGCTTCAGCCCTTTCGAGGAGTCTCTCATGCAGCGTGCCGTCGGCATGCGCTCCTATGCTCCGCAGACTGTTGCGACATACGCATTCGGACGTATTTACGGGCAAGGGGTTATGGAGTCCGCAGCAGCATTTTGCCTGGCAATTGCCAAGGCTCTTCTGGATACGGTGCGCAAAACATGGCCCCACGGCGTTCTCTACGAAGAAGAGAACCTCTCCGGAACCTGCGGCGAATTTTTGGGAGGGAGTTTTTTGATCGGCGGCGCCAAGGTCTGCTGGTTGTTGTCCATTAATGCTTCAAGAGACGGCATTGGCCCAAACGAGGATGCTGAAGGCTGTATTCCCGCGGGAAACAAGGGGAGGATCATGCGCGCCCTCGGCATGGACAGCGCGCCCATAATCATGCTGGAAGGAAAGGCGTTTATTCCCCCGCTTGCGGACCGCATATCGGAGACGGTTTTGCTCGTGCGCTGGAACAAGGAATTCGACAATCCCGTTGTGGGAGAATGCTGCGTGGAAGCCGCCAGGCACAGCGGGTACCCTTGCCTTGTCCAAGATGATACCTACCCGCGTATGGACGGCGCGCTGAAAAAAAGCACACGAGAAGCGGGTGAGGCAATTGTCCGTCTTGGAACTTCTTATGCCGCCGCTCAGGGGGCCGCCGAAAAGATTGAACTTGCCGCATCGCTCGCAAAACTTGTCAGCGAAGATATGGGGGGAAGCATTTTCATGACCAACGCAATTCATCAATATGCGGGTAACGGAGGGATGTGGCCCGGACATGGAGCGATGCTCTCTCTGGCTGTGAGCCGGCGCTACATAGAACATTGGCTTATTCCCGTTATTGACGGAACAGATATGACACGGGGCCTTGATGTGCTTCTTGAGGCTGCCCGGCTCCTCATACCGCGCTGCGCTGAGGCGACCGACTTTGTACAACAAAGAAGGCCCTCTTTGTCCGAAGAAGACATAAACAGGCTTACTGCCGTAACTTATTAAAGCGGTCTGATGTGCTTGAACATGCTTTTCCGGCGGAAATTGGTTCTCGCATGCCTCTCAAGCCTGCGCCTCCTGTAATGTGTTCAAGTAAAATGCCGAGAGTGTACATCAACGGATAGATTTTCTGCACAAAAATATTATAAAATAAGCATGTTGTCAGGATGTTTCTCAACGCCTCGACACAGCTCGGAAAAACTTGTAATTTTGTGATGTTGCTATGTTGCTATGATGTTATCTATCTATAGGTAAAAACTCTCGTAAGGGAACCTCTAAAAACTAAATTTATGTCATATGCCGACCTGACAAATACTGAATTTACAACACTCAATCCCGTCTGGAAAAGGGTTTTTAGAGGTTCCCGTAATTTTTATATGATACTCTGATTGTATCTATCCATAGGTAAAAACTCTCCGGCAATGTTTATTCGGTGGAGCAATATGTTGCACGGCAATATTGCACGGCAATATGTTGACATGCGCCGTAAGCGACTTAACTGTTCTCCCGAAAAACGCTTTCAGGAGGCTCTATGGCTGCGACCACACAACGCACATTTCAGGCAGAAACAGCAAAAGTCCTTAATATCCTTACGCATTCTCTATACGCGGACAGGGAGATTTTCCTGCGTGAGCTGCTTTCCAACGCGTCCGATGCCCTGGACAAACTGCGCTTCCTGCAGAGCAGGGGCGAGAGTACGCGCGACGACGGGCAAGCCCCGGAAATCCGCATCACGGTGGACAAGATCGCCGGCGTCCTGCAAATTCAGGACAGCGGCGTGGGCATGAACGCCGCGGAACTGGCCGACAACCTGGGAACCATCGCCAAATCCGGCTCGGAAGACTTTGTTCGGGGCTTGGAAGCGGCCGCCGGCGCAACGGCGAATAAAGATACTCCTCCGGCAGACGGGGACGCGCCGGCCTCTACTGAATCTCCGGATGGGACGCCGAGGCCGGCAGAGGGTACGGACGGCTTCGGAGGCGTGGACGGAACGGAGGAGGCTCCGGATACGGACAAAGAGAACTCCGCGCGCGGCACCGGCGATGCCGGTGAGGCAACTTCGCGCAGGGCGGACGACGATTCCGGACGGACGGCGGCGGCCGCCGGCGGAACACAGATCATCGGCCGCTTCGGCATAGGCTTTTATTCGGTGTTCATGGTCGCCGACTTTGTGGAGGTCGTTTCCGTACCCGCTCAGGGCGACGAAAGCCCGCACATCTGGAGTTCCGACGGCCGGAGCGGCTTTACCATCCGCGCCCTGGAAGGCGAAGAAGCCGCGCCCTACAAACGCGGCACCGTTGTCCGGGCAAAACTCAAGGCGGAAGATAAAGAATTTCTGGAAAAATACCGGATTGAAGCCGTTATCCGCAAGCATTCGAATTTTCTGCCTTTCCCGATTTACCTGGAAGGCGAGCTGATCAACACCAGCCCCGCGCTCTGGCGGGAGCCGAAATTTTCCGTGACTCCGCAGCAGTATGCGGAGTTTTACAAGCAGCTGACGTATGATACGGCGGAGCCTCTGGACTTCGTCCATTTTTCCGCCGATGCGCCCATACAGTTCAATGCCCTGATGTTCATCCCCGGCACGGAGCAGGACCCCTTTCTCGCACTGCGCGAGCGCCGGGGTCCGGACCTTTACGCGCGGCGTGTGCTGATCGCGCGATCGGCCGCCGGGCTTGTCCCCGATTACCTGGGATTCCTGCGCGGAGTGGTGGACGCCGAAGACCTGCCGTTGAACATTTCGCGGGAAACCCTGCAGGAAAATGCCCTGCTCCGCGCCGTATCCGGGACAATCACGCGCCGGGTGCTGGATCATCTGGAAAAAACGGCGGCTTCAGACAAGGAAAAGTACGCGAAGTTCTGGAAACTGCACGGCAAATACCTGCGTTTTGCCTTTCACGACTATGTGAACCGCGGGCGGGCGGCGACCCTGCTGCGTTTTGCCTCGTCCTCATCCCCCGGCGGTCTGACCGGACTTGACGACTATCTGGAACGGGCCAAGGAAGGCCAAAAGGAAATCTGGCACCTTGTCGCGCCCTCACCCGAGGCGGCGGAGGTCAGTCCGTACATGGAGAGCTTCCGGCGCAAGGGCATAGAGGTGCTGTACCTTTTTGACGCCGTGGACGAGCTTGCCCTTGACGCCTTGGGCACATACAAGGAGCATGCGTTCAAGTCCGTGGAGCAGGCGGAAGCAGGGGCGCTCGACGCCTTTCCGGACATCGGGGAATCCGCGCCGCAAGCGGAGGCTCTGGGCGACGACGAAAAAGCCGGCCTGGACAAGCTGCTCGGTTTGCTGCGCGCCGTACTGGCGGCAAAGGTCCAGGACGTCCGCCTGTCCTCCCGCCCTGCGGGCGGTCCGGCCTTACTTGCCGCGCCCGAGGGCATGACCTCGGCCATGGAAAAGCTCATGCGCGCCGTGCAGCAGAAGGAAGAAACGCCGCCGCGCATTCTTGAAGTGAATCCGGATCACCCGCTGATCCGTTCCCTGCTGCGCCTGTACCTCAAGAACCCCGAGGACGGGCGCATCCCCGAAGCGGCGCTCATTCTGTGCGACAATGTGCTGCTTCAGGACGGGACGTTGAAGGATCCGCAGCTTGCGGCGGACCGGGGGCTGAAATTTCTGGAAAAAGCCCTTTCCCTTTGCACCGGTCCGCACGGAGCATGACTCCGGCCCTGACGCAGCGTTCTTGCTATAAGCGCCCGCATGAGCGTCGCTGCGGCGGGGAACCGGGGCTTTACAATCTCGGCAACCGGGGATATACGACAACGCCCGCGTATCCCGTGCGCTGCCTGTAAATGAGGGGGTCCGGAGGAAATCATCAGCCTTACGCCTGCTCAGGCTGACCCCGGCGAGGTTCGGGGCGGATCCCCGACGGGGTTGGGGAGCAGCGCCCCAGATTATCCCCGGCGGAGTCGGTCTGAACGGATGCAGGGCCGACCGGGCGGAGTCCCTGCTACATCATGTTTCACCAGCGAAGGAGTTTTCCTGTGGCCCAAAAGAAGATTGAACGTATGAAAGAACTGCAGCGCAAGCGCAGACGCCGCCATGAGCGGATCAAGCAGCGTGTTCGCGATGCCCGCGCCGCCGTGTCCTGAAGCGGCGGGTGCGGAAATTCCGTGTGAAGCGGAAATCTCAAGGAGAACAGTGATGCCGATTTACGAGTACCGTTGTGGAAGCTGCGGACAACTTTTTGAAGAATGGACGAGGCAGGTGGACGACGGGATGGGGGAGCGTTCCTGCCCCCTGTGCAGAGGCAAGGCCCGCAGGATCATTTCCAACACCAGTTTCGCGCTCAAGGGCGGCGGCTGGTACGTGACGGAGTACGGTTCGCGCAAGGACCGTTGCCGCAAGGAGGAAGGCGGCTGCGCGGCTGCCGGCCCCGAGGCGGAGTCGGGCGGCGCGCCCTGTTCCGGGGCGGGTTCCGGCAAATCACCGTGTTCCGAGGCGGGAACATGCGCCGCGGCCAAGGCAGGGGCGGAGGCTTCCGGGCGGAAAGCGGCAGCTTCGGAGCAGAAGGCGGTACCGGCGCGCAAAGAGGCTCCTGCCGCGCCGTGAGCCGTAGGGAGTGCGCGCCGTGATAGAACGCTACACCCGCCCGGAAATGGGCGCCCTGTGGACGCAGGAGCGCCGTCTGGCGGCCTGGCTTGAGGTGGAGACGGCGGTTTGCGAGGCGTGGGCGCGTCTCGGGGTGATTGACGCGGCGAGCATGGCGGAAATCCGTTTGCGCGCGGATGTGGACGTGCGGCGTGTGCGGGAAATTGAAGAAGAGACGCGGCACGATGTCATCGCCTTTCTTACGGCCGTCGAGGAAAAGGTCGGTCCCGCCGCGCGCTTTATTCATCTGGGCTGTACCTCGTCGGACATTGTGGACACGGCCGACGCCCTGCTGCTGGTGCGGGCGGGGCGGATCATCCTGGGGGATTTCGATGCGCTGCTCGGCACGCTGAAGGAACTTGCGCTGCGCTGGAAGGGTGTGTTGTGCATGGGGAGGACGCACGGCGTGCATGCCGAACCCACGAGCTTCGGCTTGAAGCTGGCGGGGTTTTATGCGGAGTTCACGCGGCATCGCGCCCGCTTTGCGGCGGCTGTCGAGAACATGCGCGTCGGCAAAATTTCCGGGGCGGTGGGTACGTATTCGGCCCTGACGCCGGAGGTGGAGCGTCTGGCCTGCGCCATGCTCGGCCTTGAGCCGGACCCGGTTTCCACGCAGATCCTGCAGCGGGACCGCCACGCGCAGTATTTTACCGCTCTGGCGCTGGCGGGAGGCGGCGTGGAACGCCTGTGCGTGGAGCTGCGCCATCTGCAGCGCACGGAAGTAGGCGAGGTCGAGGAAAACTTCGCGAAGGGGCAGAAAGGTTCTTCGGCCATGCCGCACAAGAAGAACCCCATCTCCGCGGAAAACCTGAGCGGGTTGTCCCGGCTGCTGCGCGCGGACGCGTTGGCGGCCATGGAAAACACGGCCCTCTGGCACGAGCGCGACATCAGCCATTCCTCTGTGGAACGGGTAATCATGCCGGATTCCACCATTCTTGCGGACTATATGCTGACGAGGCTGAACACCTTATTGTGCGGGATGAAGGTGGACACGGAACGCATGGCGCGCAATCTGGAAGGGTCCTACGGCCTGTTTTTTTCGCAGCGCGTGCTCCTGGCCCTCGTGGAAGAGGCGGCCCTGCCCCGGCAGAAGGCGTACGAGGAAGTGCAGCGCCTGGCCATGCGGAGCTGGGAGGAAGGGGCATCATTCCCGAATCTTGTGCGGGCCGACCGGTTCATGCGCGGACATCTGCCCGAGGCGCGCATGGCGGCCCTCTTCGACCCGGCGTACTTTCTGCGTTATGAGGATGAGATCTATAACAGACTTTTCGAGCCGGCCTGAAATGCCCGACAAACGCCAGGAATCGACCGTGCCTGGCTCCGGCGGCACGGAAGCGCGCGGGGCGGAGCCGGCCGAGCTTGAGTCCGGCGATATGAAAGCGTACAGGGTGGATTTGGCGAGGCTTTTGTACGCCCGTTCATACATGGAAGGCGACTTCACGCTGAGTTCCGGGCGCAAGGCTTCCTATTATTTTGATTGTCGTCAGAGTTCGCTGGACCCGGAAGGAGCGCGGCTGATCGGCATGCTGTTCGCGCACATGCTGCGCGACACGAAGGCGCAGGCCGTGGCCGGTATGACCTTGGGGGCGGATCCGCTGCTGACGGCAACCTCGTTGGCGGCGCTTGCGCAGGGCAGGCGGCTGCCCGCGCTGATTGTGCGCAAGGAAACCAAAGGGCACGGCGCGGGACGCAGGGTGGAGGGCTTGGCCAACGTGCGCCCCGGCGACAAGGTAATCATGCTTGAAGATGTTGTCAGCACCGGCGCTTCTGTGTTACAAGCCGCAAATATCGTCGAGGCGGAAGGACTGAGGGTGCTTGCCGTGTTCTGCATCCTGAACAGGGAAGAAGCGGGCGGCGCGGAGGCTTTTGCAACGGCCGGGAGGGAACTGCGCTCTCTTTTCACTCGTTGTGAACTGCTTGAACTGGCGCGCTCTGCCGGAAGCGACGGAGCGCGGCCCGCCGGTTGAGTTCGCCGTTGAACAGCGCAACGCGCAAAGACGCAGATGGCTTACTGTTGCGACAGGTATACCCGGAAACCCGGCGCATCCCGGCGTCAACACACGCCGGCAGCTTTGCGGACGCGTCTGTTTTTTCTTTTTTCCACGGCTCGCGTTTTCTTGAATACCGTCATTCCTAAGGCGCTCGCGTTTGCCGTCTGCCTTGTCCCGCTTTTGCCGTACCCGGCCAGTGCGGTCTGGGATGCGGTTATTTCCGAACAGTTCGCCCATCCTTCCTATTTCGTTGCCGTGGACAAGACGCGGCAGAAGCTTGCGTTTTTTGAAAAACAGAGTCCGTTGCGCATTGCGCGGGTTTTTATCTGCACCACCGGGCAGAAAGAAGGGGACAAGGCGGTGGAGGGGGATCTTAAAACTCCCGAGGGCGTGTATTTTGTCGTGCGCCGCATCGACTCCGGCCTGGATTTTATCAAGTACGGCCCGCGCGCTTATACGCTGAATTATCCCAATCCCGTGGACAGAATGCGCGGGAAAACAGGCTTCGGCATATGGATCCACGGCCGGGGCGAACCTCTCGTGCCGTTGCAGACCGAAGGCTGCGTTGCCATGAACAACGACGACCTGTCCATACTCGGCAAGGCGCTGCTGCCCGGCGCGCCGGTGGCCCTGACCCGCTCCTTCGCGTTCGGCGCGTCCGGGGCGGGCAGTGACGACGACCTGCGCAGACTGGAGCAGAAGGTACGGGACTGGGCTGAGGCATGGTCGGGGCGTTCGCGCCGTTTTTTCGACTTTTACGACCGGGAAGCGTACAGTGCGGCGCAGGGTGAGAATTTTTCCGCCTTCCGCGCCCAAAAGGAACGCCTGTTCACGCTGTTGCCGTGGATACGCACCACGGTCAGGGACGTCAGGATTCTTGCCGGCCCCGATTATTGGGTAACCTGGTTTCACCAGGACTACCAGGCGCCCAACCTGAGTACGCGCGGCACACGTCGCCTGTATTGGGAAAAAACGGGGACGGACTTCAAAATCGTCGGCATGGAATGGGAACCCGGCCTGGTGGACGCGCCTCTGACGGCTTCGGCGGCATCATTGATGCCGCCTTCTGAGCAGGACGATCCCTTGGCGCTGCTGGACGCGGTCTGGCGGGCGCCGGACGATGCGTCGTACGTGGCCTCGGCTGCGGGGGCTTCCGGATATTCCGCGCACGATGCCGGAGCGTCGGCGTCAGTCTCTGCCGCCGGCGAGGTTGCAGGCGGGGCGCGCCCTCCCGCGGGGACTCAGACGGAAGCGGCGGCAGCGGAGACCGCTCCCGATGCCGGCAGCGCTTTTTCCCCGACTGCGGGAGCAATTACTCCTGCAGGCGCGAACCGCCGCGCTTTCCCAAACGCTGCACCGCCGGCGTCCTCCGCGGCCGGCCGGGTTTCCTACGCTTCGGACGCAAGCGACCCGATCGACACGGCGGGGCAGTCCGTGCTCAGTACGCCGGATCATATTGAAGACCCGGCCTTCGGCCCCATGCCCCGTCCGTCTGAAGCAGCCTTCAGGCTGGCCGCCCGCCGGGTTGCGGAACGCGAGCGCGCCGTAAAGGAGCGAAATGAGCCGCCGGCTCAACAGCTTTCCCGAAGCGGAGACGCGTCCGGAGCAACGGCGGCGTCCGCGGGAGCCGGAGGACAGGCGGCCCGGCCGGACCCGGCGCGTGCCGTGAGCTCGGGAAACGCCGCGGACGAGGGTAGTCCGACGGATGCGCAGCGCCCGGCGCGCGGCCGGCAAGCCGCGCGCGAAGTTGAACTCAACGGGGTGGATACCGCTACGGTTTCCGACACTCTTACTGTCCCGGCGGCGGAGTCCGGCAAGGCGGAAGACGCGCGGCGCTCCGCGCGGACGGACCCGTTGCGCGATGCGGCCGGCGCAGTTACGGAGCGCATAGAGGCCTGGCGCGCGGCTTGGGAGCGCGGGGATTTGAAGGACTATGCGAGCTTTTACGCCCCCCGCGCGATACAGGGCGAACGCAGAGGAGCAGCCGAGATCAGCAGGCACAAGGCTGCGCTCTGGCGCAGAAATCCGCCCGTCAGTGTGCGCCTGACCGATGTCCGGGTACAACTGCACAGGAGCCGGCCGGTAGCGGACATGCATCAGGAATACGCCGACCGGGCGGGCGGCGGCGACACGGGCATCAAGACCCTGACCTTTGAAAAGATAAACGGCGTGTGGCTGATCACGCGGGAAGAGTGGAGGGGCATTGAAGCCGGTCATTAAAAAACAGACGCACTACCATGTTCTGCTGATGCGCGACGACAAGGAATCCAGGACCTTCAGCATCCGTTGCAACGTGCTGCACTTCTGCGCCGGCCTGTTTATCGTGTTGCTGCTGTTCGGTGGAGGCGGCATATACGGCGGCCTGCATTTCTTCACCAAGTACCGGGAACTGGCCGCGGCGCAGGAAAGCAGGGAAAGGGAAAACGCCGGGCTGCGCCTGCAGCTTGAACGTCTGGTCAATCTGGAAAGCCTGCTGAAAGCCGGCAACGAGAGCCCCCCCCAGGCCACGCACACAGAGGTGGGCACGCCGGACCTGCCCGCCAGAGGCACGGCCGCGGCGAATCCTCCCGCTCCCGCCGGCCCGGGCGTGCGCGTCCTTTCTGCCGGCGCGTCGCCGGCCGTTGTGCAGGCCGCGCCGACCGCGACCGAGGATACAAGCGAAAGACCGGCTGAAGATCCCTCGGGCGAGACGGCATTGCCTCCCCCCGCAAAGCCGGCCGCGGCCCCGGCAAAGACGGACGACGGTTTCGCTCCTCTGGCCGGAGAGGGAAGCCCGTTGCGCGTCAATGAATTCAGCGCGAGAAATTCCGGTTCGTTGCGCCTGCGCATCAACTACGAACTGTCCACCGTGACCGACGGGCAACGCACAGTCACCGGCGCGGCCAGGTATGCGGCCGTGACGGCCGACGGCACACGGGTGGACCTGCCCATGCAGGACCCGGAAAATTCACGTTTCTCCATAGCCCGCATGAAAGCAATGCAGAATATGGTTCGTCTGCCCCCCGGTCTGAAACCGGACGGCATCGCATCAATAGACATCCTCATCGAGGTCGCGGATACGGTCTACCGCGGCACTTATCCGGTGCGCCTGCAGTAACACAACCCTTTCGCGTCGAGGAACAGCATGACGATCGCCGAAGAGCCCGTTGCGCGCCCCGCAACGGAGGCAAGCGCAACGGAAACAGGTGCCGAAAAACGGGGAGGCAGGGATTTCATCCGGGCCATGATCGCGGCGGATCTTGCGGAAAAGCGCCGGGACACGGTCCACACCCGTTTTCCTCCGGAACCGAACGGATACCTGCACATCGGCCATGCCAAATCCATTTGTCTGAACTTCGGGGTAGCCGGAGAATTCGGCGGGTTGTGCAACCTGCGCTTCGACGACACCAACCCGACGAAGGAAAGCCGCGAATACGTGGACGCCATACGCGAAGACGTGCGCTGGCTGGGCGGGGACTGGGGAGACCGTGAATATTACGCCTCGGATTATTTCGAGCGTCTTTACGTGTTTGCCGAACAGCTCATCCGCATGGGCAAGGCCTATGTGGACAGCCTGTCGGCCGAGGAGATCCGCGCCTGCCGGGGGACGTTGACCGAGCCGGGCCGCGCCGGGCCGTACCGGGAGCGCGGCGTGGAGGAGAACCTCGACCTGTTCCGGCGCATGCGCGCCGGGGAATTCGAAGACGGCGCGCATGTGCTGCGCGCCAAGATAGATATGGCCTCGCCCAACATAGTCATGCGCGACCCCGTGCTGTACCGCATACGCCGCGCCCCGCACCACCGCACGGGCGACGCCTGGCCGATCTACCCCCTGTACGACTACACGCACTGCATCTGCGATTCGCTGGAAGGCATCACCCATTCGCTGTGCACCCTGGAATTTGCCGACAATCGCGCGTTGTACGACTGGGTTCTGGAGACTCTGGACATATTCCGTTCCCGGCAGACGGAATTCGCGCGTCTGAATCTCACGCGCACGGTGCTTTCCAAGCGCAAACTCATTCAACTTGTGGAAGGAGGTCTTGTGCGGGGTTGGGACGACCCGCGTATGCCGACCCTGTCCGGTCTGCGCCGGCGCGGGGCACCTCCCGAAGCCGTGCGGGAATTCGTCGCGCGCATCGGCGTTTCCAGGGCGGACAACATCGTGGACTATGCCGTGCTGGAGTTCTGCATCCGCGAGCGTCTCAACGCGACGGCGCCGCGCGCCCTGGCCGTGCTTAACCCTCTGAAAGTGATACTCCGCAATTATCCGGAAGGGCAGGTGGAATGGCCGGAACTGCCCCTGTACCCGGATGAGCCGGAAAAGGGCGTGCGCCGCATCCCGTTTTCACGCGAGCTGTTCATAGAGAGAGATGATTTTCGGGAAGACCCGCCGGCGAAATTCCACCGCCTCGCACCGGGGCGCGAAGTGCGCCTGCGCTGCGCCTACTACATAACCTGCGAAGAAGTTCTGAAGAACCCGGACGGCACGATCCGCGCCCTCATCTGTTCCTATGACCCGCAAAGCCGGGGGGGCGGCAGCCCGGACGGACGCAAGGTCAGGGGCACTTTGCACTGGGTCTCGGCGGCCCACGCCGTGGAAGCTGAAATGCGGCTGTACGACCATCTTTTTCTCAAGGACGATCCTTCGGATGCGGATCCTGGAAACACCTTTCCGGACTGCATCAACCCGGAGTCACTGGTTGTCGTGAAGGGATACGTCGACCCGAGCCTGCGTGCGCTCAAGGCGGGCGAGAGCGTACAGTTCGAGCGCCTGGGCTATTTCTGCGCCGACAGCGACGGCAGTCCCGACCGGCCGGTCTTCAACCGCACCGTGACGCTCAAAGATACCTGGGCCAAGCTGGAAAAAAAATCCCTAAGCCGCGCCGATGCGCGCTGAACATACTGATTTCCGCGGAAATCAGTACCGCGGACGTAAGGCCGATGCGCCGCGCAAGGGCGTGAGCCGGCCGAAAACCACGCTTTACGGCCGGTGATCCGGAGTTAAAAAGTTTACTTTTTAGAGCATTTCAAATATGCAAGTATCCACAACTTTCAAAGCATGCTTCGGCATTTTCGAGTGTAAAATGAATTCCAGGTAAACGCTGATTAAATGCGGAAAGGACAAAAGACATCAAGATGGATTCTTCGCCTTCGCTTCGCTGCGGCTCAGAATGACCACGCTTGCTGCGGCTCGGAATGACCACGCTTTTGTCATTCTGAGCGCAGCGAAGAATCCATCCTCATGCCTTTCAAAAGAATAAAGCAGCGTTGCCTTAGAAATGCTCTAACGCATATATTAATAAAAGAGAGTTTGCACTTATGGAATATCCGCGCAAACTGGTCATGCTGGTGGACGACAACCGCACCAACCTTCTTGCCGGGAAAACAGCCTTGTCGGAAGACTACACGGTGCTCACCGTGCCCTCCGCCTCAAAAATGCTGCAAGCCCTGGAATGGCGCAAACCGGAACTCATCCTCCTGGATGTGGACATGCCGGAAATGGACGGTTTCGAAGCCATCAACCTCCTCAAGGAAAATCGGGAAACGCGCGATATCCCCGTTATCTTCCTTACCGCCATGGAAGAAAGCACCTACGAGCTGAAAGGTCTGCAGCTCGGCGCCGTCGATTACATCACAAAACCCTTTTCCCCGCCCCTGTTGCGCAAACGTGTCGCCCTGCACATGCTGCTGGAAAACCAAAAGCGCGAACTTCTGAATTACAATGAAAACCTTCAAGATATGATCGAAGCCAAGGCAAAAACCATCGTCAAGCTCCAAAATAAAATTCTGGCTGCCATGGCCGAAATGGTGGAAAGCCGCGATGGGTCGACCGGCGTCCATATAGCAAATACGCAACGCTATCTGAGGATATTTCTGAACGAAATCATCAAATCGGGAATCCGGCCGGAACAGTTTTCAACATGGGATGTCGATCTCCTCATCCAATCTTCCCAATTGCACGATGTCGGCAAAATAGGCATAAGAGATGATATTTTGAAAAAGCCGGGGAGACTGAACAGCGATGAATTTAAGGAAATGCAGCAGCATGTGCTCGTCGGCGTGGGATTTCTCGAAAGGTTGGAAGACGGTGAAGAGGACAGCAGGTTTTTGCAGTACGCCAAAATTTTTACCGCCTTCCACCACGAAAAATGGGACGGCAGCGGCTATCCCTACGGCCTGGCGGGCGAGAATATCCCCCTGCTCGGGCGCATCATGGCCATCGTCGACGAATATGACGCCCTGACCTCGGACCGACCCTATAAAAAGGCGTTGAGCCACGAAAATGCAATCGGCATTATCCTCGCGGGCATGGGGACCAGCTTCGACCCGTCGCTCAAGGAACTCTTTGTCAAAGCAGCTCAAGACTTCGCGCGTACGCCGTGATTTCTGCCCTGATGATATTTTTTTCTGTTTTCTGACGGCCGCTTCGCCTTCGCTCCGCTCCGGCTCCAACGCGCCAAAACCACGGCTTGGCGGCTACATCAAAAAAGTGCTGAAACTCCGGACACTACCGGAACGTGCATAATCTGATGCAAACGGGTACGCCCGCGCCCGGCCGTTACTTCCGCCGGTAGGCCAGAAACAGCAACACGGCCCCGGTCAGCGCGATGGGCAGCGAAAGCAGCATACCCATGGTCAGAAAATCAAAGGCCACAAAGCCGATATGCGCGTCCGGCTGCCGGAACATCTCCGCAAAACAGCGGAACACCCCGTAGCCCAGGGCGAAAACGCCGCTTACAGCCATCGTCGGCCGCTGTTTGGCGGAAAAGATCCAGACAACGACGAACAGCACCGCTCCCTCCAGAAACGCCTCGTAAAGCTGCGAAGGATGTCTGGGCAAAGACCCCGCTCCGGGAAACACCATGCCCCAGGGCACGTCCGTCACCCTTCCCCACAGTTCGGCGTTGATGAAATTGCCGATGCGCACGAAAAAAAGACCTGGCGGCACCAAAGGCGCCATAAAATCCATGGTCGTGAAAAAACCTTTGCCCAGACGCCGGCCCGCCGCCCACTGCGCCAGCAGCACCCCCAGAAAGCCGCCGTGGAAGCTCATGCCTCCCTTCCAGATCAGCAGGATTTCCAAAGGATGCCGAAAATAATAGGCGGGGTTGTAAAACAGCGCGTATCCGAACCGCGCCCCCAGCAATACCCCCAGAAAACCGAAGATAATCACATCGTCGAACTGCGCGCGCGTGAACGCGCCGCCGCGGGCGGCGCGCAGACGGCCGAGCAGCATCGCCGCGGCAAAGGCCAGCACGTACATGGCCCCGTACCAGCGGACAGCCAAAGGACCGATGCTCACTATCTCGGGGGCTATGTGCGGGAACTGCAGCATGCGGCGGGTGTACATCAGGCCGTGCAGGCAGGCAAGACCTTCCCCTGCCGAAATTTCCGGCCGTGAAACATAATCCCGCTTCAAGCCGCGCAGTCAGGACTGGATCGGTGTAGGGTTTTCGTCCGAGCAGGTGACACCGGATGCCCTTTGTCCGGTTCATCCGGTTCGTAATATTTGCTTCTGGACGCAGTAAGATTGTCCGGTTTTTCCAGTTTGTCCGTTACAAACAGGAGAGGTTGTTTTTTTCATGGATATCAACGCGGGAATGATGTATCGTAACGGCGGTTTTTTGTAGGAAGAGTCGGCAGGAGAGGAATAACAGGATAAATTTGCTTAATTCGGAAGCCCGGCCGGGAAAATATCCGGCCTTGCGCCTGCTCCGGCCGGCTCCACTTATCAGGAGCAGTGAGCGCCATGCCTGCAGTTTACATAATGCGCCACGGCAGGACCCGGTGGAACGCGGAGCAACGCGTGCAGGGGCGCAAAAACAGCCCCCTGCTCGCCGAAGGCCGGGCCGCGGCCGCGACTATGGCCGAATTTTTCCGCGACAAGGAGCTCGGCGCGGTTTTCGTCAGCCCGCTGCCGCGTTGCGTGGAAACGGCGGACATCGTATGCGGCGTCCTGGGCCTTGACTATACAACGGATAAACGCCTTCTGGAATGCGACCACGGAACCTGCGAAGGCATGACTATTCCCGCCGCCCTGGACTGTTTCGGCAAACTTGTCGCCGCCGGCGGCGACGTCTGGACCACGCCCTGGCCCGGCGGCGAATCCTACAGCGCGGTCTTTGCCCGCGCGGCGTCCTTTGCCGCCGAACTCAAACCTGAACCCTGTCTGATCATCGCCCACGCCAGGCTCAACGCCTGCCTCGCCGGCGCGCTGGCGGGCATGACGCCGAAAGAACTGCTTGACCTGCGGCAAAACAACGGTACGCTGTTCGTCGTCGAAGACGGCACCCTGCGTCTGCTGTGCCCTTGACGTCCTCTTCCCGAGGGGAAAGAAAACATTGTGACCGGGAATTTTTATGATCCGACGCCCTGCTGCAATTGAGGGGACCCGGGGGAAATCATCGGCCTTTCGCCGGCTCGGACCTGCCCCTGCGGGGGTTGGGGCGGAGGCCCGGTTCCTCAATGCTTCCCTCACGATACATGAGCTTACCCTGTCCGATTTTCGGCAGGCGGCGGCAGACTCCCGCGTGAGCGCCGCCCCGCCGCGCGAGTGAACGGCGCGATGGCTGTCACGCAGTTTATGGATCAGATGCGGCGCAGACTGGTCGACGACTTCCTGCGCGTTTTTCGCGTATTGCCTCCGG
The DNA here is from genome assembly GCA_031276485.1 of Desulfovibrio sp. Taxonomy (GTDB): domain Bacteria; phylum Desulfobacterota; class Desulfovibrionia; order Desulfovibrionales; family Desulfovibrionaceae; genus Frigididesulfovibrio. Next base: position 36,064 of record JAISMY010000076.1, on the reverse strand, counting down.
CCTTGCGCCTGCGCACCCTGCGCGTGTTCGGATGCATCGTGCTTCTGGCCTGTCTGGAGGTCATGAGCATCCTGTCGATTTCTTTTCTGGCGTTGAGCATCGCCTCCCCGGAAAAACTGCTTGATTTCAGTTTCATGCCGAAAATATTCGCCCTGTTTCCATCCTTTGCCGCCTTGTCCGACGACCCGCGCTTTTTTGCGCTGGCCGCCTCCAGTTCCGTAGTGTTGCTGGCCCTTGCCAAAAACGCCATGTCGGCCTTTACCGGTCTGGCCACCGCCCGTCTGGGCGAGGAAATTTCCCTGTTCGCCGGCGAAACGGTGTTCCGGCATTACCTGTACAGCCCGTATATCATGCATATTTCCGGCGACAGCCATTCGGTGTACCAGGCTCTGGCGTGGCGCGGACAACTCGGATCGCTGATCATCAACATCATGATGGTGTATACCTACACCGTCATCTCCCTCGGCCTGTTTCTGGTCATGATTTCGGCCACGCCCGAAGTGCTGCTGTTCACCATAGCATGTACGGCGATCATCGCGGCTTCCGTGTACAAAAGCATCAAGAAGGCCGTGGACGAAGCCGGCACGGTGTCCGCCGAGTTCAGCCGCAGGGAAAGCTCGGCGACCATGAACGCCATGCAGGGGATACGGGAGGTGCTTATTTACCGGCAGCAGCCGGTATTTTTCGAGAAATTCCGGGAGGCCTGCCTGGGAGGTCTGCCGAGCCGCGCCTTTTTGACCACGGCATCGCCCATTCCGGCCTGGATACTGGAAGTCGTGGGGTTCACGGTCATCCCCGTCACCCTGTACCTGATGCTGCGCTTTTACGATGCGTCCATGGCGCGCATCACCGGGGTGCTGACCATGATCATGCTGGCCTCCTGGCGCATACTGCCCATCCTGAACCGCTCCCTGTCCTGCCTGGTCGCCGCGCGCGGAGTACGGCACGCGGCCATGGAGTGTCTCGCCAAAGTGGAATACGTCAGGGACAACCCCCTTGAGGCGTCTGTCGCGCCGGACCCGGATTTCGTCCTGAACGGCGACATCGTTTTTCAAAACGTGTGCTTCCGCTACCCGGCGGCAAGCGAAGACTGCCTGCACGACCTGACCTTTACCGCGGCATGCGGCAGATGCACGGGCATAGTCGGCGTATCCGGCGCGGGTAAAAGCACCATAGTGAGCATTCTCAGCGGTCTTTTGCGACCCGATTCCGGCGTGATGACGGTCGGCGGCAGGGAACTCTCCCCGTCCGAACTCGTCGCCTATTCCCTGCAGGTCGGCTATGTGCCGCAATCCCCCTACATTATGCCCGGCACCCTGGCCGAAAACGTCGCCTTCAGCAGTTGGGGCAGGGAATACGACCCGGACCGCGTTCTGCACGTCTGCCGGCTCGCCGCGCTGGACGTTGCCGAAAAGCATCCGCAGGGCATCCTCATGCCCGTCGGCGAGAAAGGTGCGGGGTTGTCCGGCGGTCAGGCGCAACGTCTGTCCATCGCCAGGGCGCTGTATGCGAGCCCCTCCCTGCTGATTCTCGACGAGGCGACCAGCGCGCTGGATTCCGCCACGGAAACCGCGATAATGAACACCATCTACGCCCTGCCCGCGTCCATCACCACCGTGGTGATCGCGCACCGCCTGAGTACGGTGCGCAACTGCGACGTCATGCTCTGGATTGACGACGGAAAACTTGTGGAAAGCGGGCCTGCGGACCTGGTGCTGGACCGTTACGGAGCTTTTCTGGAAAAACGGGCGCTGGGCGCGACCGATGCGCCGTCGCTGAAAAATTTCTCTCCGGCCGGACCGGACGAAGCTCATGAACAGCGCGGCACACTGTAATTTTATCCCTGGGGCACAGCGCACCCCGGTATACCTGCCACAAATATCTTTGCGTTAAGGGGCTTGATTTACGTTGCGGAATATGCAAAAAGTCTTGGACGCCGGGCTGCGGCGCCACGCGGCCCGATGTCGTTGCAGGGCGGAAGAAGGGAACCTTGCGCCCCGGCCGGCAAACGAAGACAGGAACAATTTTACAGAGAGGAGAGAGTATGGTTATCGGCATCATTATCGCGCTGTTGCTGCTTACGTACATCGCGTACAAAGGCTACTCGGTGATCCTTTTCGCGCCCGTATGCGCGCTGGTCGCCGCCGCAACGGCAGGACACCACCTGCTTCCGGAATACAGCGAACTGTTCATGGCCAGAGCCGTAATCTATGTGAAAAACTTCTTTCCCGTCTTCCTCCTCGGAGCCGTGTTCGGCAAAGTTATGGAAGAAAGCGGCGCGGCCCGGTCCGTGGCCCGTTTCATTGCCGAAAAACTGGGGCCTGAACGCGGCATTCTGGCCGTAGTGCTGGCCGCCGCCGTTCTGACCTACGGCGGCGTCAGCCTCTTTGTGGTGGCCTTTGCCGTGTATCCTTTCGGCAACGCCCTGTTCAAGGAGGGCGGCATTCCCCGCCGTCTGCTGCCCGGCTGCATAGCGCTCGGCGCGTTCGGCTTCACCATGACGGCCGTGCCCGGCACACCGCAGATTCAGAACATCATCCCGGCCAAGTACTTCAACACCACATCCTTTGCGGCGCCCGTTTTCGGCACATGCGGCGCGCTGATCATCTTCTTAGTCGGCGTTGCCTGGCTTGAATGGCGCAAGAAGAAAATGCTCGCCGCCGGAGAAGACTTCGGCCCGGAAGACACCCGCGCGCAGATCAACTTCGACGACGGCGTTCCCGAACTGCCCCCGGCCGTGGCCGCTCTGCCCCTGGTCGTGGTCCTGGTGCTCAATTTCATCCTGACCAAGGTGATCGGCGGCTGGGACGCCTCCATCATGCAGCCCTACGGCAAGGTTCCCCTGGCCTCGGCGACGATACCGGTGGCCAACTGGGCACTGGTCATCTCCCTCATCGTGGGCATTGTCCTGAGCATCATCTTCGCGGGCAGACAGTTCAAAGCCCGCGGCAACCTGCAGGCGGCGCTCAACGGCGGCGCCATAGGCTCCCTGCTGGCCATCATGAATACGGCGTCCGAAACCGGCTTCGGCAATGTGGTCAGTTCCCTGCCCGGCTTCGGCTCGGTGCGCGACTTCCTCCTGAGCATCGACCCCGGCACGCCGCTCTTGTCCGAAGCCCTGACGGTCAACGTGCTGGCGGGCATCACCGGGTCCGCGTCCGGCGGCATGAGCATCGCGCTGGAAGCCATGGGCCCGCGTTTCCTTGAATGGGGCAACGCCGTCGGCATGGATCCGGGGCTGCTGCACCGCGTGGCGGCCATGTCTTCGGGCGGCTTTGACACGCTGCCGCACAACGGCGCAGTCATCACCCTGCTGGCTATCTGCGGACTTACCCATAAAACTTCCTATCCGGACATCGGCATGGTTTCCGTGGTGGTTCCCTTTGCCACGACCTTGCTTTTGATCCTGATCTGGACTGTGTTCGGTTTCAATTTCTGACAAACCCCGAACTGAAGCGCAGCCGGCCTGTTCCCGGCCGGCTGCTTCCGAAAAAACCAGGAGAAGCACATGGCGTGGACCTACAACACCTTGAAGGTGGGCGACAAAGACAGTACAAGCAAGCTGATTACGAGCGAGGTTGTGGAAAAATTCGCCGATGTCAGCAACGACAAAAACCCTCTGCACCTTGACGAGGCATTTGCCAAAAGCACCCGCTTCGGGCAGAGGATCGCTCACGGCATGATCAGCGCCGGGCTGATCAGCGCGGTGCACGGCACGATTATTCCCGGCCAGGGCGCCATATACATCAGCCAGAGCCTGAAATTCCGCCGTCCGGTCTTTCTGGGCGATACCCTGACCGCCTGGGCCGAGGTGCAGGAGAAAGACGACGCAAAAAAACGCGTAATTATGAAAAACAAGGTCGAAAATCAGAAGGGCGAAGTCGTCGTAGAGGGCGAAGGCGTACTTCTGTTCGATGTCTAGCGGTTGCCTTTTTTCGGTACGGCGGGGCGCGGACCGCGTCCCCCGCCGCCTGCTGTGTCTCCCCCTGTGCAGGATTCGCGGATGCGAAACCTGTGCTGCCACCTACACAACGGACAAACAGTCTGGAGGGAAAAATGAGTCTGCTTACGGAAGATCAAGAACTGATTAAAAACTCGGTCAGGGAATTCGCGGAAAAAGAAGTCAAACCTATCGCTTCCGAAATTGACAAAAAGCACAGCTTCCCCGCGGCAACGGTAAAACGCATGGCGGAACTGGGCTTTTTCGGACTTACCATTCCTGAGGAATACGAAGGCGGCGGCGGAGACAACGTCAGCTACAGCATCGCTGTCGAAGAGCTTTCACGGGTGTGTGGCACGCACGGCGTTATTCTTTCCGCGCACATCTCGCTGGGTTCTTTCCCGATTCTCAAATTCGGCACGGAAGAACAGAAAAAGAAGTATCTGCCCGATCTGGCCACCGGCCGCAAATTGGGAGCCTTCTGCCTCACCGAGCCGGGCGCGGGCACGGATGCCGCATCGCAGAAATCCGTGGCCGAACTGAAGGGCGACAACTATGTGATTAACGGCTCCAAGGTGTTCATCACCAACGGCGCCGTGGCGGAAACCTTCATTTATTTCGCCATGACCGACAAGAGCAAAGGTCTGAAGGGCATTTCCGCCTTTATCGTCGAAAAGGGTTTCCCCGGATTCTCCGTGGGGCAGACCGAAGATAAACTGGGCATTTGCGCTTCTTCGACAACGGAAATAATTCTGAAGGATTGTATAGTACCCAAGGCCAACCTGCTCGGCAAAGAAGGCGACGGCTTCAAAATCGCCATGCAGACCCTGGACGGCGGACGCATCGGCATCGCCGCCCAGGCTCTCGGCATCGCTCAGGGCGCGCTGGAAGCGGCTATTGAGTATGCCAAACAGCGTCAGCAGTTCGGCAAGCCCATTTCAGCCAACCAGGGCATCCAGTGGATGCTGGCTGATATGGCCACTCAGACCGAAGCCGCCCGCCAGCTCGTCTACAAGGCTGCCAAGGTCAAGGATTCCGGCGCCAGATACAGCCTGGAAGCCGCGCAGGCCAAGCTTTTCGCCTCCGAAGCAGCCATGTGGGTGACGACCAAGGCCGTCCAGGTTCACGGCGGCATCGGCTACACCCGTTCGTATCCTGTGGAGCGCTTCATGCGCGATGCGAAGATTACGGAAATCTATGAAGGCACCAGCGAAGTGCAACGCATGGTCATTGCCGGCAATATCCTTGCCTAGGGAAACAAAGAATAAACCTGTTGTGAGGGGGCTTCGGCCCCCTCTGTTTTTTGCGGATTTTGCCTGCAAATCCCTGCCGCAAGATTGCCGCAAGGCGAATTCACTTTGCCGTCAAGCCCATATTCGTCAGGTTCGATGTATAACTATCTGTAAGATATTTATTTTATTTACCATACAGTTTTTTTTGGTAAAATACTGATCCCCCGAGACGCTGGTCAACGTTCTGAACACCTCGAAAACCTGTTCAATTTCAGGGAGAGAGGAGTGAGCCTACACCCCCCTCCGTCAATCTGAGCGAAGCGAAGACTCTATCTTCCCGGCTTCGAAAGGTATAAAGCCGGCTTCTTCGCTTCGCTCAGAATGACAAAAACGTAGCCATTCTGAGCCTCGGCCTGAGCAGGACGAAAGGCCTAACATTCTCCGTCAGGTGAAGAAGCCGGCTTCATGCATTGTGCCTTTCCAGCATTAAACACGTTTCCCTAAAATTGATGCGCCGGACCCGCCTTGCCGCCCGGCTTACCGTAACAGCCCCGCGAATATCAATGCCCTACTCCGACCCCCACGCGTTGCAGGCATCCCCGCTACCCTTGCTTCCCGTTGTCCGAGTCGTCGGGTGACAGGGCCGCACCGAGCGGCGACGAAGCCTTTTTCTGCGTTTTTCCGGATTTGTCGTAGGTCGGCAGCGCGCTTTGCTCGTCTTCGTCTCCGGCCGCTGACTCCGCGCGTTGCTCCCGTCCTGAAGGGGCGGTTCCCTGCGCGTCCGCGGCAACGGATTGGTCGCCCTTCGGTCCCCCTGACGCCTTCACGCCCCGTCCGGAGCGGCCCGAAGAAGTCTGGCGGGAGCGCGTTCCCTTTGCCCCGCTCCCGGAAGCGTCGCCATTACGCTTATTCTGCTCTTCCAAATCCTTGGTGGTCGTCAGTTTGCGCGGATTGCTCTTCAAGTCGAGAGGGGGAAGACTCTCGCCGCGCATCAGCTTCGCAACCTCCTCGCCGGTGATCGTTTCGCGCTCCAGCAACGCCTCCGCCACGCGATGCAGGCTGTCTATGTGTTCACGCAACAGGCGGTCGGCTTCCTGAACGGCCTGGTCGATAATGCGCTTGACCTCCGCGTCCACCATGCGTGCCGTTTCCTCGCTGTGCTCGCGGTTGGATATCCATTCGCGGCCGATGAACACTTCCTGGTTCTGTTCGCCTACGGCCATGGGACCGATAACGTCGCTCATGCCCCATTTGCAGACCATGGCCCGCGCCGTATCCGTGGCCCGCTTGATGTCGTTGGCCGCGCCGGTCGTCTGCTTATTGAAGATAATCAACTCGGCCGCGCGTCCGCCGAAGGCCATAGTGATTTTGCTTTGCAGCTCGACCTTGCTGAGAGTGTTCTTGTCCTCCTCAGGCAGGTACATGGTCACGCCCAGGGCGCGTCCGCGCGGAATAATGGTCACTTTGTGCAGGGTGTCGGTTTCAGGCAGGAGCAGGTTGAGTATGGCATGCCCGGCCTCATGATAGGCCGTGTTTTTGAGGTCCTCGGGGGTCTGGACCATGGTACGCCGCTCCTTGCCCATGAGCAGCTTGTCCTTGGCGTTCTCGAAATCGGCCATATTCAGGGCTTCCTTGTTTTGCCCCGCAGCGGCAAGCGCCGCTTCGTTGACCAGGTTTTCCAGGTCGGCCCCGGAGAAGCCCGGCGTACCCTTGGCCAGCACTTCGAGATTGACGTCTTTGTCCAGCGGCGTGCGTTTGCTGTGCACTTCAAGGATCTGCTTGCGCCCGCGGATGTCCGGAGGCGGCACGACCACCTGGCGGTCGAAACGGCCGGGGCGCTGCAAGGCAGGGTCCAGCACGTCCGGACGGTTGGTGGCGGCAATGAGGATGACGCCCGCGTTGGCTTCAAAGCCGTCCATTTCCACCAGGAGCTGGTTCAAGGTCTGTTCGCGCTCGTCGTGTCCACCGCCGAGGCCCGCGCCGCGCTGCCGGCCCACAGCGTCGATCTCGTCTATGAAAATGAGGCACGGCGCGTTTTTCTTGCCCTGCGCGAACAGGTCGCGCACCCGCGACGCTCCGACGCCCACGAACATCTCCACAAAATCCGAACCGGAAATGGAGAAAAAGGGCACCCCGGCCTCGCCGGCAACGGCCTTGGCCAACAAGGTCTTGCCGGTGCCGGGAGGCCCGATGAGCAATACTCCCTTGGGAATGCGCCCGCCCAGGCGCGTGAACTTTTTCGGGTTGGACAGAAAATCCACGACCTCGCTCAGTTCTTCCTTGGCTTCGTCCACTCCGGCCACACTCTCGAAAGTGACCTTGGCCGACTCCTGCGAAAGCATGCGCGCCCTTGCCCGCCCGAAGCTCATGGTTTTTCCCCCGCCTCCCTGCATCTGGCGCATAAAAAAGACCCAGAACAGGATGAGCAGAATCATGGGCGCCCATGAGGTCAGGAAAATCACATACCAGGGCGACTCCTCGGCCGGTCCGGCCTTGATGGTCACCCCGTTCTGCAGCATGGTTTCCACCAGTGAGGGATCGTCCGGGGCGTAACTCGAAAAGATGCCGCCGTCGGTGAACCGCCCCGAGAGCCTGCTGCCGGAAAATTTGGTACTCTGCACCAGGACTTCCGCTACCTGCTGTTTTTTGACCCGGTCGAGAAAATCCGTATAGGAAATTTCACTGTTGTGTACCGGCTGTTGGTAGAAAACATTAAAGGCCACCAGCAGGATCATGCCCACCAGCGCCCAGACCACATAATTTTTTTGGTTCAAGGCGGGTTTTCCTCAGTAGCCGACAATGGTGGACATGACTTCCGGCCTGTGAAAATTGAATTCCACCCTCGCGTTGCGGGCAACGGCCCCCGGTCCGGACGGGGCGAGCGGCCGGGTGTCCGCATAGGAAACGCTGCGCATCAGCTTCGCGTCAATGCCGCGCGCAATCAGGTAACGGACGGCGGCGGAGGCCCGGGCCGCTGACAGTTCCCATTTCGAAGGAAAGTTCGGCGCGCCGCTTTCCGAACTGTCCGTATGCCCGCGCACCACCAGGAATACCTTGTACTTTTGCATAACCTTCAGGACTTCCTGCATCGCCTTTTCGCCTTCAGCGGAAAATTCGACCGAGCCGGGCCGGAACATGAGGTCCGAGGTCAACTGCAACAGCACACCCACGCTGTCCGAAGTCAGCCCGCTCGCGGCTGAAGGCACGGCGTCCTTGAGCAGATACTGCTTGAGACTCTGGGCTATGGCGTAATTGGATTCTTCCGCTTCGCTCATCGGCGGGCGCGTATCCAGCTTGTCCACATACTGGATAAGCGAGTTGTTGGACATGCCGTAAGGCGAAATTGTGTTGGAAAGGTTGCGCGCATCGGCTTGAAAATAGCCGGAAAGCCCCTGAAGCGTTTCCTTCGGCGCCGCGTTTAAAAGCCACATGACCAGAAAAAACGCCATCATGGCGGTCATGAAGTCCGCGTAAGCAACTTTCCAGGATGAACCTGCCATTATAACCTCCGTCCGAAACCGTTATTGCGGTTACACTTTTGACTTGGGGAAACGCTGATTTATTCTTTTGAAAGGCATGGGGACGGATTCTTCGCTGCGCTCAGAATGATAAAAGCGCGGTCATTCCGAGCCTCCGCCTGAGCAGGGCGAAAGGCCGAACATTCGTCGTCCGGCGAAGAATCCGGCTTGCCGTCTTTTGCCTTTTCCGCATTTAATCGGCGTTTCCTCAGCATTATTATGAACCCTTGAGCTTCTGCTCCATCTCCAGAAAGGTGGGACGGAACGTCAAGGGGATGGCGCGGCGCCCGTATTCCAAGGCCACGATGGGCGATGAGCCGCGCACCGAGGCGGCCAGCGCCTCGCGCATGGCGCGATAGAACAGGTGATTTTCGTGCGCCAGCACTTCCAGCTTTGAACCCAGAGGGCCGACAAAACCGTAACACAGCAGGATGCCCAGAAAGGTGCCCACCAGGGCTGCGGCCACCGAACGCCCGAGAACGTCGGCGCCGTCGTTGATGTGGCCCATGGTTACGACGATGCCGAGCACGGCGGCGACGATTCCCAGGCCGGGCAGCGAGTCGGCCATGTGCGACAGCCCGTGCGCCGGCATCAGTTCCTCATCGTGCATGGAGCTCATGTCCACGCCCATGAGTTTGTCCAGCTCCCCGGCGTTGCCCGTGGTCAGGTAAATGCGCAGGGTGTCGCCTATGAAAAAACAGGCGTGCCTATCCTTGGCCATGTTCGGAAAACGCTGGAACAGGGCGCTGGATTCCGGCTGCTCAATATCCTTTTCCACGCTGATTATGCCCTCGCGCTGCATCTTGGCGAACAGCCCGTAGAGCAGGGCCAGCATATCCATATACTTGGCCTTTGAGGGGCCGTTGCTGAAAACGTGCTTGAGACCGCCCGCCGTCAGCTTGATCGAAAAAGAAGAGTTGGAGGCGATAAGCGCGCCGACACCCGCCCCGAAGATGATCAGCAACTCGTTGGGCTGCACCAGAACGGCGAAATTTGAGCTGTGTATGGCATAGCCGCCCAATACCGAACCGAGAACAATAATGAACCCGATAAGAACAAACACCTTGATAATCCTCTGCAGAGAAATTCTGATTTTCGTGAAAAATCAACCAGGTAGACCCGGCTGCAGCGAGCTGCGCGGACCAGGCACAGCAAGATGATTATAAGTATCACGTTTTTTATCACAAGAAAAGCACAAACAGCGCGCGCCGACGATTTTCTCCTTCCGTGTCTTTCAGGACCGCGGCAGTTCGCGCAGTTTTTCGTATACGGCGGCCGCGTCCAGTTTCAGCAGACGGCGCAGGTCCGCGAGGGCGCCGTGCTCCACAAAGGCATCCGGCAACCCCATGCGCAGTATCCTTTTTCCTGCCGTCAGAGCGTTGTCGTTGAAAAATTCCAGAACGGCAGAAGAAAATCCGCAGGCCAGGGAAGCTTCTTCGACGATGACGACGGTATCGTGTGCGGCGATAATCTCGCGCAATTCTTCTTCGGGCAGGGGTTTGACCCAGCGCGCGTTGAACACGGTGACGCGCGGCCCGCCTTCCTCCCGCAGCCGCTGCGCGGCGTACAGGGCGGGCAGGACGCGGTTGCCCAGGGCCACGACGGCTGCGCCGGCATCGCCCCTGTCCAGGTATTCGCCCCGGCCCGCGGGCAGGGGGACCGGGAAGTCCGGCAGCGGTACGCCGGCACCCGGCCCGCGCGGGTAGCGGAGGGCAAAGGGACCGTCCGCGGCCAGGGCCGTAGCCAGGCCGTGCTGCAACTCGGCCTCGTCCTTGGGCGCAAAAATCGTCATTCCGGGAATGTGGCGCAGAAAGGCCGGATCAAAAGACCCGTGGTGCGTAGGGCCGTCTTCGCCCACCAGACCGGCGCGGTCTATGCAGAAGGTGACGGGCAGCTTTTGCAGGCACACATCGTGCACAATCTGGTCGTAGGCGCGCTGCAGAAAGGTGGAATAGACGGCGACAAAAGGGCGCAGGCCACCGGCTGCCAGCCCTGCGGCAAAGGTCACGGCGTGCTGTTCGCAGATGCCGACGTCGGCGAAACGCCGGGGGAAAAGCTCCGCGAATTTTTTCAGGCCGGTTCCTTCCGGCATGGCGGCGGTAACGGCGAAGATGCGCTCATCCTTTGCCGCAAGCCGGCACAGCCCTTGACTGAAGGCTTCAGTCCAGCTCACGGCCGCGCCGGGGTCGGCCTTGCGGGGCAGGCCGGTTTCCGCTTCAAAGCGGCCGATGCCGTGGAACAGTTCGGGGTCGGCCTCGGCCGGGGCATAGCCTTTGCCTTTGCGGGTCAGGACATGCACCAGGACGGGCCGGTCCTGGGCGGCCGCCAGGCGCAGGGTTTTCTGCAGTTCCTCGATGTTGTGCCCGTCTGCCGCGCCTATGTAATTGAAGCGCAGGGCCTCGAAAAGAATGCCCGGGGTAAAGAAATTTTTGAAGCTGTGTTTGCTGCGTCTTGCGATTTCCAGCAGATCCGCGCCTATGCCGGGTATGCCGGAGAGGAACTCTTCCACTTCGCGCTTGACGCGGCGCACCCAGCGGGCCGACAGGTTGCGGCTCATAAACAGGGAGAGGGCGCCGACGTTTTTTGCGATGGACATTTCGTTGTCGTTGAGAATAACGATGAAGCGCCCGGCCGTGGCGCCGGCCTGATTCAGCCCTTCGTAGGCCTGCCCGGCCGTGAGCGAACCGTCGCCTATCACCGAAACGACGTGGTAATTTCCGCCTGCGAGGTCCCGCGCCGCGGCCAGCCCCAAGGCGGCGGACACGGAGGTGGAGGAATGCCCGGTACCGAAATGGTCGTACGGGCTTTCGGCGCGGCTCGGAAACCCGCTGAGGCCTCCGGTCTGCCGCAGGGTGTGGAACCTGTCCGCCCGCCCGGTCAAGAGCTTCCATGCGTAAGTCTGGTGTCCGACATCCCAGATGATTTTGTCCTGCCGGGCGTCGAAGACGGAGAGCATGGCCAGGGTCAGTTCAACCACTCCGAGAGAGGCGGCAAGATGGCCGCCGGTGCGCGACACGGTGCGCACCATGGTTTCGCGCAACTCGCTCGCCAGAGCCTGCAATTCTTCAAGGTTCAAGGAAGCGACATCTGAAGGACTGCGGATTTCCGACAACAGGCGGCGGCCGGTGATCTGCGCCGGGCAGGCGGCCCGGGCTTCCCGCTGCCTGCGGCGGATCACGGCCCGGCCTTCGCACCGGACGGAATCAGGAAACGCGGTTGACGACATAGGCGGCAAGTCCTCTGAGCAGGGCGGCGCTTTCGCCCTCCAGTCCGTCCAGGGCCGTAACGGCCGTTTCTGCGTGTTGTTCCGCGCTTTCCCTGCTTTTTTGCAGGCCGAGCAGGGCGGGATAGGTGCATTTGCGCGCCGCGCCGTCGCTGCCCACCGGCTTGCCGAGCAGGGCGGCATCCCCGGCTATATCCAGAATGTCGTCGGTGATTTGAAAGGCCGCGCCCAAGGCCGTCCCGTAGCGCGCGAGAGCCCCGGCCGTCTCCGGCGAAGCCCCGGCCAGCACCGCCCCGACCTCGCAGGGCAGGCGCAGCATGGCTCCTGTTTTCATGGCCTGCATGGCGGCCAAATCTTCAAGGCCCGGCCCGTCGCCGTTTTGCCCGGCCCGCACGGAGGCAGGTTGCGCAAAACGCGGCGCGGCACCGCTTTGCCCGGACCGTGTACCCGCCGCCGCCCGTCCCGGCAGGATCCCGCCTTGTACGGCCCGCGCGCCGGCCGCTTGCCCAAGGCGGGGATTCGCTGCTCCCGTGTACAGCATATCCAGAAACTGGCCGCCGACCATGCCCGCCGGCCCCGCCGCCTTTGCCGTCGCGGCAACGGCGCGCAGCACCCGCCCGGCGGGAAGCGCAGGTCCGGCGCAACCGGCCGCGAGGGCAAAGGCCTCCGTCAGCAGCGCGTCGCCGGCCAGGATCGCCGCGGCCTCGCCGAACTGTTTGTGGCAGGAGGGTTTGCCGCGCCGGAAGTCGTCGTCGTCCATAGCCGGAAGATCGTCGTGGATCAGCGAATAGGTATGGATGCATTCCAGGGCGCAGGCAAAGGTCAGAACGGCATCGGCAAGGTCCGGGTCCGGAGGGACGGGGACGCGCGCAGAGAGCACGCAGAGCACGGGACGGACGCGCTTGCCGCCCGCGAAAAGGCTGTAACGCATGGCGTCAAGCAGTCCGGCAGGGCAGGCCCCGGCGCGCAGACAGGCGTCAAGGCGCGCTTCGATGCGGGCGGCTTCGGTCCGCAGGGCTTTGCCGACCTCTTCGGCGCTTGCCGCGCGCTGCGCGTTCACCGCTCACTCCGCCCGGTCGCCGGCTTCGGGCGGCATTGATGCGGGAACAAACGGATGTTCTCCTTCCTCGTCGCAGAGCAGGACGGCATGCTCGGCCTTGTCCAGCAGTTCCCGGCACGCGCTTGCCGCGCTGCGGCCTTCGCGGTACAGGGCGACGCTTTTTTCCAGGGGCAGGTCCAGGCTTTCCAGTTCGCGCACGATTTCTTCCAGGCGCCGCATATGTTGTTCAAAACTCTGTTCCGCCATAGTTCATCCTCACCGGCGTTCTGCTTCCAGACATGGCTCCGCGTTGACGCTTTCGCCCAGGACATAGAAAGAAAGGTGCAGGTGCGGTCCGGTCACCCGCCCGGTATCGCCCGCAAAGCCGATAATGTCCCCGCGGGCAATACGATGCCCCTTGCGCACGTTGAATCCGGACAGGTGCAGGTAGGCGCTCGCGACACCCAGGCCGTGGTCCACGACCACCGTGTTGCCGCCGTAGTAATGCTCCGAAACCAGCACAACTTCGCCGGCCTCGACGGCGGCAACGGGTTCGCCCGCGGCGGCGTCGAAATCCACGCCCTTGTGCGGGTTTTTGGGAACCCCGTTGAACACGCGGCGCGACCCGTAGAGGCTGGTCACTTCGCCCGGCACGGGGCGGGCGAGGGGCAGACGCCAGTATTGCACGGGGCTTGTGGACGTGACTGCGGCGCGCATTTCCGCCCGGTCGCGGCGTATTTTCTCCGCCGCTTCCGGCGGCGGGCTGACGAATTTGCTGTCCACGGTCAGTTTCTGCACGGGATAGTCACGCTTTTTCACCGCCACGATGCGGGTCAGCACCTCTTTTCCCCCTCCCTTCCACTGTATGGTCAGGGCCAGGCGCAAACGTTTTTTCCCGGTATCCAGGGGAACGGGCAGAAGGGCCTCAAAAAAGCCCGAAGCCGGAGAAGGCGCTCCTATATGCAGTTTTTTGCCGTCCAGATCCAGGTCCAGCGCCTGCGCGCCTTCCGCCCCGAAGCGCAACGCAAAGGCTTCTCCGTCGCCGACGGATTTGGGGATGTCCAGGGTAAAGGGTCTGCGCCCTTCCTGCCGACGGACGCCTGTCCGCGCCTTAGCGGCTCCGGACGCAGGGCGCTCCGCGGCGGCTGCGGCGACGTCGGGAGCGGCCGGATCGACGGGAGGCGCCGCCCGCGCGGCCGCCCGGAGGGTTACGGAGCCGTCCGCGACGGACAGCAGCAGGCAAAGCAGGATCGGGAGCGGGAAACGCCGCATAACGCTGTTTTTTCCGGAAATCATCATTGTTTTGCCCGGTGTGTCAGGCGCCGGCATGTTCCCCTGCCTGTATTCCTTCGACGCGGACGGCGATGTCGCCGTCCGTGACCATGATGGTCAGCGCGTCGCCCGGCAGGACATCGCCTATGCGTCGGACGAAGCTGCCGTCGGCCTTGCGCGCCGGCGCATAACCGCGTCGCAGTGGGGCATACGGGTTCAGGGCCTCAAGACGCAAAACCAGATGTTCCAGGGAAGCGGCCCGGAGCTTGAGTTTTTCCGGCCGGACGGCAAGCTCGGCGCAGGCCCGTTTGAGCCGCGCTTCCTCGCGCTGCAGGACCAGCCTGCCCGCGCCGAGCAGCAGCCGGAGTTCGGCGGTCAGGCGTTCGCGGCGGGCTTCCAGCGTTCTGCGCGGTGAAAGCCTGCGCAGGCCGTTCGCCAAGTCGGCGAAACGTCCGGACGCCCGTTCCAGGCGACGTTCGGCCGTTTCCCGCAGGGCGGCGCGTAGTTCCGACAGCGCCCGGTAGAGTTCGGCGCGTTCCGGGAGCAGCATCTGGGCTGCGTGGCTGGGCGTCGCCGCCCGCGCATCGGCCGCAAGGTCCGCCAGGGTAAAATCAACTTCGTGCCCGATGCCCGCCAGCACCGGAACCGGGGAACGGCACACGGCCCTGGCAAGTTCTTCATCGTTGAAGGCGCGGAGGTCTTCCGGGGAGCCGCCGCCGCGCAGCAAGACCAGCACCTCGGCCCAACCTTCAGCCGCTATGCGATGCACGGCTTCAATGATTTTGGGCGGCGCGCCCTCGCCCTGCACCGGCACGGGATAAATGCGGAATTCCGCGCCGGGGCCGCGCCGGCCGGAAAGGCGCAGGAAATCATGCACGGCCGCGCCCTTAGGCGAGGTGACCAAGGCTATGCGGCGCGGGAGGACGGGCAGAGGCCGTTTTCTCTCGGGCGCGAAAAGTCCTTCGGCCGCCAGTTTGGCCCGCAGACGCAGAAATTCTTCATGCAGTCTGCCCGTGCCCTGTTCCGACGCGTATTCCACCACCAGGCGGTAGGCGCCGCGCGGAGCATATAGGGAAAGCCTGCCCGCGCAGACGATCTCCACCCCGTTTTCCAGACTCGCGGCAAGGCCGGGACGCGGGCCGTCCTCATAGATTTCGCCGGTCAGGGGGTCGAAATGTTCCGCGGGCCGCATGTCGCCCTTGAACCAGACAGCCGCAAGCCTGCTGTGTTCGTCGCGCAGGGCGAAAAAAACATGCCCGGATGCGGGCCGGGAAAGATCCGTTACCTGCCCGCGCACCCAGACGAAGGGGAAAGTCCCTTCCAGACGCTTTCGTACGGCTTCCGTAAGCGCCGTGACCGACAGTATCCTGTCGTCGTTCATGTCCGCCGCGCTACCCGCGCCTCATGCCGGGGCCGGGCGCCGCGTCTTGCCCGGCATCGGAACGGGCAACAGCGCGGGCATGCGCGCGGAGGCGTCACTCCTCTTCCTGTCCGTCGTCCTGCCCTTCCTCTCCGTCCCGCGTTTCTTCAGCCGCTTTCATGATGTCGCCGAGGGTCCGTCCGCCCGGATCTCCGGCCGAGGCCCGCGGTTCCCTGTTCTTACGGCGTTCTTCCTCGTCCCTGAGCTGCTTTACGGAAAGGCCCAAGCGCCGTTCCTCGGCGGAGACATGAATGACCTTGGCCTGAATATGCACACCTTCCTTGAACAATTCGGAAGGTGTCTTGACTTTTTTGCCGCTTATTTCCGAAACGTGCACCAGCCCCTCAATACCTTCTTCCACTTCCACAAAGACGCCGAAATCCGTGATATTGGTCACCAGTCCGGTGACCAGCGTGCCGACGGGATAACGGTCCGGCACACAGGACCAGGGGTCGTCGGTGAGCTGTTTGATGCCCAAGGTAAATTTTTCACTGGCCTGATCCACAGTGAGCACCTTGGCCTGCACCACGTCGCCGACCTGGTACGCCTCGCCGGGATGGCGGATTTTTTTGGTCCAGCTTATGTCGGATACGTGAATGAGGCCGTCTATGCCGTCTTCAATACCTATAAACATGCCGAATTCGGTGATGTTCTTTATGGTGCCCTCAAGTACGGTATTTTCAGGGAATTTTTCGGCCACGATATCCCAGGGGTTGGGCCTGGCCTGTTTCATCCCCAGGGAGATACGCTTTTTATCTTGGTCAACGCCGAGGATAAGCACCTGCACCTCGTCGCCGGCCTTGACCATCTGCGAGGGATGGCGCAGCTTGCGCGTCCACGACATTTCGGAAATATGCACAAGACCTTCCACGCCCGGCTCCAGCTCAATGAAAGCGCCGTAATCCACAAGATTGGTAACCTTGCCGGAAAGGAGCGCGCCGGTCGGGAATTTTTGCGTGATGCCCTGCCAGGGATCTTCGATAAGCTGCTTCAACCCCAAAGAAACCTTGTGGCTCTCCCGGTCGAAGGAAAGCACCTTGAGATCCAGTTCCTGCCCGATGCTGACCATTTCCTTGGGATGGCGGATGCGTTTCCAGGACATGTCCGTGATATGCAACAGGCCGTCCAGGCCGCCGAGATCCACAAACACGCCGTATTCCGTGATGTTTTTGACCCGGCCCCGGACCTTCTGGTTTTCGTTCAGGGTGCCGAGCAGTTCCTTGCGTTTGGCGTCGCGCTCTTCTTCCAGCAGCACACGGCGGGAAACGATAACGTTGCTTCGCCTGCGGTTTATCTTGAGCACACGGAAGTCGTATTCCTGGTTGACCAGGGCGTCCATGTCGGGCACCGGGCGAAGATCCACATGCGAACCCGGCAGGAAGGCTTCCACCCCGCCCAGATCCACGGTATAGCCGCCCTTGATGCGGCGCTGGATGCGTCCTTTGCAAGTGCCGTTGTTTTCCTGCAGTTCTTCAAGCTGGTCAAAAAGCTGCATGCGTTTGGCTTTCTCGTAGGACAGGGTGATGGTGCCTTCCGATTCGTTTTTGCGGGCGACGTAGACATCCACCTTATCGCCGGTTTTCACACAGATTTTTCCCGACGCGTCACGAAATTCGGCGGTCGGAATCTGTCCTTCCGACTTGAAATTCACGTCGACCAGCACATGCTCGTCGCCGATGCGCACCACTTCACCCTTGACGATGGAGCCTTCCTCCAAATCGCCGAAATCAGGGTTAAGATAGCTTTCCAGAGCCGTCTCGAAATTCATTTCCGCATCAAGGGCTGTTTCCAGTTCCGAAGTTGTCGACATGCGTGTCCTCCAAACCGACAAAAATTCCTGAAGCAGTTCAGGTCGGGGTTCTTTAGCAGAGAGCGGAAGCATTGACAAGGAAGATTCCGAAAGTGTCGAGAGCAGATGATAGGACTTGCTGCTACCGAAAGTGCGAAAAACTCTGGACACGACCATTCTTGCCGGCGTTGTCCAATTTCAGCGAATTCAAAAAATGCCGGGCAAAATCCGGATATTTATCGCACAATTTATTCAGTACCGGCTCCTTGCCTTCTTTTTCCGCCCGTTCCACGTCATAGAACAGGCAGTCCGCGAAAACTCCGTTAATCAAATCCAGCATGATTGACGCGTATTTGCCGGAGAAATGTTTATTTATGGCGTCATAGGCTTCAATTTTTTTCAGCCCCACCTCGGCCCTGTGTCTGAGCCGATCAACTGTCGAGAGGTAATACACTCCTTTTTTCTGTCTGCGGTAGACGCTCATTTCTTTATTGATAAAGCCGATTTTTCCTGTTTCCGCGTGCAGAAGGTGCCAGTACCAGTCTCCGGGATATAAATCGGAACGATACCAGTCCGGCAGGCCGTTTTTAAAGCGCCAGCGGTACACGGCGGAACTGGTCTGGAGCATATTCCATTTAATGAGATCGCTCAGATAGTAAAAAGGCCGCACTCCGCGCGGCAGTTTATCAATCGGCGGGTACAGGTGTTCACGTTCCGGCTGGTTTTCGTAGGTTACGCGCGTAAGATGGAAGCACAGGCCCCAGTCTTTGCAGCGGTCTAGAAAATCAACCTGCGTTTGCAGTTTGGCCGGGTCGGTGAAGTAATCGTCACCGTCGCACAGGGCGGCGTATTCCGTGCGGCACCTGTCAAACAGGGCCCGGACGTTGCCGGGACCGTAAGTGCGCTTTTCCTGAAATACCGGCACAATGTGCGGGTGTTTGGCGGCATAGTCCAGAATGATGTCTTGTGTGCCGTCATCTGAACTGTCGTCGGCGATGATGTGCTGCAGGGGGAAATTGACCTGCTGGGCGAGGACGCTCTCAATGTTTTGGGCAATGAAGTCCGCGTGGTTGTATGTGAGGGTGAGGACGGAGAGTTTGGGTTCGCGCTGCGGCTTGATCGGTACAATATTGTCCGCCGCGTAACGGGGATATTTTTGCTCGATTTTTTTGAGAATCACGCGAATAATCCTTATGCCGCCGGCGGACGGCGGCAAGTTCCGGAGAAGGGGCGGGCATTGCATATAGCCAGCCCCACAGGGAGGTATTGCGGTGCCCACACCCCCCACGGCATTCCATTGGCTCCTCCCATGTAATAAAATGAGGGAAGCCACCGCCTTAAACGGGGAGATGCGACCAGTTTCGCGGCGAGAAGCGGCATATCGTCAAAATTTGTCTGATACCCTTCGGGAATTCCATAGGCGGCAACTATTTCTTTCTCCGTCAGCAGCCAACTATGGCTCGGCCTGTGTATCCCACCCTCTGCCGATGTACTTATAGTCAGCAACATGGGTGCGCCGTCTTTTGCCGTACGCCGCAGTTCGCTCATAATCAAGGGAATATTATCCGGAGAATTGTGTTCGAGAGCGGAAACTGAGACAACCGCATCGAATTCACTGGAGTCCAACAAAGATAATTCGTCCAGATTTGCGCAATGATATTCTATTTCCCCTGTCCTGATTTCCGAACGACGCGGCAGCGCCTTGTCTACAGCGCGATGCGCGACGTTCTGGTGGGCCATGTAGGAAGTGTCCTTCAAAGACGGGGCGCTGGAGTATCGAATCTGGATGCAGGCCCCTGCTTCCTGCGGAGCAGTGCGTTGAAAAGCATCTACACTGACAACGCAATGTCCCGCAGCGGCCAAAATAAACTGTAAAAGACCATTCCCGGCTCCTGCATCCATAATACGAGATGGAACGGACAATCCTTTCAGTTTGCAAAGAATCCACGTCAAATCAAGGAGGTAATGCCAGCCGAGCTGTATGCGAAATTTTTGTGCATATCCAAGAACAGTCATGGCGATATCGGAAGCTTCATCAAGAATATCTTCCGCTAAAATTGTCAGTTCGTTATTATTGTTCATGGTTCCAAACCTTCAGGAACAAGATAGAGTCTTCCCGGAATCATTTTGCTTTGCGTTATAGAAGTCCCGTGGCATTTGTATGCAGCATATCGGTATTTTTTCAGCTTCTGGAACAAATAATCTACTGCCTCAGCGCTATAATGGCATCGTTTATAACTAAAATAAGAACATTAGGCGCGAACTTATGACATATTCATTTCTTACCTCAAATTATTCGTATCGTAAATTATATTTTTTACAATATTCATTGATAATTTGCAAGACTATAATGGTCAATCAATGTAATAATCTCTATAATATTTTACGGATTAAGGTGATAAATGCTAAAAATTCAACATAATATCATTGTTATGTGAGTCTCCCCACCAGCCGGCTGAGACGTTCCTGCCTTTCCGGAGGAAGTTCGCTGTCGAAATGTTCCACGCGCACGGTAATAGACGTGCCGCCTCGGGCGTTGAAGCGTCCTTCCACGGTCATGCGCCGGGGTTTGAGCAGCAGGATCAGGTCGCCGGTTATCCTGTTGGTCAGTTCCTCCATAAACGCCGCGCTGTTGCGGAAAGCCGTCATGTACAGTTTGAAGGACTTGGACTCGACGCAACAGGCGTCGGGCACATAGGTTACGCGGATCGCGCCGTAATCGGGCTGGCCGGTGACGGGGCACAGGGAGGTGAATTCCGGATAGTCAAAGACGACGACATAATCCCTTTCGGGATTTCTGTTGGGAAAGGCTTCCAGAATCGCCGCATCGGGACTGTCGAAGCGCGGAGTCGTACGCGCGCCGAGCCTGCTCAACCCGTAAGTTTCCGCGGCCCCGTTTGCCGCGCCGTGCCCGCTCATCGAAGCTTCCCTTATGGTTTGAGACCCCGGTCTTCAGGCTCATGCCGTCTTCCCGGCTGCGCGCGCCGCAGGTCGTCTGTGACCTCGGCAATGATCCTCAGGGCTTTTTGCACCAGAATAGGGTCGGCCTGGCTGCCCATGTGCCCGAGGCGGAAGACTTTGCCCGCCATGGGGCCGAAACTCCCGGCCACAGCCAATCCGCGCCCGCGCAGAGCCGCCTGCAGGCGCGCGAACTCCGTGCCGGGCGGCGCCAGGGCCGCAGTGACCGTCGGGGAAGGCACGGCGTCCGGCGCGGGGAAAAGCTCAATGCCCAGGTCCGTCAATCCGTTACGGCACAAGGCGGCCGCCTGCTCATGCCGGGCAAACGTCGCGGCGATCCCCGCTTCCTCAATGCCGTCCAGAGCCGCCGCCAAGGCCGCCAAACCGTGCCGGTAGGGCGTATAGGGGCAGCGACCGTCCTCCTGCACGGTGCGGAAGGGCAGCAGGGCGTCATAGCCCCGGTATCCGACGCGCCTGCTGCGCTCCCAGGCTGCGGGACTCACGGCCAGCATACTCATGGACGGAGGCGCGGACAGGCACTTCTGGGAACCGCCGAGAAGCAGATCAATGTGCCGGGCGTCGGCCTCGACGGGAACGCCCCCCAGGCTCGACACGGCGTCGACATAGAAAAGCGGTACGCCCAGACGCTGTTTTATTTCCGCTATGCCTTCCAGGGGATTCAGCGTACCGGAGGGCGTTTCGCAGTGTACGGCCGTAAGCATGACGGGTTTGACGCGCCCGGCGGCGTCCTCAATGCGTTGCAGCCCGTCCCCGGCGTCAACCGAGGCGTTGTAGGGGAACAGCACCTTTTCCGTGCGGCAGCCTATGGATGCGGCCATATCGGCAATGCCGTCCCCGAAGATGCCGGTAACCACGGACAGCACGCCATCGCCGCTTTTCAGGCAGCTTTTCAGGGCCGCCCACAGGGCCAGCATGCCTTCGCCGGTCATAAAGACCACATCGTTGCGCGTGCCCATCAGCGCGCCCAGGCGTCGGCCCGTCCGGGCGTAAAGCTCAAGGAACTCGGGGTCTCCCTGACCGGACCCGTAATCCCGGCACATGGCGGACAAAATGCGTTCGGGCACGAAAGTCGGCCCGGGAATCATGGGGACTTCGCAATACTTCACTTGAAAGGCCTTCGCTCATTCGTAAATTTCTTTGCCGTCCGCAACTTTGATGCCGTTTTGCGCCAGACACTCCACCGCGCGCCGGTTGTCTTCCACGCGGATGACGACGTAGGCGTTGCCCTGTTTTCTGGAAACAAACGCATAGCCGTACTCGACATTGATCCCGGCTTCGGCCAGAACGCGCAGCACGACAGCCAGGCTGCCGGGAAGATCTTTGATGCTCACCGCCAGAACCGGCGTCACCGACACCACGCATTCGGCGGCGCGCAACAATTCCAAAGCTTCGCGCGGTTTGTCGACGATCAGGCGCAGGATGCCGAATTTGGCCGTGTCGGCAATGGACATGGCCCGCATGTCGATGCCGGCTTTGCCGAGAATACCTGCAATGTCCGCCAGACGGCCGGGGTTGTTTTCCACAAACACGGAGATTTGGTCTATAATCATTGCTTTTTCCCCGCAAACACAGGTGCTGCGCCGCGCCGGCGCGTCAGATTGTACGTTTGTCCACCACCCGCACGGCCTTTCCTTCGCTTCTGGCGATGCTGCGCGGCGTGACCAGCGTAACCTTGGGAGAAATGCCGAGCATGGAGCGCAGAGCGCTCACCAGTTCGCTCTCTCGCGCGGCAACCTGTCTGACCGTATCCGAAAACATTTCCGGGGTCATCTCAACCTGCACGTCGAAGGTATCCGTATACTTCACCCTGTCCACAATAATCTGATAATTGGGAGGTAAGCCGCACTTGAGCAGCACGGCTTCGATCTGTGAAGGGAACACGTTGACCCCGCGGATAATGAGCATGTCGTCGCTGCGGCCCATGAGTTTCGACATCTTGACCAGGGTTCTGCCGCAGGAGCAGGCTTTACGGCTGAGTACGCAGATGTCGCGCGTCCTGTAGCGCAGCAGGGGAAAGGCGGCTTTGCTGAGACAGGAAAAAACGAGTTCGCCTTTGGATCCCAAAGGCAGCGTTTCGCCCGTGGCGGGGTCGATGATTTCGGCCGCGAAATGGTCTTCGTTGATATGCATGCCCGTCTGCTCCGAGCATTCAAAGGAGACGCCGGGGCCGGAAATTTCCGTCAACCCGTAAATATCGTAAGCCTTGATGCGCAGTTTGTCCTCAATGTCTCTGCGCATTTCCTCGCTCCACGCCTCGGCGCCGAATATGCCTGCCTTCAGACTGATGCGGTCCGCCATACCCTGTTCAAGGATCGCTTCGGCCAGGAAGGCGGCGTAGGAAGGCGTACAGCACAGGATAGTGGACCCGAGGTCGCACATGAACTGAATCTGTCTCTCCGTGTTGCCCGAGGACATGGGCAGAGTCATGGAGCCTACCTTGTGCGAGCCTCCGTTCAACCCCGGCCCGCCCGTAAACAGTCCGTAGCCGTAGCACACATGCACCACGTCGTCCTTGCCGCCGCCGGCGGCTACAATGGCCCTGGCGCAACATTCGTCCCACACGTCGATGTCCTGTTGCGTATAAAACGCGACCACCCGCTTCCCGGTGGTCCCGCTTGTGGACTGAATACGGACCACTTCCGAGCGCGGCACGGCCAGAAAACCGTAAGGATAGGCATCGCGCAGATCGTCTTTGCAGAGAAAGGGCAATTTGGGCAAATCGTCCATTGATTTGACGTCGGCGGGCTTTACTTTATGTTCGTCCATTTTCCGCCTGTAAAAGGCGACGTTGTCGTAGGCGTGCTTTACCGTGCGCACCAGTCTTTCGGACTGCAAGCCGCGCAGACGGTCCTCGGAAGCGCATTCAATTTCAGGCTGATAGCGGTTCACTGCACCCTCACCTTCGTTTCAGAGTACGATGAATCTGTGATGAGTCGATATGTTTACCTGTACCGCGCGGCGCGCGCTCAACGACAGGGCCGCGCAAAGGTATGCCCGGCTTTACCGTGCGTCAAGCGGAAATCGCGCCTGCGTCGGGAGCAGACGATATGACCGAAATAAGAACTTATTCGTAAATATCCGGATATTTCCAGGAATTTGTTCTGAGATAGTTTGCTTAAATATGGATAAAGCAGTTTCTCGAAGTGAAAAAAACAAGATTTTCTCAGGAATCAACGCCGGCCGCTTTGCCGCCGCGCTCTCCGGGGAGCAGAAAGTAGAGGCGCGTAGCCAGCCATTCCAAGACCAGCGCCGGATTGACGGCGTAATCCAGGCTTTCGCGGCATTCGGCCAGAGCTTCGTAGAGCATGGGAAGGCGCGTTTCCGGAACGGAAGCGAACAGGCGCGCCGCCTTTGCGGCGGAGGCCGTCCGAAAGGCGTGTGCTTCCCAACGCTCCGTGCCGCCTTGCCGCGCAAGAGCCGCATCAATCAGGGCGCGGGTGCAGAAGTCGACCAGCGCGTGGACCGTGCGGGAATCAAGACCGCCTTTGACTGCGCTTTTCTCGAAAAGTCCGCTGCCGGTAAGCGCGAAGGAACAAAGGGCTGCTTCCCAGGGGGCAAGGGCTTCTTCCCGCTCCGGGTCGGCGCCGCGCGGCCAGGGGAGGGTCAGGATGAAGGAACGCGACACCAGGGTCGGCAGCAGGCGTTCGCGCTGCGGGGCGGTGAGTACGAAAACGCTCGCCGCGCGCGGTTCTTCCAGAGATTTAAGCAGGGCGTTGGCGGCCGGCTCGGCCATGGCCTGCGCCTCGTAAAACAGCGCCGCGCGGCAGCGCGCCTCACGCGGCGCTTCACCGAGGACGCTTTTCAGAGCCCGCACCTCGTCAATCTTGATGCTCCCGGCCGTGCCGTCGAACAAAAAGCAATCCCTGTGCATGCGCGCCGCAATACGCAGGCAGGAGGAACACGCAAGGCAGGGGCGCTCCACATTGCGCGTTTCCACTGCCGGAGGTTCGGGTTCGGGAGCCGGAGAGTCGAACAGGGACAGCGCCTGCGCGGGAACACTCCGCTTTGCCGGAGCGGGGGGCGACGCGCCCGCGCAGTTGAGCAGCAGGGCCCAATATAAAGCGGCGGCCAGACGTTCTCCCGCCGTGCCGCCCTCCAGAAGCAACACCTGCGGAGGCTCTCCGGCCAGTCGCTTCAGGCCGGCGCGGGTCTGTTCCGTTTTTTCCCCGCTCATGAAGACGCGCAGGGGCGCAAGGAATTTTTCCGCCTCCTCCTGCCCCGGCAGAATATCGTCCACATCCCTGCCGCCCGCGGTCTTTTTTTGCGGAGAGCCTTTTACGGCCACAGGGTTTCCTTGTCCTTATCCGATTTCCAAAGCAAAACAGCGTCCGCGCATTCTTGACTTGTCGGCGGCATCGGGAACGCCTGCGTCCGACGTGTCATTTCCACGGCCAGGAAACTACCAGAGTGTATATGCCCGCTGCCAGGCCGGCGATACTGCATGCGCCGAACACAATATCCTCCAGGTATCTGGAACACCACAGAAACAGGGCGGAAGCGGCCGCCAGCGCGAGCGCCCAGGCATGGACAGGCAGGCCGAGCGCGGTAAGCAGGCTCGGTCTGCCTGTTGCCGCGAGCCAGAAGGAACACATCAGGCAGCAGGCGCTCACGACGGTCAGAGAACACTCCGCATCCTCCCAGAACCCGGCCGGTTTTTTCAGCTTGCGCAGTCCGAAGATGACCGGGGCGGCGAGCAGATACCAGAAAGGTTCCTCGGGCAGGTTGTACAGGGTATAACGCAGGCCGGAGAGCGCCTCACCCGTCTTCATCAACAGCATCCAGGCCGGAGGCAGGATCAGCCCCAGCGTGAACAACGCCGGTTTGCGCAACAGCAGACCCAGGCCGAGGTAGAACACGGTGAAGAGCAGGGGCAGGGCGGCAACGGTCGCAGGGGGAACACCCGCTCTGCGCAGCACCGTGAGCAGCGCGACCAGGGCTGCCGTAAGGCAGAGGCCGCCCAGGTAATAGAGCAGGCGTACGGGAAGGGCGTGCGCGCCGCGCCGACTGAGCGCGCATCCGGCCGAAAACAGCGGAACCGCGGCAAGGGCAAAGAGTGAGGGCGGTAGAAAAAGACCGGGGTAAAGAAGCGCTTGAGCTTCCGGCATGATCTCCTCCTTATTTCAAGGCGGCTTCGGCAGCGGCCAGAGCGGCTGCGAAATCCACCTCGTGCGTTACCTCGGGCACGATCTGCTGATAGGTCAGCACGCCGTCGCCGTTCACGACGAAGACGGAGCGGGCGAGCAGCCTGAGTTCCTTGATCGCCGTACCGTAAGCAAGGCCGAAGGAAAGGTCGTAATGGTCGGACAGGGTCTGTACCTGACTGATCCCGGCCGCTCCACACCAGCGTGCCTGCGCAAAGGGCAGATCGCAGGATACGGCAAGGATCCGGACCTTTTCTCCCAACGCGGCTGCTTTGTTGTTGAAATGCCGCGTCTGCATGTCGCAGACCGGGGTATCCAGAGAGGGAACCACGGAAAAAATCAGGACCTTGCCTTTGTAGTCGGCCAGCGTGCGCTTTTGCAGCGCATTGTCCAGCAGACTGAAGTCCGGTGCTGGTTTCCCGAGTGAAGGCGCACTGCCGAGCAGGGTCAGCGGGGTTCCTTGAAAGGTGATGATGCCGGTGCGTAACATGGCGCGTAACCTCACGAAATGGTATTTACAGGGTTGTGTTTCATGCAACGGCGGCTTTTGCCGCAGAGTTGCGGGAACGTCCGCGCCGCCTCTATCGGCCGCGGCGTACGGGGTTCACATGGCTTTGGCCGCAGCCGCCTGGGCCGTAAGACGCTCGCCCGCCGGCGTGGCCAATACCTCGCGCAGGGCCGCCACCACATCCGGGTCGTAGCTGCCCGTCTGCTTTTCCAGAATAGCGACGGCATCGTCGACGGACAAGGCGGGGCGGTAGGATCTGGGTTTGGCCATGGCGGTAAAGGCATTGGCCACGGCCAGCACCTTGGCCTGCATGGAAATCTCGTCGCCTGCCAGGCCCTTGGGATAGCCCTTGCCGTCGAGCCGTTCGTTCATCTGGTAGATGGTTTCCACGACGGGCAGGTCGAATTCGATGCCTTTGAGCACGTTGCGGGCATATTCGACGTGCATTTCCATTTCCGACTTTTCCTCGGGGGTCAAGGCGCCGGGTTTGAGCAGAATTTCGCGCGGCACGAACATCTTGCCGATTTGCGAAAGGGTCGCCGCGGCGTCTATGGTAGCGGTATCTTTTTCCGAAAGCCGCAGTTGCTTGGCCATGAGCGAGGCTATGCCGCCCATGATGCGCGAGTGCCCGCCCAGAAAGGGATCGGCTTCTTCAATGGTGCGCACCAGAGCGTCGATGGTCTGCTGCACGACGCGCCTGCTGCGTTCCTGCGTTTCGACAAGCCTGGTGATGTCGCGGAACACGGAGACAATGCCCTGTACGGCGCGCGAGCCGGGTTCCTTGAGCGGGGTCTTGGAAATCTGGAAGTGATAGCGCTTGGACATCAGCCAGAGTACTTCGGTTACGGAAACGCTCTCGCCGGTCATCAGCACATGCTGGTCGGAGGCGTTCAGACGCTTGGCCGTGTCGAAACCGAAGACGGCGGGGCCGTCCAGACCGATCACGTCGTCCGCGACGCGGCCCACGGCCGCGGCAAAGGCCGCGTTCACATAACGGTAGATCCCCTTGCCGTCGGTCAGGGAGATGGGATCGGTGATGGCGCTGTTGATGCCGTCCAGAAGTTTTTTCTGTTCGTCGATGACCGAGAGCAGACCGGTAATTCTGGTATTGATGTCGGACTGCTCGCGTCCGACGAAGCGCCACCAGCCTGCCGCCACCAGAAGCACCAGGGCGAGGGAAATGAGACCCGCGATGCTGTATATCGTTTTGGCCCGGTCGCTCATGGTTTCTTTGACTATGGAGGCATCGTGCTCGGCGACTATCCACCATTCCGCTGAACGCAGGCGCAGGCCGGAGGAATAGACCTCCGTGTTCTCGCCGAAGGCGTTGCGGATGCCGAAGGGCAGCGTATTGTCGGCAGCAACCGTGAAATCCTGCACCTGACGCAACAAGGTGGATCCCGGCGCGATATTCTGGAAAATATCGCCGTTTTTCTGCACTATTTTCAGCTTGCGGCCCCGTTCGTCCACCACGCCGGGAGAGAGCACCTCGGCAAGCTTGCCGTCCGCCACCTGGGAGAGAATCATGACGGCCGAAGGTTTGCCCGCGGAACCCTGATAACTCGGCGGCATGATCGGCAGGTAAATGTCCAGAACTATGCCCCTGGGCTGGAGTTCAAGGGGCGCGTAAACCAGCCTGCCGCCGTTCACCACCTGTTGCACTGTCCGCCGCTGCGCGTTGCTGAGAGGGGCGACGGAGGCCTCGGTGGACATGTACGTTTCTCCCCGGCTGTTGACTATGCGGGCTGCGGCATAGCCCGAGTAGGACACGAACTCGGCGAGCATGGTACGCATGAGCGGGAGCTGGGAGCGGAGCTGTTCAACCGTCCCGCCGCCGGCTGAAGGAGGAGCGGCGCTGTCTCCGGCGTCGCCGTCGGGAGTGAACAGCAGGGGAATGTTGCCGGGCAGCTTGTCCATTTCCGCGGCGAAAATCTGGAAAAGATCGGAACCGACGAGCCGGGCGCTTTTTTCAACGAGGGATTCCAGCCAGGAATCGGTCATCTCCGCGCGGGCCGCCGTCAGGGTCTTCTGGCGCTGAAGTATCTCGCTTTCCATGATTCTGCGCGTTTCGTGCAGCGTGCGCCAGGCCAGGGTGAAGACGACGCCGGTCAGGACGGCGGCAAGCACAAAGCCGATCCATAAAAAACGTTTTCCGTGTTTTTCGAACCCGGCCATGCCCGCAGCCTGACCGTTCGCCGCTTTTGCGTCACTCATGAAAACTTCCTTTTATAGTCTGCATCCGCCGCCTTCCCAGAGCGCGCGGACGGGGCGCGCCCGCGCCCGGCCGGCCGCCGCGGCGTCACTTGGTCACTTGCCGGTGCCGGGCTTGGGTTTGACGTGCCGCCACATGTAGTCTTTGTTGACGGAGTACAGCGGCGTGTAGTGCGTCAGCTTTTTATGAGACAAAACCAAGTTCGTCAAATTGTCAAGGAGATAGGCGTCGTCATCCATAAAAACAACCAGCACGGCATGCCCCAGCCCGCGTATCCCGTCCTTGACCGCAACGATGCGCATCTGTTCTTTGGGCACGCCGAGGTTGAGCATGGCGTAAAACTTGGTAACGGCGTAATCCTCGCAGTCTCCGGACTTCTGCATGAATTCGCGCGGCGTCGCCCAGTAATCTTCAACTCCCCAGGCTTCATTGTCCAGCTTGTACGGCCACTGGTTGAAAAAATTGTTGACTCCCCTGATTTTTTCGAGGAGCGGGGCGTCCAGCAATTTTGCCCTGAGCTTTTTCCAGCGTTCACGAAGCTGCGGATTGTCGATGTCCAGATCATCGCCGGCAAAGGTCGGACGGGTTTCTTCCTCGCCCATGACCCGTTCCCACTTGGGCAGGTTTTTAATCAGACTGCGGAATTCCACAGTGCCGACCAGGCGCACGGGCGGCTTGGCCGGGACTGCCGCGGCGCTGATGTTTTTCGCTGCTTCGCCTTCTCCCGCCGCTGCGGCCGGCGCATTCGCGTTTTCCGGTGCAGGCGCGTTGCCGGGGACTGCCGGCGGGGGATAAGGGGCAGGCTCCGTCGCGCGCGGGGCGTCAACATCCGCCCCTGCCGGAGCGGCGGCTGCATTCGCGTTTTCCGGGGACGCTGCGTTGCCGGGTACTGTCGCAGCAGTGAGCGGGGTTACCGCCGGAAGATCGGAGCGCAGCGCAGTTCCGTTTGGGAGAGCCTCAGCCGGCGCGGCCTCGCCGCCCGCGTTTTCCGCGTATGAAGCAACGCCGTCTCCGGAACGGCTGAACGCTTCGGCCGCCCCGTCCGGGCAGGGGCTGAACAGGGTCGGGAGAAGCAGCAGGACGAGGAGGACGCGCACCCGTCCGCGGCAGGGAATATTACCGGGAAGCCGTGCCGGCTGCGGACAGGCCCGGGCCGCGCAGGACAAAGCCCGGATGCTTCCCTGCGACGGCGTGTTCGAAGTCATGCCCGTTCCGGCCTTTCCGCGTGGACTGCGCATATGTTTCAATCCACGGCCGACTCCATCCGCCGACCGACTCCGTCCCGGCGATAGGAGCCGGGTGGATTGCACCCTCCCTGAATGAAGGGGTTACCGGGAAGGTAGGCCCGGCTTCGCCGGGCGTCAAGCGGGAATCTCCCTGAAGGGAGAGGTTTCAGACCATAAAGGAAAGTTTGATGAACACCGATCCGGTCCCGGCCGCGTCAGTGTTCGGTCATGGCGTTCTGTACGGCTTTGCGCAGGGGGCCCATGATATGGTTGAGCACGGACTTCTTGTCCGTAAGCACATCCACGGTAACCGTCATGCCGGGAAGGATAGGCAGTTCATCCCCGCGGTACAGGATGCTGTTGCGCTTGGTCAGAAAGCGCACCTCGTACCAGGGTTGGCCTTTTTTATCCTCAATCGTGTCGTTGCTGATTTTGGTTACGGTGGCCTCAAGTCCGCCGTAAATGGAAAATTCGTAAGCGCTGACCTTGACCATGGCCGGCTGGTTTACGAAAAGGAAACCCCGGTCCTGGGGAGAAAATTTGGCCTCCACTTCAAGTGCGCCGTCCGTGGGAATGATATCCATGATTGTTTCGGCCGGTTTCGCCACGCCTTCTTTTTTCAGCAGAATGCGCACCACCTTGCCGCGCACCGGGGAACGCAGTTCCGTACGCGTGACCTGCTCGTCCCCGGATATGATCAACTGTTCCACGTTCGCCTGTTCGTTCCGGGTCTTGTTGATTTCATCGGCGATGCTTGCCTGTCGTTCGGCTTTCAGGCCCTGCAGGCGCTGTTCCGCTGCGTTGACGCCGCTTTCGACCCTGGCAATGGTCTGGGCCACACTGTTCAATTCGCCTTCCTGGGCGACGATGCGCTGGCGAAGTTGCAGATACTGAATCTGGGAATACGAGCGTCCGACCAGCGGACGCACGGTGTTTTCCTCTTCCATGAGTACGGACAACGCGCCTTCGTAGGCTTCCTTGCGTTCGCGCGCCTCGGCTACTTCCCGTTTTCGCTGCTCAATCTGGGACTGGAGCATGGCGCTCTGCCCGTCAAGCTGTTCCTTGCGCGTGGAGTAGATGCGCATTTGTGCGTTCACAGCTTCCGGGTACAGTTCTTTTTCCTCGTCCGTAAAGACCGGTACAGCGCCTTCTTCTTCCGCAGCCAGACGCCTGAGGGCCAGCGCCAGTTCAACGTAGCGGGTTTTCAGGTCCTTGAGGCCGGCTATGGCCTGCACGTTGGAGATGGTCAGCAGGGGCTGATTGCGTTCCACCTGCTCGTTTTCCGAGACAAAAATATCCGTTATGGTGCCGCCGCGCTCGCTCTGGATGGGCTGTGTGCCCTGGGCCGGGGTGACCTGCCCCTGTCCGCGCGTCACGTCGTCGATCATGGCGCTGTTCGCCCAAAGGAAAAAGACCGCGAAAAAGACGAGACAGGAGGCCGACAGCGTAAAGGCCCAGGGGTGGCCGCGCCGGTTCATGGCGAGGTCCACGTCGTGCATGTACTGCATGTCGAGCAGTTGTTTGTCTGTGGAATCGGCGAATACGCTCATGCCGGATTGTCCCCGCGCGCTTTGCCGGGTACTGCCGGTTTTTGCCCGGCGCGAGCGCCTCCTGGTTCCGAAGGTGAGGCCGCCCTGCCCGCCGCGTCGTCCGTCCGGGCCGGCGGGGCGCCTGCCCGCTCGTCCGCGGTCGATCTGGCCGTGCCCTTTTGGCGCGACTTGAGTATGGGCTTCATAAGATAGTCGAAAATGCTTTTTTCGCCGGAGATGACGTCCACCTTGACCGTCATGCCCGGCTTGATGTCCAGGGACTGGTCTCCGTGGCGCAGGCGCGAGGATTCGGTCTGCAGGCGGACTTCATACCAGGCCTGCCCCCTGCTGTCTTCAATGGTGTCCGCGCTGATGCGCGTGACCGAAGCCGGCAGGCCGCCGTATACGGTGGAATCGTAAGCATCCACCTGTACCGTGGCCGTCATGCCGACTTCCAGGTACCCCCGGTCGGCAGGCTTGAAGCGGGCGTCCACTTCCAGGGCATCGTCCGTGGGCAGCAGTTCCATGATGGCTTGGGCGCGCTGGACGACATTTTCTTCTTTAAGGAGGATGCGCCGGATCACGCCGTTCATAGGGGCGCGTAGTTCGGAAACATTAACCCTGTGGCTGCCGGCCGCCGATTTCTGGTTGATGCTGTCGAGCTGACGGCGGTACGTGTTGTTCTCCGCGGCTATGGCCGCCTGCCATTCGGAGTCGCGGTTTGCCAGCCGGGCTTCTTCTTCGCGCACTTCGCTCTGCGTCCTGGAGATGGTTTCCGCCAGCGAGTGCAGGTCGCCCTCCTGGCTGATGACGCGCTGGCGCAGGTTCAGGTATTCCACTTCCGAGTAAACCCTTTGCTGTACCAGCGGGCGCACGCGCTCCACCTGCTCCTTGAGCAGGATGAGGTTCTGTTCGTACTGGCTTTTGCGCGACATGGCTTCGGCCACGGACGCGCGCTTCTGCTGTATGCCCGCCTCCAGTTCCCTGGTGCCGGACAGCAATTTTTCCTTGCGCGCCGCATACAGGCGCAGTTGGTCGCCGACCATTTCCCGGTGCGCCGCCGTTTCTTCTTCCGTGTAGACAAGCGGAGTTCCCGCGGCTTCGGCTTCCAGCCGCTTCAGGGAAAGGACGCATTCCGCCTGCTTGTTCATCAGATCCTGGTATTCGGAAACGGCTTCGATATTGGACATTTGCACCAGACGGTCGCCCTTTTTGACTTCCTGTCCTTCCAGCACGAAGATTTCCTTAATTATGCCGCCCTGTTCGCTCTGAATGGGCTGTACGCCGAGGGAGGGCGTAATCTGGCCCTCGCCGCGCGTAACCTCGTTGCGATCCGTTGTGGCTATCAGGAAAAGGATTACGAAGAACGCGCAAAACAGCGTCGTAGAGAGTACGTAGGCCCATCGGCCGCCCTTGAAACGCATGGCGGCCTCCACCTCGGACATGAATTGCAGGTCGAGCGGATCCGGAGCGGGTCGCCTGTTGCGAAAAAAGCCCATAAACGTCACCTGTGCGCCGCGGTCGGCCGGTTGTTGCGGACGGGTTGCGTCATGCCGCAGGTGTATTGAGAGTACGTCGACATTACTGATTTCTTCGGAGCAATTCCAGGCGAATATGCTTTACGCCCGCGCCCACTGCTCCCTGGGCGGGCCTGCCTGCCTGCCCGCCGCGTTTTTGTCCGCCTGGGGCGAGCCGGCTTGGGAGCCGGCGGGCGGTCTGCCCGGTTGCGGCCTCGGCGCGGCGCCTCCCTTGAGCTGTTCGTTGCGCAGGGCGCTGAGTACGGCGTTTTTGGGACCGTCCGCCACGATGCGTCCGCTGTCCATAACCACCAGACGTTCCGTCAGGTCGAGCATGCTCAGGCGGTGGGTAATCAGCACCAGAGTCTTGTTGCCGAGGCCCGCGGCCAGTCGCTGTTTCATGGCCAGTTCGGAAGAATTGTCCATGTTGCTTGACGGTTCGTCCAGAATCAATATGTCCGGGTCCTGAAGCAGAGCCCTGGCGATGGCAACGGACTGGCGTTGCCCGCCGGAAAGGCTCATGCCGCGTTCGCCCACCGGCATGCCGAAACCGGCCGGGTGGGCGCGCACGAAGTCCGTGACCCCGGCGATGTTCGCGGCGCGCAGCACCATCCGGTCGTCGGCGTTGACCACGCCGAAGGAGATGTTTTCACCCACGGTGCCGTAAAACAGGTAGTTGTCCTGTCCCACATAGCCTATGCGTGAGCGCAGGTCCACCATGTCGAGTTGCCGGATGTCCACGCCGCCGAGTTTCACCGCTCCGTCTGTCGGTTTATAGAGGCCGACGCACATGCGTCCCAAGGTGCTTTTTCCCGAACCCATGCGCCCTATGATGCCCACCTTCTCGCCCGGCTTGATGTATATGTTGACTTTTTCCAGAGCAAAACGCTCCGTGCCGGGGTACTTGAAGCTTATGTCTTCCAGGGTCAGGGAATGCTCAAGATAGCCGAAGTCTACATACTGGCCGGCTTCGGGCTGCTCGGTTTCCAGGTTCATGAGCAGGTCGAGGGATTTAAGGGCCATCCGGCTCTGCTGCAGTCTGGTCAGCATGGAGGCCACCTGGGAAAGCGGGGCCATGGCGCGCCCGGCCAGCATGTTGCAGGCGATAAGCCCGCCCATGCTCAACGAACCGTCCTGTATGAGGTAGACGCCCCAGACGATGACGAGTACGCTCACCAACTGGGTAATGATGATGGTCAGGGTCACGGAAAGGTTGGACATGCGCTTGGTGTGATTGTTGGAAGAGGCGCTCATGCCCACCACCCGTTCCCAGGCGTGCTGAATGCGTCCTTCGGCCATGGTGGTCTTGATGGTCTCCAGTCCGTTGATGATTTCCACCAGCAGCGCGTTCTTCTGCATGTTTTCCTTAAAGCCCTTTTCCGTCACCTGCTGCAGGGGGAACTGCATGAAAATGCCCGCGCAGACCACAATGGGCACGGCGGTTACGGGAATGACGGCTATGGGGCCTCCTATGATCACGACCAGCACGATGAAGAAGACGAGAAAGGGCAGATCTACCAGGGCCATGAGGGTCGTCGAGCCGAAAAAGTCGCGCAGGGATTCGAATTCGCGCAGGTTGTTCGCCAGAGAGCCTGTGGAATCGGGTTTCACGTCAAGGCGCATGGCCAGCAGGTGCTGCATGAGCCTGCTGGCCAGGACGATGTCGGCGTTGCGTCCGGCCACGTCCACGAAATAGCTGCGCAGGTTGCGGAGCAGGAAATCGAACACATAGGCTATGATTATGCCCAGCGCCAGCATCCACAGCGTATCCACGGCATGATTGGGCACCACGCGGTCATAGACGTTCATGAAGAACAGGGGACCGCAGATGGCCAGCAGGTTGACAAGAATGCTCGCCCCGAAGACATGCTTGTAAATGGGCAGAAAGTGGAAAAGGGTTCCCCAGAACCAGCGTTTGTCGTCCAGCAGCTTGATGCTCCCGGCCCGTTTATCCAGTTTCGGCTCCGGCTTGGCGAACACCGCGTAGCCCAGGTATTCGTCTTCCAGGGCGTTGCGCGCTATGCTGCGCGGCTCCATGCTGTTTTCCGGGAAAAGCACTTCGGCCGTTTTTTCTTCCAGCGCCTTGAGTATGCAGGCCTTGTCGCCGCGCAGCAGCAGGATGCAGGGCAAGGTGAGGTTGGAAATGGAGGACAGGCTCGGCCTGAAGACCGTTTTGGCCTGCATGCCCGCGGATCGCGCCGCGCGCAGGGCGGCGGAAGGGTGCAGGGGGCCGGAGGTTTTCGGCAATCCCGCTATGAGCAGGCGGGTGGATACGGGTTTGCCGAAGAGTTTGAACAGCCCTGCCAGGCACTGGATGAGCGGCGGGTCGTAATCGACATCGGCGGGATCGGGCACGGAGGATCCGGCGACCAGATTGTCGGCGGGGTCGGGCGCGCGCAGGCCGGCCGCCAGGCGGTCGTCGGCGTTGGGGTCCAGCGCCTTGGCGTCGGGGAGTTCCGGTGCGCGCGGATGCGGACGGGCTGAGGAGGGTTCTTCCAGGGCGGCCAGTGCCGGGTCGTCCTGCCTGCCGGCTCCGGCGGCAACGGTTGCCGGGGGCTTCGCTCCCGCGCTCTTTTTGTCCGGGGCTGCGTCCGGCGCGCGGGTTGATCTTTTCTGCCCGCCGGTTCCCGGCGCGTTGGGGGCTGCTGCGGAAACAGGCGCTTCAGCGCCGGCGGCTGTCGCCGGGGCATCCTGCCGGAGCGCGTTCCCGGCAGCGGCATTGCGTTCGGGCGCGCGCGAGGCGGCGGTCCTGTTCGACGGTTCAGCGGCTGGGGAAAGGGCGGCATTGCGTTCGGGCGCGCGTGAGGCGGCGGGCGGCTTGCCCGGCTTTGGGGCCGGGGCGTCCGCTTTTTTTTCCTGAAGCGGGGGGGCCGAGACTTCGCCGGAAATACCGCGAAAGTAGCCCCGTCCGATCTTTTGCACCTGTGCCGTTTCAAATATATCCGGCGCGAACGACTCGACCGCCGGACGCCATACCGCAAGGCTTTCCCGGCCGCGCGCCGGCTCCCTGGGAGATACGCCCGAGAGCGCGGCCAAAGCGGCGGCGGAGTATACTTTGTCCGCGCCTATCACGTCATGGACATCAACCGAGTCGGAGTACGCAGCGGAGGACTTGCGTGCGGAACCGGCGCCTGCCCGCGCAGCGCCCGAGCCGGTAACCGCTGTGGTATCGCTCACGTAATGAATCCTGAAAAAAAATTAGCACAGGCTGTTTCGGAATCCGCTTGTGCCGAATGCCGTCAAGGCTCCGTCACAGACTGCGGGAATCCGTCACAGACTGCGGTCACAGACTGCGGGAAGCTTCCATCACCGTTATTTTTCAAGTATATGCCTTTGCGCGCCGGGCGTCAATGACCATGCCCGAAGCACAGCAGTTCTCATTATGGCCCTGGCTGTGGTTTTGCAGCATTGTCCGGCGGGACAAAAAGCCGATTCTGTGGGAATAACGGACTTTTTTTTTCGGTACAATCGGCTCAGGTGGGAAAATTTTTTCAAAAAAGTCTAAAATTAGAATTGCTG
>JAISMY010000017.1 GCA_031276485.1 Desulfovibrio sp. | reverse complement strand
CGAGCCGATTGAATCGAAGGAATATCGCCCCTTATTCCCACTGAATCGGCATTTTATCCCACCAGCCGAGGCTGCAAAACCACATCCAAGGCGACAAGGAGCCATAATTAGAATTGCTGTAAGACCGGCGCAAAAAAAGGACCGGAACGGCGTCAGGGGAGCCTGTCGGGCAGACGGAGCAGAATTTCAAGAGTCTCCGTATCGGTAAAATCGCATTTCAGGGGAGTCAGGGTAGCCCAGCCTTCTTTCAGGAGGGCCTTGTCCGATTCCGCCGTCACAGATTCGTCCGGAATTTTGCCGTCCAGCCACCAGTACGTCCTTCCGCGCGGGTCTTCGCGCCTGAGGTAGAAATCGTCCCAGGCGGCTGTTGTCGGGGGGCAGACGGCCAGACCTCTGAATTCCGCAACGGGGCGGTCGGGCATATTCAAATTGATGACCCGGCGGGAGGGGACTTTGTCCCAGGGAACGCGCTCCATCACGGCAACGGCGTAGCGCGCGTGGGCGTCTATGCCCGCGGGGCGGAAGTTGTCGTAAGATACGGCCAGGGCGGGCATGCCCTGACAGGCCGCTTCAATCGCCGCCGCCACCGTGCCGGAATAAAAAATATCCGGGCCGACGTTGGCGCCGGCGTTGATGCCGGCAAGAACTACGTCCGGGGTAAACCCGTCCATGAGTTGGGACATGCCGAGTTTTACGCAGTCGGTGGGCGTGCCGAAGACTCCGTATCCGGAAACATGCTCTTCTTCAACGAATACGGCGCGCAACGGGCTCAACATGGTGATGGAACTGCTCACAGCCGATTGTTCGGTCATGGGGGCAACAACGCGCACCTCGTGGCCCTCCTCCACGAGGGCCTTGTACAGGACGCGCAGCCCCACGGCGCGTATGCCGTCGTCATTGGTAAGCAATACTTTCATATGAATTTCCTTGTCCAAATGCCCTTGACACGCGGAACAGCCCTGCGGTGCAAGGCCCGCTCCGCGCGGGCCGATGTGCGGAACGCCGCGCCGGGCATATTGACATTTCTCCCGGCTCTGATAAGCAGAAAGGACTTCGGGTCATTAGCTCAATTGGTAGAGCAGCTGACTCTTAATCAGTTGGTTCGGGGTTCGATTCCCTGATGGCCCACCAATTCTTGTCCACAAAAGTCCCGCAATGACTAGAAGACGTTGCGGGACTTAGCTTTTCTGAGAACAGCTCGTCTCTCCCCGTTCAGGAAAATCTATGAACATACCAGCGAAAAGCTGGTATGTTTGCAGGTAACGGGGGCTTGAAAAAGTTTCATACCAACAGCCGCCTTTGCTTTGCGGGACAACGATTTCCAGCCCAAGCCGGTATAATGCGCGGGCGGGCTGCCGGCTATACCATCAACAGCGGGGAGGGTATCAACATGAACAAGCTGACCGATACTTTTCTGAGAAACATCAAGCCGACCGGCAAGGTTCAGAAGATTTCCGACGGCGGCGGACTGTTTATCCACGTGACGGCGACCGGCTCGCCTTCTGCCGGGGGAATGTTGCGGCACATGGGCTACCGTTTCGGCGGCAAGCAAAAGCTCTTGTCCTTCGGCGCTTACCCTGCCGTCTCTTTGAAAGATGCCCGTGCCCGACGGGAAGAAGCCAAGGAACAGCTTGCCAAGGGCATCGATCCCGGCGCGCATAGGCAAGCCGTCAAGGCCGCCGTGAAGGCTGAAACAGAGAATACTTTTGAAATTATCGCGCGCGAATGGTTCGCCAAGCATAAAGATTCCTGGGTACCGGGCCACAGCGATAAAATTCTCGCCAGACTGGAAAAGTACATTTTTTCCTTAATA
Source organism: Desulfovibrio sp. (assembly GCA_031276485.1). Classification (GTDB taxonomy): domain Bacteria; phylum Desulfobacterota; class Desulfovibrionia; order Desulfovibrionales; family Desulfovibrionaceae; genus Frigididesulfovibrio. Next base: position 29,098 of record JAISMY010000017.1, on the reverse strand, counting down.
GGCACAAGGGCGATTGCTGCTGTGACGGCTCCGGTGTCAATCGGCATTGAAATTTGACCCGCCATGTGCATCCGAAAGTAACCCACTCCGGGTGTCATTATTCAAGGGCACAAAGTGTTTTTTTTTGAGGGAGGGGGGAAGAGAGGCTTCGCTACGCTACGCCTCTCTTCCCCCCTGCGCCTCTCACTCGTGCTCGTCCTTTCGCGAAAGACGGCGTTGCAAGCGACGGCTTTCATTACCTATTTCAATTATTTCGCGGTGATGCGTCACACGATCCAGCAGGGCGGTGGTCATTTTGGCGTCGCCGAAGACTTGCGGCCATTCGCCGAAGTTCAGATTCGTCGTAATGATAAGCGATACATGCTCATACAGTTTGGACACAGCATGGAACAGCAGTTGACCGATGAGAACCGGAAACGGTTCTTGCCTTGCTGCGACTTTTGCGCCAAGGTGAAGCGTTGCGCATGATGGGCGACCGTGTCGAAGGAAGCGCGGAGCAGGCTGTTTCGGCGACTTTTTCAGGCGCCGGCGTATCGCCGGCTTACGGGCAACGCTTCGCTTCCGCCCTTGAAAGTTTCGTTCGCGACAACCCGTACAGAATTTTCAACTTTTACGATCTCTGGGAGAGTTGAAGCAGCATGGATACCCGTACTGTTCTCAAAAAAGAGCTGATCAAGGAACTCCGGCTGGAAGACATCGGTATCGACGATATCGACGATGCGGCCCCGCTGTTCGGGGAGGGATTGGGGCTTGATTCTCTGGACGCCGTTGAACTTACGGTGCTGTTGCAGCGCCGATTCGGCGTGATCATTGAAGATATTGACGCCGCCCGGAACGCGTTCGCCTCGGTCGAGACCCTCGTCAGGTATATTGAAACACGCAAAGACGCGATGCCGGGCGCCGGGCCGGGCCTGTCGCAATAAGCGGCATGAGGCGGATCACGGCCGCAGGGCACTGTCTGCGGGGCACGTTGCGCGCCCTGCCGCGGGGAGGGGAATTTAAGCCGTTGCCGCCGTCCTTTGCGCCGCGCACGCTGTGGGCGCATCCGGTCTCCGGCCGGCTTCCGGCCGCGCCGAATTTTCACGAACCTGACCCTGTCCCGGGTTTCTGTCCCGTCAGCGCGCTTTTGCCTGTGTGTGGGGCAGGACAGACTGTCTGTATGTCCGGCAGGCTGAAAACGGAGGAGGAGCATTATGACTTTCCCTGTGGAACAGGCGGACTGTTGCCGCATCGTGCGCAGTCTGGCCCTGCCTGTCGCGCGCGTATCGGTCATGTCCGCGGAACTCCTGCAGCCGCGCGAACTGCCTGAGGAACGCAGGCGCATCGCGGCCGAAGCGGTCGCCGGTTTTTTCGGACTGGACGATGAGGAAGCATTCGCGCTTGCAAAACCGGCTACCTATGAGCAGTGGGCCGAGCATATCTGTCGTGGTTCGGTCGGGCAAGGGCGCACGAATATCGTTTTCTGCACCTCCGGCAGTTCGGGGCCGCCCGTATCCCACAGCTTTACCGCGCAGGAACTGACAGAGGAAGCGCAAAGTCTGGCGCCTTTTTTCGCGGATACGAAGCGTGTCGTGTCGGTTATGCCCGTGCATCACATTTTCGGATTCGCCTTTGCCGTCATGTTGCCCCGCATCCTGGGCATTGAGGTTGTGGACAGGCATCCTCTGCCCTCGGAAGATTTTTTCAGAGCGCTCCGGCCGGGCGATCTGATTCTGGCCTTTCCCGTGTTCTGGAAATCCGTTCTGGACATGTGTTCCGGGCAGCGCCCGCCGCTTCTGCCGCCCGAAATCCGCGGTGTGACTTCAGGCGCGCCGTGCCCCCCCGAAGTAATTGAAGGTCTTCTGGCCGCGCGACCGGACGGCGCGCAGCCGCTGTGCGCGGGCATGACGGAGATTTACGGGGCCACAGAATTCGGCGCGGTGGGTATACGCCGGGAATGCCGCGGGATATACAGCTTGCTGCCGCACTGGCGGCGCGTTGCCCTGCCCGGGCCGGAAGGCGGGGAAGAATGGGCAATACGGCGAGAGCACGGCAAGCCGCTGCCGCTGCCGGATCACCTCGCCTGGCGGGATGAACGGCACTTCGAACCCCGGCAGCGCAAGGATAAGGCCGTGCAGGTGGCGGGCATCAACGTGTTTCCGGAACAGGTGGCCGAGGTGCTGCGCGGGCATCCGCTGGTGGCGGATTGCGTCGTGCGCCTGATGCGCCAGGAGGAGGGATCGCGCCTGAAGGCGTTTGTCGTGCCGCGCCGGGACACTATCGCCGCCACGCGCCTTATGCGCGAATTGCGGCGGCTGACCGCCGGGCTTGAGCCCGCGGCGCGGCCCAAGTCCATCCGTTTCGGCAAACGTCTGCCCCGCACGGCGACCGGAAAGGCGGCGGATTGGGATATCAACGACGGAGACGCGGAAAACGCGTGACTGTCTCCCGGCGCCCCGGCCTATGCTTTCCCGGCGCCCCGGCCGGCTCCTTTTCAGCGCGTTGTCGCCGGCTATTTGCCGACGTTGCGCCGGGAAACGCCGAGAATTGTTATGCGCGAAGATGCGGAACTGCGCGTATTTTCGGCAAAACACCGGCCCGGCCGGGCGCGCTTCTGCAACGGGAGGGCCGGCCGCAGGCTTTTTTCCCGTGAAAAGCCCTTGACGGCGGCGCGGATACAGGATATGTGCGCGCTGTTTACACAAGCATCATCGTATGTTCAGGTTTTTCCACTTTGGGAAAGGCCCCGGTGACAGCGAGGGCGGACGTCCGCTGCGAAGGCGTAAGCGTAATTTGCCGATTTCGGCGGAAATCGGCAAACCTCTTCCCTCAGGTGTAAGAACGCTCCACATAACAGCCCGGTCCGCCGGGATGTTCCGGCGCCTCCGCCGGCGGTGGAGTGCAAACATCCTTGCGGGCCTGCGGGCTTCTTGAGGGTGGCCCTGCGGCCTCCCTTTTTTTTGGCGGAATCGAACCGGCATGACGCACGAAACATTGACGGAAGCAGTAACGGCGCTGGCCGCGCCCCTGGCGCGCAGCACAGGCCTTGCGCTATGGGGGGTCGAACTGATGCACTCCGGCCGTTTCGGCGTGCGCGTATTCGTGGAAAATGAGAAAAAAGACGGGCCGGACTCCCGCCGAAACGTTGCCGGCCCCGGCAACGCAGGCCCGGATAACTCCGGCGCGGCGGACCCTGTCCACGGAGCGGGCGTGGAACAATGCGCGGAGTTCTCCCGCCTGCTCGGCCTCGCCCTGGACGCCGAGGACCTCATGCCCGGCCCCTATGTGCTGGAAGTGTCCTCGCCGGGCTTGGACCGCACCTTTTTCAACGCCGACAGGCTTGAACAGGCCGCGGGACACTGCGTGGAGGTGACCCTGCGCGCCCCGGACCCGGCCTTTCCGGGCAGAAAGCGCTTCAGGGGCGTCCTGCTCGGCAGTGAAGGCGCCGACTTCGTCCTCCGTGTCGGCGATGAACGCAACCCCGATGCGGACGCCGTGCTGCGCTTTACCTTTGCCGATGCCGCAAAAGTCCGTCTCGTTCCGCTGTTTCCCGACAAAAAATCGTCCGGACGGGGCGGTAAAAATAAAGCATGAGGAGCTTCTCCGATGGGCCTCGAACTCAAGAAAGCTATCGATCAAATCAGCAAGGACAAAGGCCTGGACCGGGCCATGCTGATCGAAACCCTGGAAGAAGCCGTCCGTACCTCGGTCCTGCGTAAATTCGGCGAAGACATCGACGTCGAAATCTCTTTCAACGAAGAGACCGGGGATATTGATGTCTTCCAGTACAAAATCGTGGTCGAGGAGGTGGAGGACGAAAGCGTCCAGGTGTCCCTTGAGGAGGCCCGCAAGCATGACCCGAGCATCCGTCTTGACGACGAAATGGGGTTCCGCCTGAAGGTCGAGGATCTGGGGCGCATTGCCGCGCAAAGCGCCAAGCAGGTCATCATCCAGCGCATGCGCGACGCCGAGCAGGGCATTATTTTTGATGAATACAAGGACCGCATCAACGAAATCGTCTCCGGCATCGTGCAGCGTAGGGACAAGGCGGGCTGGATCATCAACCTCGGGCGCACCGAAGCGTTGCTGCCCAAGGAAGAGCAGATTCCCCGCGAGCACTACAAGCGGGGCGACCGGGTCCAGGCCCTGCTTATCGAAGTGCGCAAGGAAGGACGCGGTCCGCAGGTCATCGTCTCCAGGTCGCACCGCGACTACATGGCGGCCCTCTTCAAGCGCGAAGTGCCGGAAGTGGACGACGGCATAGTGCAAATCATGGGCGTGGCCCGCGACCCCGGCAGCCGGGCCAAAGTGGCCGTTCTCAGCCGGGAACGGGACGTGGACCCCGTGGGCGCCTGCGTCGGGGTGCGCGGCTCGCGCATCCAGAACATCGTGCAGGAGCTGCGCAGCGAACGCATCGACATCGTGGTCTGGAGCCCGGACATCGCCGCCTACGCGCGCAACGCGCTCTCCCCTGCCGTCATCTCGCGCATCGTCGTGGACGAAACCGAGGGGCTGCTGGAAGTCATCGTGCCCGACGACCAACTGACCAGCTCCATCGGCCGCAAAGGCCAGAACGTCAAACTCGCCGCCAAGCTCCTGGGCTGGAAAATCGATATCTATACCGAAACGCGCTACAATGAGGCCAACTCCATCGGCCGGGGCCTGGAACAGTTGGCCGCCGTTGCGGAAGTGCCCGCTGAAAACTTCGCGGCCGCCGGGCTTGTGAGCTTTGAGGCCGTAAGCCTTGCCTCGGATGAAGAACTTCTGGCCGTTACCGGAATGACCGGGAAAAAGCTCGGCAACCTGCGCGCGGCCGTCAACTTCCTGCGGCCGTCCGTGGAGAAAGAGGACGCGGACGGCGCGGACGCGCCGGATACGGCGGACGCAAACGGCGCAGCGGCGGCCGAAACAGCCGGCGGAAACGGTGCGGCCGATGCCGGCGAAGACGCAGCCGCAACGCGCGGCGCGGCCGGCGACAGTGCGGCGGCCGGCGCGGCGGAAGCGGAAAACGCGGCGGAAGCGGACAAGCCCGCGGAAACGAAGTGAGCGGACACATCCCGATGCGCATGTGCGCCGTCTGCAAAAAGCGCAGGCCCAAAAGCGAACTGCTGCGCTACACCTGCGCGGCCGATGCAGCGGCGCCTGTGCCGGATGCCGCGCAAAAAGCCCCCGGTCGGGGGGTCTATCACTGTCCCGATGCGCAGTGCGGTGAGGCTTTCGCGCAACGCGGCGCGAAAAGGAGAAAGAGGCGGGCATTATGAGCGACGAGAGAAAAAAAATTAAAGAACTGGCGGACGAACTCGGCGTCGGCAGCAAAGATGTCCTGGCTGCGGCCAGGGATCTGGGCATCCCGGCCAAAGTCGCGGGCAGCAGCGTCTCGGAGGCGGAAGCCGCGCGCCTGCGCAACAAGATTTCTCCTCCTCCGGAACCGGACAGGCAGGAAGTCAGGGTGCGCCGCCGCCCCCGCGCCGCGGAGTCCGGAACGGAGCGCCGCGCCGCGGACGGCGCTGCGCCGGAAATGTCCCGGTCCCCGGCCGCGGAAGCGCCGGAAACAACGCCGGAAACAACGCCGGAAACGCAGCTTCCCCCTGCCGATGACGATACGCAGAGAGCCTCCGCCGCCGTTGAAGACAAAACGGAAACAGCGGCGCCCCGTGCGGGAAAACGGGAGCGCCGGCGCGGCGGCAAAGAAACGCCGCCTGCCCGCATCGTGTCCATGCCGGCGCGGACCGCAACGACCGGACAGGCCGGGCCGGCCCCGGACCCGCTTCCGGAGCCGCTTCCGGCCGATGCCGCTCCCGTTGCGCCGGAGCCCGCCGCCGCAACGCCGGAAGTGCCTGCCGCCCCGCAACGCGAAGAACGCAGGAGATCCGCTCCCGCGCGGGGGGCCGCTTTTTCCGCCGAACCCGAGCGCCACGCCGACGGCCGGGCCATATCCTCGGCGCCGCTCCTGAGCGCGCGTCCCGATGCCGACGGCGGCCGCGAGGACAATGCGGACACTGCCGGAGTGCGCGTCATTTCCCGTCCTGATGCCGCAAAGACGCCCGGCGCGGGTCGTCCCAGGCCGGCGCCGGGAGCGCGCCGGACCGCCCCGGGCGGACGTCCCGGCACAGCCGGCGCGGCCGCCCGGCCCGACCGGCCGGACCGCCCCGGACAACGCAAAGGCCCCGCCCGCGCGGGCGGCGCCGGGGCGGCAAAAGGCGCTCCATCCCTCCCTCCGCAGGAAGGCGAACAAGCCCGCAGAAACCGCGGCAAAGGCCGCAGAACGGTCGAATTTGCGGGCCGCGGCCGGGCTGCGGACGACGACCGCGGCTGGAGCAGAACCGTCCCGCGCCGCAAGGCGCGTAAAAGCAAGGAAGTCGCGCCCCTGGGCGGTACGCAGCCGGTCAAGGCCGTCAAGCGTAAAATCCGGGTGGATGAATTCATCCGCGTCTCGGATCTCGCCCACCAGATGGGGCTCAAGTCCGGCGAAATCATAAGGGTGCTCTTCGGTCTCGGCATCATGGCCACCATCAACCAGAGCATGGACATCGACACCGCCGTCCTTGTCGCCGGTGAATTCGGCTATGAAATTGAAAAAACAGGCTTTTCCGAGCAGGATATCATCGACGCCCAGCAGGGACATTTTGACGAAAACCGCGAGGACTATGTTGTGCGTCCTCCTGTGGTGACCATCATGGGCCATGTGGATCACGGCAAAACCTCGCTTCTGGACGCCGTGCGCAAGTCTTCGGTGGCTTCGGGCGAAGCCGGAGGCATCACGCAGCACATAGGCGCGTACCACGTCAAGACCAAGAAGGGTGAAATCGTCTTTCTGGATACCCCCGGACACGAAGCCTTTACCGCCATGCGGGCGCGCGGCGCGGAGGTCACGGATATCGTCGTGCTCGTGGTGGCCGCGGACGACGGAGTCATGGAGCAGACCCGCGAGGCCGTCAGCCACGCCCGCGCGGCCGGCGTGCCGATCATGGTGGCCGTGAATAAAATAGACAAGCCGGGCGCCGACACCGACCGCGTGCGACGGGAACTCTCCGAACTCGGGCTGGTTTCGGAAGAATGGGGCGGCGATACGACCTTCAGCTATGTGTCCGCCAAAACGCGTCAGGGTCTCGACGAGTTGTTGGAAGTGCTGGCCCTGCAGGCGGAAATCCTGGAACTCAAGGCCAACCCCAAGCGCCCGGCGCTGGGGCATATCGTGGAAGCGCGGCTGGACAAGGGCCGGGGCGCGCTCGGCACCGTGCTCATCCAGCAGGGAGCGCTGAAACTCGGGGACAGCTTCATCTGCGGGGTGCATTCCGGGCGTGTGCGCGCCATGTTCAACGACCAGGGCAAAAAGGTCAAGGAAGCGGGCCCGTCAATGCCTGTGGAGGTCCAGGGATTTGAAGGCGTACCTGAAGCGGGCGAGGAATTCATCGTCATCACGGACGAAAAGTCGGCCCGGCGCATCGCCGAATCCCGCACCCTCAAGCAGCGGGACCGCGAACTGGCCAAGGAATCCAGAGTGACCCTGGAAACCTTCCTGGCCCGCAAGGCCGGCGATACGGAAGCCCGCGTACTCAGCCTGGTCATCAAGGCCGACGTGCAGGGTTCACTGGAAGCCATCGGCGACGCCCTGCTCAAGCTGTCCACGGACAAGGTGCGCATCGGCGTCATTCACGGCGGCACGGGAGCGGTCTCGGAATCCGATGTTCTACTGGCCTCGGCCTCGGAGGCCATCATCATCGGATTCAACGTGCGTCCTTCGGTCAAGGCCAGGGAACTGGCCGAGCAGGAAAAGGTCGACATCCGCTTCTACGACATCATCTACAAACTGGTGGAAGACGTGCGCGGGGCCATGGAAGGCATGCTGGCCCCGGTCGAGCGCGAGGTCTTTCTGGGGACGGCCGAGGTCCGGGAACTCTTTACGGTGCCCAAAATCGGCGTCATTGCCGGCTGCCGCGTGGCGGACGGCAAGATTGTGCGCAACGCCGGCCTGCGTCTGTTGCGTGACGGCGTGGTCGTGCATAACGGCAAGGTTTCCTCGCTGCGCCGTTTCAAGGACGATGTGCGCGAAGTGGTCAAGGGCTACGAATGCGGCATAGGCATCGACAATTTCAATGACCTCAAGGTGGGAGACGTCATTGAAGCATTTGAAACGGTCGAGGAGGCGGCTACCTTGTAATACCGTTTCCGGATAAGCGGGCGCGGGGCGTATGATTATCGGCATACTCGGCGTGGAGTTCATCCTGCACGGCAACGAAAGCCTGAAAGACAAACGGCGTGTGGCCCTGAGCCTCAAGCGCAAAGTCCGCGACCGCTTCAATGTGAGCGTTGCCGAGGTGGACAGCGAAAACGACAGGGACCGCCTGCGTCTGGCCGTTGTGTCCGTCGGCAACGACAAACGGCATATGGAAAGCCGCATGACCAAGTGCCTGTCCATGATTGAAGCCGTGTGCCCGGAGGAAATGGTTTACAGCGAACTTGTCGTCCAGGGAGAAGATATGCCCTGAACGGCAGTGTCACGTCGCGGACAACCTGCGCCTCCTTAGCTCGGCGCGCCGCGGAACGACACGCTGAAACTGATCTGCGGCTGTATGGAAAGCCCGCCTCCGGAGAGCTTCGGAGCGGACGCGACCGGCTTGGGAACGGCAGCGGGCGAGGCCGCCGCGCCCCGGAAGCCGCGGCGGATGGAGGCGGCGTGCAGCCCCATGCGTCAGCGGTGGTAGAGGTTCCTCATCGGTCAATTCATGTGCTGCTTATTCCGGTCATATCATCTGCTCTCGACACACTTTTGAAAATTGTCTTGACTTTTTTCAAAAGCAGGCATAACAGTTCAACAGTAACGGTCGCCTTGCGGCCCTGCGGCGGCCTCACGCGTACATGTGCTTAACCCCGAGAAGGAGACCGGCATGAACCGGCATACCGGAAGACGCAAAAAACACCCCGCCGTCGCCGCTCTCGCGGCCGGCATGACCAGCCGCACCACCGCCTTTGCCTGCGCAGTCCTTTCCGGCCTCGCTGCCGCGCTTTTCAGCCTCGTCCTACTACGCGGTCTGCTGTAGACCGCGCGCCCGGTTTTCCCGCGACTTTTTGCGGTCCGTGCGCGCCGCCCCTGAGGGCGGCCGTTTTTTTTTTGGTGCGCCCGGCAGGGCGCACGAACTTGGAGGTGAAAGTCCTCCGCACGTGCATCGTGCGCTTGAAACCGGAGTTTCGCGATGGAACGGGAAGCAGAAGGGCGGATTGATACCAATTTGCTTTCAGCAGAAAGCAAATTGGTATGGCGGAGGCGAAGCCGACGCCCGCAACTTTTTGAAAAATCAGGCTTCGCCTGTTTTTCAAAAACTTCGGCGTCTTGCATTCAAACTCGTTTGAATGCAACTTGGTATGAGACAACCGCCGCCATGCAGGAAGGCACGGTACGGAATCCCGAAGGTACCGGCTGTGGTGCGTCAGGCGTGGCGACAACAAAGGGAGTATTCAATCAGGAACGGCGCTACTTGATGAAAGCAGCGGTCAAACGTGAAAACATGGAGCGGGACCTGCGCCGCGCGGTGCGCGACAAAGGGCTCCAATACCCGATTATATCCCTGAACCTGCAGCTCGGTATATAAGGAACACGCCATGACAACCGCGGACAAAAACCACATCGTCATTTTCGACACCACCCTGCGCGATGGGGAACAATCCCCCGGCGCAACCATGAACCTCTCGGAAAAAATCAGCATGGCCCGCCAGCTCGACCTGCTCGGCGTGGATATCATTGAGGCCGGCTTCGCCGCTTCCGGCGCCGGCGACTTTGAAGCCGTCTCCGCGGTCAGCCGTGAAGTCGAACGCGCAACCGTGTGCAGTCTCGCCCGCACAAGCACAGCCGACATCGACCGCGCCGCCGAGGCGCTGCTCCACGCGAAAAAGAAACGCATCCACACCTTCATCGCCACCTCGCCCGTCCACATGGAACACAAACTCAACATGACCCCGGATCAGGTGCTGCGCCGGATCGACGAAAGCGTGCGCCACGCCGCGCAATGCTGCGACAACGTGGAATTTTCCTGCGAAGACGCCTCGCGCAGCGACCCGGACTTCATGGTCGAAGCCTGCCGCACAGCCGTCGCCGCAGGCGCGAAAACCCTGAACATACCCGATACCGTCGGCTACGCCCAACCGGCCGAACACGCCGCCCGCATCGCCTACCTCAAGGAGCGCGTCCCCGCCGGCATCGTCCTCAGCATTCACTGCCACAACGATCTCGGTCTCGCCGTCGCCAACACCCTGGCATCCTTCAGAGCCGGCGCGCGCCAGGCCGAAGTCACCGTCTGCGGCATAGGCGAACGCGCCGGCAACGCCTCCCTCGAAGAAGTCATCATGGCCCTGACCGTGCGCAAAGACTACTACGGTCTGACGCACGGCATACACACGGAACAGATTTATCCCTCGGCCCGGAAACTCTCCAGAATCATCGGCCACAACATCGCCCGCAACAAACCCGTTGTCGGCGCCAACGCCTTCGCCCACGAATCCGGCATCCATCAAGCCGGCGTGCTCAAAAATCCCGCTACCTACGAAATAATGACCCCGGATGCCGTGGGTCTGCCCGGCAACACCATCGTCCTCGGCAAACACTCGGGCAAAACCGCCGTCAAAGACAAACTGGAAGCCATGGGCTATTCCCTCGCCCCGGATCAGATAGACACGGTGACCGGAGCCGTAAAACGCCTTGCGGACATCAAGAAAGACGTATATGACGAAGATCTCGAAGCGCTGGTGCTGGAAGAAATCTACCGCATCCCCGACAAGTACGCCCTCGTGCATCTCGGCGTCCAGGCAGGCGACACCGGCCTGCCCCCGACGGCCGTCGTCGTCCTTGACGTGGACGGCAAACGGGTGCAGGAAGTCTGTTTCGGCGTCGGGCCGGTCGATGCGGTCTTCAAGGCGGTGGACAAGGCAACAGGGCGCAGTCCCGCGCTGGAGCAGTTTTCCGTGAACGCCGTCACCGGCGGCGCCGATGCCCAGGGCGAGGTCACCGTCCGCATTTCCGAAAACAACAGAACAGCGGTCGGCCGGGGCGCGCACCCCGATATCGTCAACGCCGGGGCCAGAGCCTACCTGAACGCGCTGAACCGCCTGTCGAAAAAAGAAGAAGACGCGTGAACGCGGCCGCCGTCGCGCCGGACCGCCTTGCAGGAAAAAGAAGGACAGGCACAAGTACGCCCGCCGCCGCCATGCGCGGCCGGACGAAAAAAGAGGAGCAAGCATGAGCGCGTTCACCCTTGCGCAAAAAATTCTGGCCGCGCACGCCGTGACCCCTGCCGGCGAAGACGGCGCGGAGCCGGGCCGTATCCTCAACTGCCGCCTGGATCTGGTGCTGGCCAACGACATTACCGCTCCCCCCGCCGTCAACGCCTTTGCAGGCATGGGCGCGGAACGCGTCTTCGACAAACGCCGCGTTGTTCTGGTCATGGACCACTTCGTCCCGCAAAAGGATACGGCCTCGGCGGAACAAATCCTGATCAGCCGCCGTTTTGCCGCCGCCCAGGACCTTGACTACTATTTCGAAGGCGGCGACGCGGGCGTCGAGCATGCCCTGCTGCCCGAACTGGGCCTCGTCGGGCCGGGAGACCTGGTGATCGGCGCCGACAGCCACACCTGCACCTACGGAGGCCTGGGCGCCTTCGCCACAGGCATGGGTTCCACGGACGTAGCGGCGGGCATGGCCCTCGGCGAAAGCTGGTTCAAAGTGCCGGAAAGCATCCGCGTCACCTTCGACGGCCGGCTCGGCCCCAACGTCGGCGGCAAAGACCTTATCCTGTGGACCATAGGCGAACTGGGCGTCGACGGGGCGCGCTACAAAGCCCTGGAATTCGACGGTCCGGTCGTCGACGCCCTGCCCGTGGAAGGACGCCTGACCATGGCCAACATGGCCGTCGAAGCCGGGGCCAAAGCCGGACTCTTCGCCGCCGACCCCCGCACCCTGGAATACTGTCGCAAGGCCGGGCGCGCGGGGGACCGCGAAATCCGCCCGGACCCCGGCGCGCGCTACGAACGGCATATCCGCAAAGACGTCACGGGCATGGAACCCCTTGTCGCCTGCCCGCACCTGCCCGAAAACGTCAAACCGGTGTCCGCGCTCAAGGACGTGACCCTCAACCAGGTGGTCATCGGCTCCTGTACCAACGGGCGCCTCAGCGATATGCTGGACGCCGCGGAAATCTTCGCCGGACGCAAAGTAAAAAAAGGACTGCGCTGCATCATCCTGCCCGCCACGCCGGGAGTCTGGAAAAGCGTGCTGGAAGCAGGGCTGATGACGACCTTCATCGACGCCGGCTGCATCATCGGCCCGCCCTCCTGCGGCCCCTGCCTGGGCGGGCACCTGGGGATCCTGGCCGGAGGCGAACGCGCCCTGGCCACCACAAACCGCAACTTCAGAGGACGCATGGGCAGCCTGCAATCCGAAGTCTACCTCGCCGGCCCGCGCGTGGCCGCGGCGTCCGCCGTGACCGGCGTCATTACCGACCCGGCCGCGCTCTGACGCAAAGGAAATTTCAATGCAATACACGGGACAAAGTCTGGTAGTGGGCGACCATATCGACACGGACGCCATCATCCCGGCGATTTATCTTGTCAGCTCGGACCCGGAAGAACTCGGCCGGCACTGCATGGACGGCCTGGACCCGGCCTGGAAAAACAACATCAGGCCCGGCGCGACACTGCTCGTCGCCGGGCGCAACTTCGGCTGCGGCTCCTCGCGGGAACACGCGCCGGTCGCCATACTCGGCGCGGGCATACAGGTGGTCATCGCCCACAGCTTCGCCCGCATATTTTACCGCAACGCCTTCAATACCGGCCTTATCCCCCTTGAAGTCGGCGACGACTTCGCCGGGTTCAGGGAAGGCGACGAACTTGAAGCGGACCTGGACGCCGGCACAATCTTCAACAAACGCAGCGGGAAACGCATCGCGTTTCCGCCGATACCCGAAGGCATGCGCGCGATTCTGGACGCCGGAGGGCTGACCGGCTTCGTGAAAATACGCCTCGCCGCGCGCGCGGCCGGCGCCGCATAGAGCCTTTCAATATGGATTTTATTTTATTGCCTCCGGATGCCGGGACTCTGTCCCGAACCCTGCCGGGGTCGGCCTGAGCAGGCGTAAGGCTGATGATTTCCCCAGCCGGCCTTGCGCCGGCTCCCCTCCGGGATGCGCGCTGAAGGGAACGGCTTCAGACCATAAAGGAAATTCAGGTGAACAAACGCATAGTATTGCTGCCCGGAGACGGTATAGGCCCGGAAGTCGTCGCCCAGTGCGTGAAAGCGCTGCGGGCGGTCGAGAAAAAATTCGGACTGTCGTTTGATACGGAAGAATGCCTGATCGGCGGCGCCGCCCTTGACGCAACGGGAGAAGCGCTTCCGGCTGCCACCCTTGCGGCGTGCAGGAAGGCCGATGCCGTGCTGCTCGGAGCCGTCGGCGGCCCTAAGTGGGACAAAAGCCCGGTCCGCCCTGAATCCGGACTTCTGGCCATACGCAAGGAACTCAATCTTTTCGCCAATTTGCGCCCGGCGCGCGTGCTGCCGGAACTGGCCGAACTTTCCGCCCTGCACCCGCGCGCCGTGGAAAAGGGCGTGAACCTGCTGGTGGTGCGCGAACTGACCGGCGACGTGTATTTCGGCCTGCCCGCAGGCGAAGAACGCCGCGAAGGCCGGCGCGTGGCCTTCAACACCATGATTTACAGCGAGGACGAGGTGCGCCGCATCGCCCGCGTCGCCTTCTCGACCGCGCGTTCCCGGCGCGGGCGCGTCTGCTCCGTGGACAAAAGCAACGTCCTGCACGTCGGCCGCCTCTGGCGCGACGTCGTGGAAGAAACGCACCGCGATTACCCGGACACGGAACTGACGCACATGTACGTGGATAACTGCGCCATGCAGCTTGTCGTCAACCCGGCGCAGTTCGACGTCATCCTGACCGGCAACCTGTTCGGGGACATCCTCTCCGACGAGGCCGCGGCTGTGACCGGCTCGCTGGGCATGCTGCCCTCGGCTTCCCTGAGCGGAGCGCCGAAAGACGGCGGCATCGGACTGTACGAGCCGGTACACGGGTCGGCCCCGGATATAGCCGGGCTGGACAGGGCCAATCCCTTTGCCGCCATACTGTCCCTGGCCATGATGCTGCGTCTGACTCTGGGACTGCCGGAAGCGGCCGACGCCGTGGAAAAATCCGTGCGCGCCGTGTTCCGCGCCGGCCGGCGCACGGCCGATACGGCCGCCGCGAGCCGCAAGGGGCCGATACTGGGCTGCAACGAAGCCGGCGATCTGACGGCCGCGGGCATCTGATGGCAGGTTGCAATCAATGATGGCAGGTTGCAATCAATACAGTGTAAATTTGATGAAATATCCATCATATTATACTGATAAATTTAGCAGATTTTTATAAAATAACTGCCTGTTGCCGTCAACTTGGTATGAATGCGCGGGCAACCCCCCGTACCTGTTTTGTCCGCCTGAAACCGCCTGCGACGTATCATGCCTGATTTTGTCCATCTGCACTGCCACAGTGAATACAGCCTGCTGGACGGCGCCATACGCCTCCACGACCTCTGCGCGCGGGCCAGGGACTTCGGCATGCCCGCAGCGGCCGTCACTGACCACGGCAACCTTTACGGCGCCCTCAAATTCTGGCTCACCGCCAAGGACTTCGGCATCAAGCCCGTCATCGGCTGCGAGGTGTACACCTGTCCCGACCACCGGGACAAAAGCCCCGAACGCGGCCCGCTGCGCTTTCACCTCGTGCTTCTGGCGCAAAACGCGGCCGGATATCACAATCTGGTCAAGCTGGTGTCGCACGGGCACCTGCACGGCTTCTACCGCAGACCGCGCGTGGACAAGCATCTGCTGCGCGAAATGTCGGAAGGGATCATCGCCCTTTCCGCCTGTATGGCGGGCGAAATTCCCCGGACCTTCCTCAAGCTCGGCATGGACGCCGCACTGGAACAGACCCGCGAGTACGCCGGCATCTTTCCCGGCCGCTTCTATCTTGAACTGCAATCCAACGGCTTGGATATCCAGAAAAAAATCAACACGGCCCTGCTCGAAATCGGCGAAAAACTGGACCTGCCCGTAGTCGCAACCAATGATTGCCATTACCTGAACGCCGACGACGCCGATGCGCACGACGTGCTGCTCTGCATACAGACCGGGAAAAAAATCACGGATACGGAGCGCATGCGCTTTGAAACCCGCGAACTGTATTACAAAAGCCCGGAGCAGGCGGCCGCGGATTTCGCCGGTCTGCCGCAGGCCCTGGACAACTCCCTGCGCATAGCGGAGCAGTGCGGCGACTACGCGTTCAGCTTCGGGCGCTACCATTTCCCCGTCTATGAACTCAGCGGCGGCGTCAGCCCGGAGGAGGAATTCCGCAGGCTGGCCCGCGCAGGTCTGGAACGGCGGCTGGAACGGCGCGCGGCCGGCGACGCGGACGCGCGGATGTACAGGGACCGGCTGGAGCATGAACTGGACGTCATCTGCTCCATGGGCTTCGCGGGCTATTTCCTCATTGTGCAGGACTTCATCAACTGGGCCAAAGACAACGGCATCCCGGTAGGACCGGGACGCGGGTCCGCCGCCGGCTCCCTCGTCGCCTACGCCCTGCGCATCACCAACCTGGACCCCATTCCCTACGACCTGCTCTTCGAACGCTTTCTGAACAGCGAACGCGTCAGTATGCCGGATATCGACGTGGATTTCTGTGAAGCGAAACGGCAGGCGGTCATCGACTACATGCACCGCAAGTACGGCGCGGATTCGGTTTCCCAGATCACCACTTTCGGGAAAATGCTGGCCAGGGCCGCCGTGCGCGACGTGGGCCGGGCTCTCGGCATGACTTACGGGGAAACGGACCGCATCGCCAAACTCATCCCGACCGACCTGAAGATGACCATCCGCAAGGCGCTTGAGCAGGAAAGCGAACTTCGCGCGCTCTACGCGTCCGACCCGGCGACCCGCAAACTCCTGGATACCTCCATGCGTCTGGAAGGGCTGTCGCGCCACGCCTCCATACACGCCGCCGGGCTGGTCGTCTCGGACAGGCCCATGGTCGAATACCTGCCCGTGTACCGGGGCAAGGGCGAAAACGACATCGTCACCCAGTTCGACATGAAGATGGTGGAAAAGGTCGGACTGGTGAAATTCGATTTTCTCGGCCTGCGCAACATGACCGTGATCGCCGAAACCCTGGACAACATCCGCGCCGGCGGCCGGGAAGTCCCCGACCTCGACTCCCTGCCCCTGGACGACCCGGACACATACGCGCTGTATTCGCGGGGAAACACGGACGGCGTCTTCCAGGTGGAAAGCGCGGGCATGCGCCGCTACCTGAAACAGCTCAAGCCGACGGGCTTTGAGGACATCATCGCCATGCTGGCCCTGTACCGGCCGGGCCCCCTGGGTTCGGGCATGGTCACGGAGTTCATCCGGCGCAAACACGGCAAAGAGACTGTAAGCTACCCGCTGCCGGAACTGGAGGAATGCCTCAAAGACACTTACGGGGTCATCGTCTACCAGGAACAGGTCATGCAGATCGCGCGCCTGGCGGGCAACTACAGCCTCGGCGGCGCCGACCTGCTGCGCAGGGCCATGGGCAAGAAAGACCCGGCGGCCATGGCCGCGGAACGTTCGCGCTTCATCAGCGGCGCGGCGCGGCGCGGGGTTCCCGGCGCCAAGGCCGAAGAGATATTTTCCCTCATGGAAAAATTCGCCGAGTACGGCTTCAACAAATCGCACTCGGCGGCCTATGCCCTGATTTCCTACCATACGGCCTGGCTGAAGACGCATTATCCCACGGAGTTCATGGCCGCCCTGCTCTCATCGGAAATGGCCGACCAGGACAAGCTGCTGAAATACACGGCGGCCTGCCGGGACATGGGCGTGGAAATCCTGCCCGCGGACGTCGGGCACAGCCGCTGGAAATTCACCGTCCGGGACGGCAGGGTGCTGTTCGGCCTGGGCGCGGTCAAAAACACGGGCCGGGAAGCGGTGCAGGAACTGATTGAGGCGCGGGAGAAAGACGGCCCCTTCACCTCCCTTCTGGACCTTTGCCGGCGCGTTTCCCCGCGCCGCCTGACCAAAAGGGCGCTTGAAAGCCTGATCAAGGCCGGGGCCTGCGACGGCTTCGGCGTCGCCCGGGCGGGCTTGCTCCAGGCCCTGGATACGGCGGTCGCCAAGGGACAGCGGGAACACAAGGGGAAAAAGGCCGGCCGGCTCTCACTCCTGAGCATGACGCCGCAGAGCGCTGCCCACTTGTCGGGCCTGGGCTGGGACGGCCCGGAAAACTCCGTTCCCGAATGGACCGGAGAACAGCTCTCCCGCTTTGAAAAGGAAGCCCTGGGCTTTTACTTCACCTCACATCCCCTGCAGCCTTACCGCAAGGAAATGGAGCGGCTGCGTCTGACGCCCCTGGAAGACTGCCGGGAACTGCAGCCGGAAGACCTCTTCGCCTGCGCCGCGCTGGCCAAGGTCGACAAGCTGCGCAGCGATGCCAAAGGCAGACGCTGGGCGCTGCTGCAGGTGGAAGACCTGACCGCCTCGGCCACGGCTTTCTGTTTCAACAAGATCTATGAGAAATACAGAGACCTGCTGGTCCCGGATCTTCCCCTGTACATGGAAGGACGCATAAGCCGCCGGCGCGACGACGAGAAGGCTTCGGAAAACGACGACGGGACGCAGGCGGAAATCGTCTTTATCGTCGAGAAAGTCATGTCTCTCGCCGCTGCCTGCCGGGAGAGCAGCGAGCCGTACTGCATCGGCATGGACGGGACCGGCGCGTCCGACGGGCGGCTGCCCGCGCTCAGGGATCTGCTGTCCCGGCACCGGGGCTCCGTGCCGGTACACCTGCTGCTCGACCTGGGCGGTTCCTGGTGCAGGCTGGGGCTTTCCGACGCTTACGGCATCAAACCCGGCCCCCTTTTCGACCGCGATGTCGGACTTTGGGAAAAAGGCGGTCCTTGACCAAAACGCCCTTTGTGGTCTGAAGCCTCTCCCTTCAGGTAGATTTTCGTTTGTAGCCCGGCTTCGCCGGGCATACCATCCCGGCAGCCCCTTCCTTCAGGGAGGAGGCAATCCGCCCGGCTCCTGTCCGCCGGGCCGGCGGCAGCCGGTGGATTGAAACACCCGTTTTTTTATTTTCTCCGCCCGGCCGGGCGCAATCCGGCGAAGACACAGCCAGCCCGTCACGCACCAATAATGCGCGGAAAACCATACGCCTATGTACTTGTGGAACAGCAGACGCGCATAACGGAGCAACGAACCCGGCGCGGCCCGCATTTCCTCAAAAGCCGCCGGCGTAAGCAAAGTATTGTGCCGTTTGTCCGCATGATAAAAATGCGTAGGGAACACCACGCCGCTGTCGCGGGCGTCCACCAGCTCGAAATTGGCCGTCAGCACGTTCTCCCACAGCTTGAACCAACTGTAGCGCGTAGCGCATGGATGGGGCAGATGTATCGGAAATCCCATGCGTTCCAGCCAGCGCAAGGTGACAGTCTGCTCCGGCACCTCGCGGAAACGGGTTATGCCGGCCTCGTTGCCGAAAAGAGAAAAATATCCTTTGCCGTCCTGAAGCAAAGATTCAGCGGCCGGCAGCTCCGTCCCCCAAAGCAGCCGCATGTCCTCCGTCCTGCCGAAAAGAATCACGTCCGACAAATGAAAAAGGTAGGGCACCTTGAGGGGATCACGCACAAAAAAATTCGTTATGCGGATTTTTTCCTTGAAAAAAGTATAAGGAGAAGGGGTCGTCCTTTGCAGCGGGGCAAGGAAGCGCGTGTCCGACAGACTGTGATCCGTCCGCATCTTCACGACATACGGCGTGTCGCATTGTTTGAGGCCGTTCTGCGTGGAAAGAATTTGAAATAAGACGTTGTTGGGTTTGCCGTTGGTGTCGAGTAACGTACGCAGAACAATAGGGATGATATTTATAGTTGTATTCGTAGAAAGATCTTGTGTAGATGATAAAAGTATATTAAAATTATTCGAAGTAAATAGTATATTATGCTTTATTTGATCGTGGAAATCCTTGGATGATATTGGTCCTTGTAATATAATTGATATTTGAGATTCCATAATTAAAATATAAATAGTAATATTATATTATTAAATTTTTATTTTTAATTTATTTATAATAAATTTTGGAGAATACCATATAAAAAATAAAAATTGTGATATTAATTTTATAATACGTTTCATATTAATAATTATTTTTTGTTGTATTTTTTTAAATTTTATAAAGTAGTTAGTATATGATAAAACTATAATATAATTATTATCACAAATATCCTTATACCTCTGTTGAAATAAATCATAAGTAATTAATCCATTAATACAAAATTCATTATTCATCGCCCATGAATGTTTTTCACTATAAATTCCGCTTTTCTTTAAGTCAAGAAAAATAAAATTATTATAAAGTATTTGCGAGGACATTTTTATATTTTTTTCATTAAAATCTGTCCAATCATCAAATTTTATGTCTTTTAAGATTCTCTTTACATAAGATATACAATAATATTGTTCGGGCGTATATCGCCAAGATAAATTATGATATGGTATTTCATTCGGATATTTCAAGTGATAATGAGATATATCGCTATCTATCATGGGGTCAGTATAAAGGAAATAATGTTTAATATCTTGAGTTAATCCAAAAAACCAAAAGTCAGAAGGATGAAACGGTAGAGGTCGCCCAGTTTCCGAGGATAATTCTCTTGCATAAATAGAACTTGTTAAAACTCTATGAGTAAATAATTTATATTTTTCATTAATATTAGAAAATCTATCCCAGAATTGTAAAAAATTATTATTTAGGAGAATCAAATCTGATCTAATCTTTAAGCTATATTTCCTATTTACTTTTTTTAATCCTTCCTGCGTAGAAATCAACTGTCTATTAACATTATTCTTAACGTTAAAAACGTAGTCATGTATTTTTGCGCCAGGGTCTTTATTAAGTACTAAAATATCATAGCTGAGATTTGCTGTATTGCTATTTTCCCAAGTTGAAAGTATAATTTGTGCATGCTGTAAATTTTTCCTTATGCTCAATAATGAGAGAGGTGTTATTCTTTGGTCGATTTTTCCTTGAACTATAACTGTTATATCTTTTGATTCAATCATAATATGTTTCCATATTTTACTTTATCAGGTGTCAATAAAATAATAAGTCAATTTTTTTATACATTTTCTGATAAATAGTTTAAGTGTATATTTTATACCATTTTGCTGTATACATAAATAAAATCTTTTAGTTTTTTTTAATAACCATAATATGCGATTACTCTTAGAATTAAAAAATTTACTATCATAATTCTCAGGCCAAAGATACCATAATAACCAAGCTAAAGATATATAATATATATCTTTAATATTTGGTATAGAACCTGTAAGCTCATGTCTCAAATAGCATCTGGCCCTCTCAACAGGTCCACCAGGAAAAGGTACAGTCGCGAAAAAATGAGGTAAAATTATATTTCCTCCACCAAGAATATATGTACGTTTTTTTTTCCATTTAAGATCAATATCCCAAGAATTGACTATATAAAAAAATTTGTGTAGTGCATGAAAATAGTCTTCATGTGTGTCCATAATATTCCATTGCTTTTTCTGCAAAAAATGTCTGAATAAAATACTTTCTGGGGAAATAGGTATATATGTAAGATTTGTATTTAACTCGATTTCATAAATATTTTGCATCAATATATTTAAATTAGTTTGCTGTATCGGTAAGGAAAAATATTCTGATATTTTCTGCTTAGTACCACATAAAAACATATCTGAAGGGTGATAAAGTCTATCTTTACGCGTAAAACAACATGTGGTCAAAATCTTTTCTCTATTAAGAGATTCTAAGTATAAATATACTTTATTAAAATTAACAACTTGGTCAATTCGCAATTTTATAATATATTGATCATGCTTTACTAAATTTAGACCTGCCTGCATACATAAAACTTGCCTATTGATATTAAAAAAACCAGGATTAATAGTATCTTTTATAAATAAAAATTTTATTTTATTATTTAAATAACTTAATGTTTTGATCTTTTTTTCAAAAAGACATTGATCATAAAGATAGCTTACCAATATTAAATCTGTAAAAATAAATTTTGATTTTTGTAATTGTATATCAATAGCATCCAGCCATTCATCACAATATGGTCCATGTATTATAAGGCTACATTTCATTAATGATCCTCTAAATTTTTAAAGTAGAAATCTTGGTAATATTGATAAATTTGGATCAATAAATGTTTGTAAGGTCTCTTTCTGCCTTTTTTGAATTTCAATTATTTCATCAGTAGAGGTGTTAATATACGCATTTATTTTATGTATTAAATTATCTTGTAAAAATGGATCAAAAAGTAATACATCATCACTATAGTCAGCTATACCGCTATATTTTGATGCCATAACCGGGATATCGCTCATAATTGCTTGTATCATTGCATATGGTTGATTTTCGTATGGTGATGGCAATACTATTAGATCTGTAATGGCTACAATTAGTTCTTGCTCTTTTATATCCATAAAATCATAAAAAAATACTTTGCTTCTATATTGATGTGGAATACTTTTATAACATTTATATCTATAGTCCGATTTATCAAATAAATCATACGTTGTATCACCGGCTAAAATAAGATTAGCGTTTATATCATGTTTAAGTAATGATATAAATGACTTAATCAGATCCATTTGACGTTTTCTTGGTTCAAAACGTGTAATTAAGGCTATATTAAAGCTATTTTTCCATTCTTCAAGATTGTAATAATTTGCAAGACGTGCATAAATATCTGATTGTATTTCGTAGGTATTACAGTATGGGTTGGCAAATACTTTTATAGTATTATGTGTAATATTATAATTTCTTTCGATATATCTTGCTAGGAAAGTTGAAGGCGCTATGCAATAATCACTTTTTTTCATCTGATCTTCCTCTTGTATGCTCATTTGTTTCAAATAATCAGGAGCATGATCAAATATTTTATCTGTATTCCACATAAAAATTTCTCGTGTCGCTGTATGACAATTTGTTACTATACATGATTGATGGAAGTATTTCCACTTATTTACAGCAATTAATAAACCGAGCGCATTATAATCAGCAATTTCAATGTAATCTGGTTTAATATCTATTGCTAATTCTAAAATTCTTTCTCTAATATGCTCAATATCTCCATTTATTCTATGGATTATAAAGTTTTTATACGCTAAAAGCTCACAATTTACATCATATTCCAACACCATAACATGAATAGTAAATTTAGTATTTTGAATTAACCATTTACATATATTATACAAATATGATGCTATACCTCCATGATCTCGATATAAACCGAACTCATGCGCGATAAATAATACAATTTTATAATCTTCAGCAACATCTTGACTAAAATTTTATTTTTTCGGCAAATATTAGAAATATATTCCAATTTTTTAATATTATATTTTTCTTCAATATAATATTCATCGCAATATTCATTCATAATATTTTCATAATTTGTCAAGATATTACATTTTTTCATAAATGTATCAAAAATATAAAATTTATTTTTAAATGAAGAGTTAAATACAGTATAGTCAGACTTTATATATACGCAGTATGGATCTATTACTTCACTATTAAAATTATGGTGAGGGATATTAAACCATTCACATAATTCGCGGGTGCGGGAGTCAAAACTATCAATATATGCAGGAATTCCATTTAAAATTGAGACAATATTGCCATGTACTCTACACCCACATGAAAAATTTACTTTTCTTTTTTTAAGATACGTTGACCAGCTTATATAATCACAGAAGAGTTTAATTCTATTTTCTTTATATAGACGTATCCAGTTTTTTTCATTATCACACAAATATTTAAATTCCTTCCATGACAAATCATCAATGCAGTATAGAAGATTATAAAATTCATCTTGATCTACGAATATAGATAGAGGATATTTAACAAAATATTTATGATATTCAGGTAAATTCCATATCCTAAAGCCATTCAGAGCCGGTATAAAATCATCTTCAGAATAATTCTTTTTTTTAATATTTAAAGTATCGCCATGCATGAACAATGAAGGACATCCGATAATATTATAATCACTATCTTCTTTAAATCCCAATCGTGATATACATTCTGCACTAAATTCACCTCTAAGGCCTATAAAACCGTTATTTTTTAGTATATTTTTTATATATATTTTAGCATCTTTCATAATATAATTTAAAAAATTAAATGAATATTCTACATTAGATTGGCATCCTAATCCAATTGCGTATATAGGAATTTTTAATTTTTTTAATCTATTATTATGTAATGCAAAATTTTCTTTTATAGAAAATTCTGCCAAAATATTTGCCGGTAAAATAACAGCACAATCAAATTCGTTATTTATTATATCAAAATATGAACTGGGTAAAGGAGATTTATGTAGTAGTTTAGTGTCGATCGTAATTTTATTATATCTTTCAGCAACAAGAATTTTCTGTATAGAATATTGAAATATTGAATTTCCACTATTACCTGCAAGTTGATCCTTTGCAACTTTTGAGGATAATTTAAAATCAAATGATTTAAATTGATCTCTATCAATTACAAGAAGTATATTTTTGTGCATAAGTTTTACCAATATATTTAAAATATTATTTTAATATTTACGTTTTCATAAAAATATATACAGTATAGAACTATCTAAAAATCCTATTTATCAATAATATATTTTTCCTTTTTATATATTGTATATTTATCGTAATTAACACTCGGAATCTTCACCACCACATCAGACGTTCCTTCTTCAAGCGCCTCAAAATCTGTTACTTCACCAGGCTCCATTACTATAATATCTCCCGCTTCGTATTCAACTCCGTTCATTCTTGCACGCCCTGAAACAATAACTGTATATTCAGTTGCAACCTTATGGTAATGCTTTTCGTCATAGTCGCCTTTCTTATAGGCTTTTACGGCAACTTCTACCGCATCGGTTTTATACAGAGAAGGTTCAAAATTTCCTATAAACCATCCGTTTATCATGTCATATAATTTTGCTGTTTTCATTTATATACCGTATCTTGCCTGAGTTTCTCCAAATATTGCGCCAATTGTGCCTCTGTTTTCAAAGGATGAAAACTTTCATTAGGAATATTATATAATGAGACTTTTTTCAGTTTTAATATCATCTCATTCAATGTTTGGCTTACATAGAAGGAATCATGTATCGGATTATCCTTGCGAATGACTTCTTTGGCGCATTCCACAAAATCAGCGCCACGTCTGAAATAATAAAAGCTGGCCAGCGCATTTTTGCTGACTGGATGTTTTTCCGCCACTTCTATCACGTTGCCTGCATCGTCCAGGCGGGCGAACGAATATCTTGGGTGAACGGATGTGAAGGATACGACACCGGCATCGCTCTTTTGCTCGCGGAAGTATTGCAGAATATGTCTGCCTTCATCCTCGATGAAGTCGTCAATCGCCATGAGAATGAGTTCTTCGTCGTTGTCGATGTAATGAATACCCAGCAGCGCGGTGCAAATCGCTCCCTTTGTCGGACCCGCGACCGGAATAACTATGTTGTCGGGCACAAGCCTGCGGAGTACTGCATCCACATTGAAAAATTTTATGTCGCCGGACTTGACGCAGAACAGGTATTGTCTCGCTTCCAGGCTGCGACAGGATTCTGTCTGTTGTTCCAGAATCAATTTTCCGTTGATATCCGTTAAATATAACGGGTATGCTTCTTTGTTGATTTCGATGTGCGAACTTGCCATAAGGAACAATATCTGCATTATTGCACCCCGGATTCAACTTCCAGAATACGACGTTTGATGTTGTTATAAGTGACATCATCAACTGTTTTTACAATCATCAGATGCCCTCCGGAAGCGACGGCCGCCTTTATGCCGTTTTCGTTGTCCTCGACAATCAGGCATTCTTCGGGGAGCAGCCCCATTTTTTCCATGGATTTTAGATACATTTCGGGGTCCGGCTTGGAGTTCCGCACATCTTCATTGGAAAGCATAAACTCAAAATACTGTGTCAGTTTCGCATGATAAAGCATCATTTCAATGCTGAGGCGGACGGAATTGGACCCGACGGCCAGCCGGTAGCCATCGGCTTTCAATCTGGAGAGAGCATATTCATGATTGAAACGGGGGCGGCACAGGTTGTGTATCATGGAAATTGTATACTGCTGTTTCATTTCATTAATAAAATAGTGTAATTCCTCAGGCAATCCTTTTTCCAACGAGAGCCTTTTCAGTTTATTTCGTGTCGGCAAGCCGTCATATCCGGTCAAATGCTCAAATCTGTTGATTTCGTAACCGAAAAGAGACAAAGCTTTATTGAGGGCTTCATAATGCCAGTCTTTGGCTTCAATGAGGACACCGTCCATGTCAAATAAAACGGCTTTAATTCCGGCCATTGAAATACAATTCTCCTTTTTCCGGCATATTTGTGCAAAGCATGAGGTTTGGGCTTTTCAGGTTTGCACAACACTTGATGCGTTCCCATTGCGCATGTGCGGATCTTCCGTGCAATTCAGCGGAAACGATGCACAGTTTTTTCCCTCCGGCCAGGAGATCGTCAATCACAGCGCCTTCGTACCAGTCGGAATGGAAGCAATCCAGCCAGATACCGGCGCTTTCCGCAAGCATGACAGGGGCGGCCGCAATATCGCTGAGTCCCGTGAAAACTTGCAGCCCGCCCCGTATTTGCCGCAACATTTCGGGCACCGACATGTCAAAGGTGAAATAATTGGTGTGACCGTAGCGGGCGAGTAACTTACCGAGAATTTCACCCAGGCCGTCGGCCTTGATGTTCAAGGCCAGGGGCAGATTGCGCCCGTCCATGATCTGTAGAACTTCTTCAAAGGCCGGCTCCCCGCCTTGGGGCATGTCGTGGGCTACGACAATTTCGCCGGCGGCGTCGCGCAGGTCCGTTTCCGCGCCGAAGCCGGCATCAAAGCAACGCCTGAACGCCGCCCTGCTGTTTTCTTGCGCCGCTCCGTCCGTACAGCCGCGATGGGCGAGCAAGATCATGCCCTGATCCCTCGGGAAACCGGATGCCCGGCAAAAAACTCCAAATCCTTCGGAATACCCAGACCGTACATGCCGTCGTATTCCTTGCCTATGCCGTAGATGCCGATTTTTTTGCCTTCGCGGATCAGATAATTGTAGCAGGGACAGGTATAAAATTCGTTGTTGACGCGGACGTCGTCCTGAATCATCTGCTCGGCGGCGCGCACCAGATCCCGGCCGCGGGCAAAATTGAAGATGCCGACGGTCGCATCGGCGGAAATGACCTGTTTCTCGGCTGTCCGCACAACCAGACCGTTCTCGTCCACGGCGGCATACGACCACTTCGGATCCTGGGATTTCATGGTCATAATCATGCCGTCCAAGCCGCGCGCGCGCATGGCGTCCAGATATTCGTCAATGTCGCAGTCGATATACTGATCTGTATTGGCGGTCATCAACGGCTCATCGTTGTCGAAAAATTTTTTGGCGAGCAACGCCGTGCAAACTTGTCCGTCGGTGATGCCGTCTATGCCGATAACTTCAACGTTTCGGGCATAGGATTTAAGCTTGGGGATCAGGTTATAGGCGTCAATGTGCGCCTTCTGGCAGACGAAGATGAAGCGGTGTTCGCATTTCGGAGTCAGGTTGTCCGTCACGACCTTAATCATGGGCACGCCGTGTATGGGAATAAACGGCTTGGGAATGGTGTACCCGGCATCCGCGAAACGGCTGCCCCGTCCCGCCAGGGGTAATACGATGTTCAACATGTTTTTGCCCGCCCTCTGGAGTTCATGCGCTTTTCCTCATGCCCTGCGTTGCCCGGTCGCGGAGATCGCGAAGGATTGCCGCTGCCGCGCCGACATCCGCTTCGGCCCATACGGTGCCTGGAACGCCATAGTCGCTTCGGGAGTCACATACGGGAACCAGGGTGCAGGGCACGGCAAAACAGCCTTCTCCCCGCATGAAATCCATGTTTCCGGACCAGCCGGAAGCAATCACGGGCAAACCGTGTTGCACGGCTTCCTGTATGGTTAGTCCGTAGCCTTCGGACCGGTGCAGCGCGATGTACGCATCAGCCTCGGCATAGAGCGCGGCCATGCCCTGTTCCGTGAGTCGTCCCAGGCAAAAGCGAATGTTGGCGCAGTCGACGGCTTCAAGGAGTTGCCGCAGACCTTCAACGCAGCGGTCCGCATCGGTAATTTTCAGAATAAGTTGCGTTTCCGGGCTGTCCGCAAAAGCGGCTTTGAAGGCGGCAACGACAGCAAGCGGGTTTTTACGGTAAAAGCTTGTGCCCCCCGTACCTGCGTCAAAACAGGTCAAAACGGTAAAAGGGCGCTTCGCGGGTTTTGGCAGGCGTATTACCGGCAGCGCGGCATGGGGATGAATACGTACCGGCTTTGTTGTATGCCTGCGCAGCGCATCGGCGACAAAACTGCTCGGCACAAGAATTTCATCCGCGCAATCCAGGCAGCGTTTCCAAAAGACGGGAATGTTTGTAAACTCCCAAGCCCAGTAGGCGATGACGCGCTTACTCGGCAGGAGTCGTCGGACAAGCCATAAGACCATCATGAACGCCGGCGGATTGGCGTGTACGACGACGTTGCCGCCGCCGCTTTTTCCGGAGGCGGCAACGGCAGCGCGAACCGATTCCGCTTCCGTAAACAGGGAAGGCAGCGGCTTTACCGGCAGCATGAAAGTCACGTCGACAGCACGGACATCGGCCCCCTTTGCCTTCAATTCGCGGTAAAAAAGACGCGCGCCTTGTCCGAGACCGGTCGGCGCTGTGAAAAAACCGACAACCCAGCAGGGCGCGGAAGACAGGTCTTCGGCTACGCCCTCACGCGCGCGGCGCGTATCCGTGCGTCCTCCCCGGACCGCCGCGCGATACAGTTTTAAGAGACAGCGGAACAGTTCCACAGCAAAGCGTGAACGCAACGTCACGGGCATACGATACCAGAAGAAATGCGGCAGGCAGCGCAGGTTCACGGCTTTCACATTCTTCATACCCGCAAAAACAGCGCAGTTCTGCCGGCGAGACGTGTATCGGAGCTGACCAGGCGCAACGGCTCAATCTCGGCCTGAGCCGCGATCATGAGCGCAAAGGAGGAGGCCTGCAGGCCGGCTCCGGACAAGGCGGCCAGTGCCGCCGCATGCTCCCCGCGCAGGGGAAGCTCTACAAAACCGCTCTCGGCGGAGGCTTGGCGCAATTCCTTCAGATCGGCCTTCAGTCTGCCGGACTCTATGCGCGCGGCAATGTCCCACCAGGACACGGCGCTGATGAAGACCTCCGTGTCCTCAGCCAGAAGGATGTCCCGCATGCTCTCCACGGCGGGGTCGCCCGCAAGGGTGCGGAGCAGGACGTTGGTGTCGAGAAGCACGCGCATCAGGACGACCTTTCGGGCGTTCCGTCGATCCTGTCGAGATCGTCGGGCAGTATGAGTTTGCCGGCCAGAATGCCGATGCGTTTGAACCGCCGCACGGATGCCGCGGGCACCAGCGCGACCACGGGTTTGCCGTAGCGTTCTATGAACACCGGCTCACCCGCGCAAGCCCGCTTGGTCAGCTCGGACAGGATACCTTTGGCTTTGAATGTCGAAACAGAGAACATCGCGCGCCTCCTTTATGCGTCGGAGAGGCATCCTGGCCGCGCCCGGAACGGTCTGAAAGATGCGGGGGGAAAACGTAACGAAGAAAAGAGCGGGAAACGCGGTGAAAAACGCCGCTAAAACACGAAAATTCCCGCCGGGCTTCCGTCGGGTACACGCTTGGGAAAAGAAGCCGGGCCGGGGGAAAACTAGTGTCTAATTGCTAAAATTATGAATATATGCTACTCGTGTCCCAACAAAAGAGGGCACGATGAGCAAAAAATCCCGGCAGCTACCCTATGACGCAGACACTCTTGCACACCTTGAAGAATTGGTCGCGCGGCGAACCACGCCGTCCGGCACGGCTCTCAGGGCACGAATAGTCTTGGCCTGCAGTGCGGGGGAGACCGTGCAAAGTATTGCAAATAGCCTGCATGTCAGCACGGCGACCGTGATGCGCTGGAAGGGAAGATTCATCGAATCGGGGGTTAAGGGACTCGCCGATAAGCCCCGA
>JAISMY010000055.1 GCA_031276485.1 Desulfovibrio sp. | reverse complement strand
TAGGCGCCGCTGCCTGTACGGGCAGTTTTGCGGCTTGCGGGGCCAGCAATTCTAATTTCAGACTTTTTTGAAAAAATTTTCCCACCTGAGCCGATTGTACCGAAGAAAAAAGTCCATTATTCCCACAGAATCGGCTTTTTGTCCCGCCGGACAATGCTGCAAAACCACAGCTGGGGCCATAATGAGAACTGCTGTTGCGGGGCGCGGTGTTTTTGACAATCACGCGCCTTTCCCGTAAAATCCGCACACCCGAAGCGCAACGCGCAATCTTTTTACCCCGGACCGAGGCATGCGTATTGAACGACGTACGGTGATCCTGCTCTTCGCTGTAGTCATAATTTTCTGGGGCCTCAACTGGCCGGTAGTCAAGCTGCTGGTCAGGCACATGCCTCCCCTCTGGTCGGCGTCCCTGCGCTGTCTCATCGCCGCCTTCGCCGTGCTTGCGGTACAGTGCGCAACGCATAATTTCGTCATACCCCGCAAACAGGACGTCTCCATCATTCTGGTGATCGGCATACTGAACATGGCCGTCGGCCCGGCCCTGATGGCCGTAGGTTTGCAGTACATCCCGGCGGGACGTTCGGCCGTCCTGGGCTACACCTCGCCCTTGTGGGTAGCGCCGGGGGCATGGTTTTTTCTGCACGAAACCCTGTCGGCGCGTAAAATTGCCGGCATCGTCATCGGCCTGTGCGGGGTTATTGTCCTTTGCAATCCCCTTGCCGTGGACTTCGCGAACAATGAGTTGCTGCTGGGCCATGCGCTGCTGCTGCTCAACGCCTTTTCCTGGGCTGCGGCCATTCTCTGCATACGCGCCCATGTCTGGTATTCCACGCCGTTTCAGCTTATATTCTGGCAGACCCTGTTGGCTGCGATCCTGCTTGCCGTCACGGCCTTTATTCTGGAAGGGCCGCCGTTTTTCACGGTCACGACGTCGCTGGTTCTGCTTCTGGCGTACTGCGGCATACCGGCAACCGCCCTGGCCTTTTGGGCGATGACGGTAATCAACGCCAGCCTGCCCGCGGTCACCACCTCGCTCGGCGTTCTTCTGGCGCCGGTTGTAGGTATTATGGGGTCGTCCGTCTTTCTGGGCGAAGGCATAGACTTGCCGCTGGCGGTGTCCGCGTGCCTGATTATCGGCGGCATAGCCCTGGGAGCGATCGAGCCCGCCCGGCATCAACGCGCCCGGACAACTTCCGGTCCGGGATGAGGCGTCCGCGCTGCCCGCGGACAAGGAAAACGTATGTCGCGCGGTCCGCGCCGGGCTCCCTGCTTTCCGCCTCGCTCGGGCAGGGAAAATAACCGCGAAGCACAATAAGGAGGAAAGCCGTGGAACTGGAAAAAGCACTCAGGGAAAGACGCAGCATCCGTAAGTTTACCGACCGGCCGGTTGACCGCGACCTGTTGGAGCGGTTGCTCAGGACTGCCTTGTGGGCGCCTTCGGGCATGAACCGCCAGCCCTGGAAATTCATTGTCCTCGAAGGCGCCGCGATGCAGCGGTTGCTCAAACTTTCCGCCGGCATGGCGGAAGATATGGAAGGCCCTCTGCGCGCCCAGAATTTCAACGACAAGATGCGGGCGTATGTGAAGGGCTATTTTCGGGATCTCGGAGGCGCGCGCACGGCAGTGATATGTCTTGCCAAGGCGGCGGACGCCTATCTTGCCGACCATGCCAACATGGTTTCCGGGGCGGCGGCTTTGTACAACTTCCTGCTCCTTGCGCACGAAGCCGGCTTGGCCTGTTGCTGGATGACCGGGTACGCGCTGGTGGAAAAAGATCTGCTGCGCCTGCTCGGGGTCGAAGGATATAAACTGGTCGGCGTTACTCCCGTGGGTTGGCCGGATCAAAGCCCGCCCGTCCCGCCCCGCAAGCATGAAGACATCGTCTGGATGACGTAGACGCCGCAGCATTTCATACCTGAAATGCTCGGCAAGGATTTGCGGCGCAAATCCTTGCCGCGAAACAGGAGCAGGCGGGCAAAGCCTGCCGTGCGGACGAATCGACTCCAGCATGCGCCGCTTGCGGACGGCGCGGAAAGGGGATACAGCCCGTGCCGAAAGGCGCGCCGGCCGCACGGGGGACGCTATGGAATACTATGCCCGTGAAGAAACATGGGACAGGGAACGCATCGAACGCACGCAGGTCGTGCGCCTGAAAAATACGCTGGCTCAGGCCCTGCGCTCGCCGTTTTACAAAGAACACCTGGAGGCGGCAGGGATACGCCCGGAGAACGTCGCCGGTCTCGGCGACCTGCGACGCATCCCCTTCACCACAAAAGAACACCTGCGCGCGGCCTACCCTTACGGTCTGGTTGCCGTGCCCCGCGATGAACTGGTACGCTTCCACGCTTCCAGCGGAACCACCGGCCCGCCGGCCGTCGTCTGTCACACGCAGGACGACCTGGATACCTGGGCGGATCTCATGGCCCGTTGTATGTATATGGTCGGCATCCGCAAAGGCGATGTTTTTCAGAACATCGCCGGGTACGGCCTGTTTACCGGCGGACTGGGCATACACAGCGGGGCGGAGCGCCTGGGCTGCCTGACCATCCCGGCAGGCACCGGCAATACCCGCCGCCAGATCAAGCTGCTGCGCGACATGAAGGTCAAAGCCCTGCATATCATACCGTCCTACGCCCTGTATCTGGGCAAGGCCGTGCAGGAGGAGGGAGAGGACCCGCGTTCCCTGCCTCCGGCCATTGCCCTGGTAGGGGCGGAACCGCATACTGAGGAAGCGCGCGGACGCATTGAAGACCTGCTCGGCCTCAAGGCGTACAACTCCTACGGCCTGTCCGAGATGAACGGCCCCGGCGTCGCCTTTGAGTGCACGGAACAGAACGGTCTGCATGTGTGGGAAGACGCCTATATCGCGGAAATCGTGAACCCTGAAAGCGATGAACCCGTGCCCGACGGCGAACTGGGAGAACTGGTCATGACCACGCTCAGCAGGCGGGGCATGCCCGTACTCCGTTTCCGCACCCGCGACCTGACGCGCTTTCTGCCGGGCGACTGTCCCTGCGGGCGCAAACACCGCCGCCTGGACCGCATAGCGGGCCGCGTGGACGACATGTTCATCGTCAAAGGCTGCAACATCTACCCCATGCAGGTGGAACAGGCGCTCATGAGTTTTCGGGAAGTCGGGGAAAACTATCTGATTATTCTCGACAACGAAGACGGCATGGACCGCATGCGCGTACAGGTCGAGGTGCGCGGCGAATATTTTGTCGAAGACATGCGGGCGCTGACCTCTTTGCAAAGGCGCATCGCAAGCCGCCTGCACGATGAGATTCTCGTCACGCCCAAAGTGGAACTGGCGCAACCCAACGCGATTCCCCGCACCGAGGGTAAGGCGAAGCGCGTGGAAGACCGGCGCGCCGGCAAGGCATGACGGATTTGTTGAACCTTGACGCGGACGAGCTGGAGCGTTTTGTCCGCGGGCTGGGGCAGGCCCCTTTCCGGGCGCGCCAACTCTGGAAGTGGGTTTGGGCCAAAGGTGAGCGCGACTTTGCCGCAATGAGCGATCTGGCCCGTTCCTTCCGCTCCGAACTGGAACGACACGCCTGCATAAGCAGGCCGGAAATCGCGCGGACCCTTACGGCGGCGGACGGCACGGTAAAATTGCTGCTGCGCCTGGCGGACGGTGAAAGCGTGGAAAGTGTGCTTATCCCCTCCGCATCGCGTGAAGGCAAGGAACGCCTGACCCTTTGCCTGTCCTGTCAGGTGGGCTGTCCCATGGGCTGCACCTTTTGCAGCACGGGGGCCATGGGCTTCGTCCGCAACATGAGTACGGCGGAGATTCTCGGGCAGGTGCTGGTCGCGCGGGAGTATCTTACAGGCGTTTCTCCGGAGGCGCAGGTGCGCAACCTGGTCTTCATGGGCATGGGCGAGCCTCTGCTGAACCTCGACGCGCTCATGCGCAGCCTCAGAATATTGAACAGCGAAAGCGGGCCGGCTTTTTCGCCCCGCCGCATCACGGTTTCCACCTGCGGGGTGGAGCGGGGTCTCAGGGTACTCGGCGCGTCAGGACAAGCCTATCTTGCCGTGTCCCTGCATGCGCCAAACCAGGCGTTGCGCGCCCGGCTCATGCCGGCGGCCGCGCATTTTCCTCTGGAGTCCCTGATGTCTCTGTTGCGTGCGTATCCCCTGCGGGCGCGCGAGCGGCTGACCTTTGAATACCTGCTGCTCGGGGGAGTGAACGATTCGCCTGCCGAAGCCGCGGAACTCGCCGCCCTGATGTCCCGCGTAAAGGGCAAACTCAACCTTATTCTCTACAACCCGGCGGAAGGCGCGCCGTATCGCGCGCCCGACGGGCAACGCGCCGCAGCTTTTGAAGACTACCTGCGCAGGCGGCATATTACGGCCACCGTGCGCAAAAGCAAAGGGTCGGATATCCTGGCCGCCTGCGGTCAGCTTCGTTCTGCCCCCCGCGCAACGACATGACGGCCCCGGCAGACGTCCGCGCTCCTCTCAGGGCGGGCATGTAACGCGTTTATCGCGGGCTACGCATGCGGATGTACGCCGGGCCTTGCCGAAGCATGGGCGCGCCTGCGCTCAACGGGGAATGTATTCTACTGTTGCTCCGGCTTCCAGCCTGTCCATCTCTTCTCCGTCGATAATGTTCGATGTCAGCGGCAAAGGGAGGGCCGGGTTTACGGTGACCGTCAGCTTGCCCGGCGCGGCGACCAGTTGCGCAAGACCGCGCACCGCCCTGGTAAAAAGTCCGCTGTGTTCGCCTTCGTTCAGGAGTTCGCCCAGACGTCCCTGCATGGCGGCGGCGATCGCCGTGCGCGTTACTGCTTTATCCCCGCCGCCGGCGAGCAGGTTGTCGACAAGGTTGATATCCTCAATCGTCAGGCGGCAATTTTTGAGAAACAGGTCCGCGCCGGACAACAGCAAACCCTCCAGGCCCCTTTCTTTCCCCTCCTTGACGGTAAAGGCGAACGCGCCGGACGTTTCAAGGGAAGCCAGGGCCGGGTCAGCCAGGGAGAATGTGTTCAGGTTGAGGACGCCTTCTTTTTCTTCCAGCGTGCCGTCAACGTCCACCACAGCCTCAATCCGCAGATTTTTGCCGTATGCCGTCGCAAATCGGGAGGCAAGGGGAATGAGGCCGGAGAGCAGAGCCGGGGGGACGCTCATCCCGGAAAGCGTAGCGCGCGCTTTGAAGCCGCGCGCATCCAGGGTCACGTCCGCGCTTGTCCCGGCGATGTGTATGCGCTTTTCGGCGGGAAAGTTTAGGGGCAGAGAAATGTCTTCGCATTCCATGCCCCGAAGAACGACGGGGGCTGTTTCCAGAGCCTGCGCCAGGACCGGGATCGCGGCGCGCCCGTCACTCCTGCGTCGCTGTTCCTGCTGCACAGCCGTCATATAATGGTACATATTCGGGATGGAACCGGATGCCGCCCGCATACTCTTCATGGATGCGATATCCATGCTGAGAGCGGCAAATTTGAAACCGCGCAGTTCCCAGGGGCCTGTGTCCGTCAGGCTCACGTCCCGGCCTGTAAAAGAATCCAGCGTAACGCGCGCCGAACCCTGGGAACCCAGACCGGAATCCACGGCGTAGCCGTTTACGTCGACATTGCCTATGCG
This sequence comes from Desulfovibrio sp., assembly GCA_031276485.1. Lineage (GTDB taxonomy): Bacteria > Desulfobacterota > Desulfovibrionia > Desulfovibrionales > Desulfovibrionaceae > Frigididesulfovibrio. Next base: position 1,551 of record JAISMY010000055.1, on the reverse strand, counting down.
GTAGGTTGCGACGGCATCGATAAACTCGTCCTGCCCTGCGCCGTAGGCTTGCATCAGGCGTTTCAGGTCGCCGCTGATGTCCCGCAGGCTCAGTTCAGCGACAGTAAACGTCTGGGTTATGGGCAGTTCCGGCTCCGGCAGGGTGATATCCGCGCGGATCTTCAGATCCTTGACCCGAAAGCGGCCGAGCAGAGGGACCGGGCCGGATGCGGAGAGACTGCCGGACTTGACGTCTCCGGCGAGGACTTCTCCGGCCTCAAAGTGGAAATCCTCTCCGTCAAGGTGTTTCCCCGTGCCTGTTACGCTCTTGAGAACGACTTCCGCGTTCCGGAAGTCGGCCTTTACGGATTGTGCGCGTACGTTGCCGGGCAAACTTTTCAGAAATTCGGCTGTACGTGATTCCATCTGCTTTTCCAGCAAAGAGGGAACGAAGAAAAAGCCGGCTGCGATCAGGAGCGCGCCGAACAGCACGGCCGCGATTTTTTTATTGCGCGTCGTCATGAGGTCGTCCTGTTCAGAGGCTTTCAGAGTATTCAGCGTATTCAGGGAGCGCCCTGCGCTGCGGGGGTGTGGTTTCGCATTGCACGGCCGTGCCGTAGCAGGTGAAAAATTTGCTGCCGTCGGGGTGAAAGGCTACGTTTTCCTGGTAGCCGATTATGGCATGCGCGCCCTTGTTTACAGCCCTCGCGGCCATGCCGAAAAAGGTCTGCTCGGAATCGAAGCCCCGGCATGCCACGAGGCCCAGCACCCTGCCCACCCTGCGACTGTCGTCCAGACATTGGGTGGTGACCACCGGGAAACGTCCGGACTGAAAAATTTCCTTGACGCGTTCAATATTTTCCGATCTGCCGTGTTGCCTGTCTTTCTTTTTTTTGTCGCCGCCGAGCAGGAAAAACATCGGAGCCTCCTGATTCTGTTTTCCGTATAAACATTTGCCGGCAGGCTCTTTCCGCCTTGTGCGGCAAAAAACAACCTGCGCGGAAAAGAGTATGCAATATCCTTGCCGGCATTCGGAATTGCCCGGACGGGCGGCGCGTTCACCGAAATTTTCGGACGCGGCGAGGCGGCGCCGGCGGCAGACGCCGGCCGCATGCCTGACGCGTGCCGTCAGAGCGTTGACGTAGAGCGGGCGGCATTTTTTTGTCGCGGCTGCAATACAGGACGTAAACAGCGGGAAAGAGAGTATTCTCTCAAATTTTAGAGCGGTTTAACTTTGAAAGTATATGTGCCGGAGGAGGGGGTCCGGGGGGAATCATTCCCCCCGGCGGGGACCGGGGCGGCGCCCCGGCCGCCGGAGGCGTATAAAATCAATACTAAACTGCTCTAGCCTACCTTTAACAAACACCTGCCGGGAAATCGGCGTTGCCGAGAAAGACCTTGCGGGGTTCGCGGCCATGCAGGCGCGGATGTTCCGGAACCAGTCCGCTCATGCTTTCGCTCCTTCGTAAAAACGGGGAGTATGACTCCCCGTTTTTCATGGTGTGCGCGGACTGCCGGGCGGCGTCACGCCTTCCAGTCGTCTACGAATTCGATATTGCCGTCGTTGTAAGT
>JAISMY010000023.1 GCA_031276485.1 Desulfovibrio sp. | reverse complement strand
ATTTTTCCTACTACGGCAAGAAAGCGTCCTCGCCGGGCACCGCGGAAAGTCCGCCGTCTTGACGGCCCCAAACAGCTGCTATGTTGCGCCGCAACGAAATTTAGATGCGTCTGCCCTGGGATTGTCGCGCTGATGGATTGCCTGGAGCAAAGAAGAATGTTAGTGCTGACTTACGCGGTAAGCACGATGCAGCACACGATGCAACACGAACAGACCGAGCAGATTTTCAACAAGATTTTCGACGGCGACGCCCACGCCGTAACCGGGCGGAATACCTGCTCCACGCTTACCGGCTATGCCCTGACAAAATAAGGAAATGCCATGTCCCAGACCAATATATTGTTGGATTCCGGCACCAATGAGCTTGAAATAGTTGAATTTTATCTTGATGAAGAAGATTATCGGGGATACTACGGCGTCAATGTCGCCAAAGTGCTGGAAATCATCAGGATGCAGCCGGTAACTTCCATGCCGCAAATGCGGCATGCGGCGGTACTCGGAGCTTTTCCCCACCGCGACGGCCGCGTGGTGCCCATGGTGGACCTTGCCTGTTATCTCGGCAAAAAAAATACAGGCCACCAGGAATCCAAAGTCATAGTCACCGAATTCAACAATGTCATCACCGGCTTCAGCGTGTCCGGCGTCAACCGCATCCACCGCCTCAGCTGGCAGGATGTAGAAGCTCCCGGCGAATTTCTGCAGCATACCAGCCGCAACGCCGTGACCGGCGTAGTGCGCCTTGAAGGGCGCGTACTGTTTATTCTGGATATGGAAGCCATTATCGGGGAGTTGAACCCCGCGCTGTCTGTCCGGCTCGACCGGCCGACCGGGGCGGAGCACGACGCAGGCGCCGTGTTCACCGTCCTGCACGCGGACGATTCGGGCAACGTGCGCAAACTGGTCAAGCAACTCCTTGAGCAAAGCGGGCGCTTCAAGGTTCTTTCCGTATCCAACGGCGGCGAAGCATGGGAGCTGCTTTGCCGCGTGCGCGCCAAGGCGACGGAGGATAAGCCGGTGACCGCCTTCGTGAATGCGGTTATCTCGGATATTGAAATGCCCAGGCTGGACGGGCTTACCCTCTGCCGGCAGATCAAGGAAGACCCGGTACTCAAAGTTCTGCCGGTCGCCCTGTTTTCCTCCCTTGTCACGGATAAGCTGGAACACAAGGGCACTTCCGTGGGCGTTGACGCGCAGTTCGCAAAACCCGACCTGCAGGTACTGAGCGAAAAGGTCATGGAACTGGTCATGTTGAGCAGGCAGGCGAAATACCAGCCTAAAGCCCCGGTGCAACTGACGCCGCGCCGGGAGAAGTAACGCCGGTTCCATGACGGCCGCCCTTGCGCGACGTTGCGTACTGTACGGAAGCTGCGCCCTGCTTGCCGTTGTCTTCGTGAGCCGGCGCTGGTTTCTGCAGTGGCCCGACGTTCCGGTCTACATACACGATTTTCTGGACATGCTCTTCCCCTGGAAACATCTGGGAGCGGGCCTTTTTTTCAACAGCGCGGACTTCAGAAGCTTTATTCCCGCCCGCTTCGCGGGCACAGGCGACTATCTGAACCTGCGCCTCGGCGGCTTTTTTTTTACGCTTTTTCCCCCGACTTACGCCCTGCTGCTGCACAAACTTTCCTGCCACATGATCGGCTTCGCCGGCATGTATCTTTTCCTGCGCCGCGTCATGCCGGACCTGCAGCGCGCTTTTCGGGACACGCGGGGAGGCTCCGGCACGCGCTTCCCTCCGGCTGAGCATGCCGTCCTCAGGCAGCAGGCCGGCTCCCCGCGGACCTCGCCGGGCATATCCGGGCAAAGCCCGGTCACATCCCTGTTCTGCGCCTTTTTTGCCCTGCAGTACGCCCTGCTGCCCCTTTTTTACGACCAGATAAGCTTCACGGGCACGGCCTTCACCCCCCTTCTGGCCTGGGCTCTGCTCTCGATCGCCCTTGACGGCTGGAATTGCAAACGCGCCCTCGCCCTTGCCGTCTGCCCCTTCTTCACTTTCCTGTTGCACGCGCCTGCCTTTCTGCTGTTTTTTTACGCGCTTTTTCTCCTTCGCAGAAAACTCGACGGCCTCGGCGCCGCGCACGGAGCGCAGGCTCTGTGCGCATGCCTGTTCCTTTATATGGTCACTCACTACGATTACATACTCATGGCGGCAGGCTGGAACGGCTTCGAAATGAACAGGGCGGACTACCTGCGCGACGCGCTGAACAGCCCGGAAGACTACACAGCGGCCGAAGCCGCGAACAAGGCGTTGAAAATGTTCGTTGAAGGCCAGTATCATGTGAGTACCTACCAGAAATACCTGATGCTGCCTTTATGCCTTGCCGTTTTTCTGCTGAACCGCATGTTGCGCGTTCGGGGCTGGACGCCGGACACGCCCCGCGACGAACGCGCCGCCAAGCTGATGCGGATGCAGACGGCTTTCTTCCTTGCGCTGCTCTTCAGCGCCTTCACCCACGGCCTTTTTGCCTGGCTGCCGGTCGTGCGCATCAAAGAAAGCCTGCCCCTGGTGTCCATGATCAAAATGCGCTTCTGGTACACCAACCAGCTTTTCTGGTGCGCATGTTTCGCCGTTTCCTGCGCGCAGCTTTTCCTGATGAGTACCGCCCTGCGCCCGCTCCCGCGCAAGACGGCCTGCGTCCTTCTCGCCCTGGCCGCGGGCATGCAGTTCGCCGTCGTCGAAATGCGCGCCAACGCCTCCCTGCCCACGCCTCCCCTGCCTCTGCCCGCATCGATGATGCCTCTGCCGGAATCGTCCTTCAGGCAGTTTTTCGCGCCGGAACAGTTCGCCCGCGTCGCGGCCGCCATTCCCGAAGACAAAAAACAATTCCGCATCATCACCTTCGGCATGTCCCCGACCGTAACGTCCTTCAACGGATTCAGGGGCGCCGGCCTCTATGAACCGGTCTTTTCCATGCGCTATAAGCGCGAATTCCGAAAAATCATCGCCGAGGAACTGGCAAAAGACGCGGAGATCAGAGAATATTTCGACGACTGGGGATCGCGTTGCTACCTGTTCCAGGCCTTTGCCCTGGACTGGATGCGCAACGAAAGCGTCCCCCAGCATGTGAGCATAAATTATGAGCAACTGCGGAGCATGAAAATTTCCTACATCGTTTCTTCCGTTGCCATGGACACCGCGCGCGCGCAAGACATCACCCTCGTCGCGGAAATTCCGCGCCGCTCGCCTGAAGAAAGCTACTGGCAGACCGTCTACGTCTACAAGGTGCGCGACAACATCGACGGGACTACGCCCCCGGCTTCCGCCGGAAAAAACAGGCACGGAGCGCAGTTCAGCACCCGGCCGGCCACCAGGTAAATTTCTCATGAAGTCCCGCAATGTCCAGAAGACGTTGCGGGACTTAGAACTTATCCGTAAATATCTAGATATTTCATATAATTTGTTTGAGAGTTTTTATCTATGGACAGGTACAATCATAGTAGCATCTCAAAATTACAAGTTTTTCCGAGCTGTGCCGAGGTGTTGAGAAACATCCTGGCAACATGCTGGTTTTATAATATT
>JAISMY010000022.1 GCA_031276485.1 Desulfovibrio sp. | reverse complement strand
GTGGGGCGGAAATGATCTCCCTCCGGCGCATGTACGCCTGCCTGCGCAACGGCATTGACCGCCGCTTGGCGCTTGCCGGTTTTGTTTCGCCTGCGTTGCGCGGCATCCTGAGCGCCCTGATCCTTGCGGCAGGAGCGGCCTGCTCGGCAGGAGCGGTACTGTCCGCCTGGAGCCCGATGCCTTTGGCGTTCGGCGCGGGAGCGGCAATTTCCGTCTTCAATTTTCTGCACAGTTCCCGTTTTATCCAGGCGCGCATGACCGCGCGTTTTACCGCTGCATTGCATCTCCGGATCTTTTTCGCTTTCTGCGCCCGTCTTGTTTTGACCGGAGTCGCGCTGTATCTGCTTCTGGTTCCCTGCGGCCTGCCTGCGGTTCCCCTGCTGCTGGGGCTCGGCTCGACGGTCGCGGGCATAGTCGCGTGGAGTCTGCTGAAAATGTCGGGTAAATCTTTCAAGGAGGCCTGAAGCCATGGAACATCCGGTCATACTCTCTGCCTTACTCGGCGTTCCCGAAGAGTACAAGCATGTTTTTTACACATGGTGCGCTATGGCCGCGCTTTTTGCCGTCGGCTTCCTGTTGCGCGGCAGAATGAAACTGGTGCCTACGGGATTGCAGAATTTCATGGAAGTCGTGATCGGCGGTCTTGAAGACTTCACGGTCGCCACAGTAGGCGAAAAAGGCAGAAAAATTTTCCCGCTGCTCTGCGGCATTTTTCTTTTCATCCTGGCCCAGAATCTGCTCGGGCTTCTGCCCTTCTGTGACGCCCCGACGGCGAACATCAACACCAACGCGGCCATGGCGCTGTTTGTTTTCATCTATTACAACTATGTCGGCCTGCGTTCCTGGGGACCCAAGTACGTCAAACACTTCATGGGACCCATGCCCGTGCTGGCGCCGCTGATGCTGCCTATTGAAATTGTCAGCCATTGCGCCCGGCCGCTTTCGCTGACCCTGCGTCTGTTCGGCAACATTCGGGGAGAAGAGATCGTGCTTCTGCTCTTTTTCTCGATGGCGCCCCTGGCATCAACACTGCCCTCCTATTTTTTGTTTCTGCTTGCCAAGTGCCTTCAGGCGTTCATTTTTTACATGCTGACCATGATTTATCTGCAGGGCGCCATGGAACATGCCCATTGAACAGCGCCGGGGTTTCCCTTTTCACGGAACAGTCTTTCTGTCTGAATTGTACCGCGGGAACGGTCGCAACGACCACAATCATATAACTCAAGGAGTTGCTCATGCGCAAAGTTTTCACCTTTTGCCTCGGCCTTGCCGTCCTGCCGCTTCTGTGCGGGATAGCCTCCGCAGCGGAAAGCCAGGCTGCGGTCCGCTATATGGACAGCGGCGCGGTTGGTCTCAGCTATCTTGCCGCCGCCATAGGCATGGCCGTGGCCGCTGCCGGTTGCGGCATCGGCCAGGGGCTCGGGCTCAAAGCCGCTTGTGAAGGCACGGCACGCAATCCGGAAGCCGGCGGCAAACTGATGGTCACCTTGATACTCGGTCTTGCGTTCATAGAGTCGCTGGCCATTTATGCCTTGGTGGTCAACATGATCCTGCTGTTTGTCAACCCCTTGTCAAAAGCTCTGACGTAAATGGGAACCACGCCGCCTGAGGCGCGGTTCTGAAAACCGAAGGCCGCGCTTCCTTCCGTGCGGCCTTCGGATGAAGACCATGTAGGCAAAGCGCGGACGCATACCGAAAATCACCATTTGAGCGACTTGCCGTTTATCTGCAGGTACTGGAACAGATGCAGCGGGAAGGCGTCGCTGTCGTTTCATCCGGAACCGCCGGCGGGAGGCATACAGAGTCAATGCCTCGCAAGTTGCGCAAGGATCTCACCTAGTTCGGAGAATTCGGCATACGCGGCATCGGCTATAACGTCGACAGCAGGATTGATACCAAGTTGGCGGCAATAGGCAGTTATTTTATAAAAATATGTTAAATTTATCAGTATAATACGATGGATATTTCATCTAATTTACACTGTATTGATTGCAACTTGGTATGAATTCGATCGGGGAATAAATTTTATCGGAGGATAATACGCAAAGCGTTCAGCCTGAGTGCGGCTGCCGTAAAATGCTGGAGCGGGAAACGGGATTCGAACCCGCAACTTCAAGCTTGGGAAGCTTGCGCTCTACCGTTGAACTATTCCCGCACCGTCCGCATTGTCGGAGCGTCTTACGCGTCCGATTATCTACAGGCAAATATACACGCTCACCGCAAGTGTCAAGAATTTCTTTTTGGTTGTAAACAACGACGCATAGGGGTTCCGGAACAGTAAGCCGGTGCCGGACGGCTGTCTTTATCCGCCCGTCGTCGGGGTTTGCTTTTACGACCGCGCCGCCAACAAATCCTGCAGGAGGGCGCTGATACGCTCCGGTCCGTATGTGCGGGTGATTTCCGCGGCGCGCGCGGGCAGATCCGGCGGCAAGCGCCCTTCTGCCGCTTTACGCATGGCTTCGACCAAGGCGGCCGTGTCCGGCGCCGCCCAGCGCATCTCAGACGTGAACAGCGGTATGCGCGCAATTATTTCCTCCGATACCGGCGCCGCGACGTAGGGTATAGGTATGCTGTTCCGTTCGTTCATAAACTGCATATTGCCGGAATATGCCGTGGCAATGACCGGCTTTCCGTAAGCCATGGCAGAAGACAGACCCAACCCCCATCCTTCGGCATGATGGGCGCTCACATACGCTCCGCAGCCGGCATATAAGGCCGCCATGCGCTCCGCCGGCAGCGTTTCCGGCAAATTCAGCACGCCTGCCGCACTTCCCAGGTCCAGATTCAAGCGGTATTGCTTGACAAGCAGACGCACCGATCTACTTGTACGCCCGCGCAATCTGCTGAAGGCCGTGAGCAGTCCGCGCAGATTTTTGCGCGGGTTGACGGCGTCCAGCACGGAAAGGAAAATGAAATCGTCCTGCGCGCCGCGTTCGCGCAGCCACGCCCTGTACCACGGTATATCCGCATTTCGCGCTCTACGCACCAGATGCGGCAAAAGCGAACAGCGGCGCACATGTGGAGCAATGGCGGCCATACTGAATTCTGAACAGGTCCACACCTCGCTCACCCGTTGCAGCGGCGGTATATAAAGCGGGCTGATCCGCTCGTTTTCCCAGGGAACGTAGGCAATGCACCGTTTTTTTTCCAAAAACGGCAATACCGTGAAAATACTTTCAAAGTTGAGCGGCTCATCGTGCAGTATTACCGCATCGGCATGCAGCGCAAAACTACACAGACCCTCCGGCAACACCCGAAGCGACGCAGGCTGTTCCTCTCCTTTCGTGAGATTGTCGCGCACGTCGTGTCCCAGGGCGCGGAGGCATTCCAAGTATTCCAGACCGGCCGAAAGATGGCTGATATAGGAACTCAGATAATAAAAAATTTTCACGGACCGCTCATATGTTCAAGAAAAACAAGTACGGCAGGGTAATTTACCTGACCTTGCTTCCCCGCCGCAAATCGTGTACAAGCAACACATCATATATATCAAGGAGTTGAAATCATGCGCATTCATGCCGATTCCGTTGTCGCCGTTGCCGTCGATTACCAGGAAAAGCTCATACCGGCTATGCACGAGCCTGCGGAGTTGCTTCGTTCATCGCGGATTCTGCTGAACGGCCTCAAGGAACTGAAGGTTCCCGTCATTATCAGCCGCCAGTATCCCAAAGGGCTCGGCGACACGGTGCTGGAGATCAAAGAGGTTGCGGGCGATGCCCTGCCCTGCGAAAAAATGACCTTCAGTTGCTGGGGCAGCGAAGAATTCCGCAACGCGCTGCACTCGGTGAACCGTAAAAACGTCATTCTCTGCGGAGTGGAGGCGCATGTCTGCGTTTTGCAGACGGCAACCGACCTGCTGGCAAACGGCTACGGGGTCCTTTTCGCGGTGGACTGCACCGGGTCGCGCAAGACTTACGACAAGAAAGCTGCCCTGAAACGGGCGGAACGCGAAGGCGCCCTGATCGTCACCTGTGAGCAGATACTGTTTGAGCTGCTTGAAAGCGCAACCTCGCCGGCTTTCAAAAGCATTTCCGCCCTGCTCCGTTGATATTGATCAGCCGATTAAAGCTTGCCGCGGTTAGCGTAAATAGGGCGCTCCGCATAAAAGACATGTCCCGCCGGTTTGGCAATATTTATTCGGTGGAGCAATACCAAGTTGCATTCAAACTCGTTTGAATGCAAAACGCCGAAGTTTTTGAAAAACAGGCGAAGTCTGATTTTTCAAAAACTTGCGGGCGGCGGCTTCGCCTCCCCCGTACCAATTTGCTTTCTGCTGAAAGCAAATTGGTACGGGTACGCGGACGGCATGCCCCCCTTCAATAACGGGGAACCTTGCTCAACCAGCCTTGCGGAGCCGGAGCTTTACCGGTCTGAATCGCCGTATACAGTTCATACAGTCTGCGGGAGTGTTCGCCTATCCCTCCATCGCCGACAACCAGTTCCGTGCCGTCTTCAAAAACGTAGCCTCCGACCGGGCTGACGACGGCGGCCGTACCGAACCCGCCGGCTTCGATGATTTCGCCGGAACGTATGCCGTCAATAAATGAATCAAGGCGGACCACTTCCAGACGCGCCTTGATTTTGCCGGCCTCGGCCAGCTCCAGTACCGACACCGAGGTTATAGCGCGAAGTATGGAGTCGCTGAATTCGGGAATGATGAAGGTGCCGTCTTTCAGCACATGATAGTGATTCATGGTGCCGACTTCTTCAATACAGGTATTGTCCGCGCTGAGGTAAAGCACTTGGTCCACGCCGAAAGTCTGCGCGTAAATCTGCGGCCGAATGGATGCGGCATAGTTTCCGGCGGCCTTGGCCGATCCTGTGCCGCCGGAGACGGCGCGATGGTATTTTTTCGTTATGAGCAACCGCACGGCATGGTTGAAGCCGCCCTTGTAATACGCTCCGCTCGGGGAAAGCATGATGCAGTAGATCAGCGATGCACTGGGCTTGACTCCCAAAGTGTCCTGCACAGCAAACATAAACGGCCTGATGTATAGTGAGGACTGCGGCTCCGACGGACACCAGTCTCTTTCCACATCGACCAGGCGGTGGATGGCGTCAAGCTGAACATCAACCGGGACGGAGGGCATACACAGCACCGTTGCGGAATGATTCATGCGCGCAACATTCTGATCCGGCCTAAAAATATAAATTTCCCCGTCCTCGTGCTTGAAGGCCTTGACGCCTTCAAAACAGCACTGTCCGTAATGGAAACACATGGAGCCGGGCATCAGGGAAAAAGGAGAGTAAGGGACGATGCGGGCATTGTGCCAAGCGCCGTCGGCATACTCCATCACAAACATATGATTGGTTCTCAGCATGCCGAAAGAGAGAACAGCGCCCAGCGGCGGGGGGCTTTTTCGCTCATGTTCCGGCAATAGTCGGTACTCTATCTGCATGACGTTCTCCTCTCCCCGGCGCTGCGGCTTTTTTTGCAAAACCGCCTCGACCGCCGCCGGCAGCGGGAAAAAATCTGCTCTTTTTGCAGGAACCTGTCAACAGCCCTGCTTTTCCGTACCCGTCCTTTCTCTGCGGAAGCGGCGCGGCGGCCGGAATTCATCCGAACGCAACGCGCGTCCGTTGTCCGCGCGAAAATCATGTGCTATTGACAAATCATGTGAAAGATATTGCGAACTGAAACCAGAAGGCTTACGCTTATATCGTTCCAACCCGGCGCCGGCGTAGCGGGGCAGGCGCCGCCGGAGAATATCGGACAACGTCGCGCCGGACAGCCGCATCCGCCCGCGCCGCCGCGCAACCGAGCAACAGAGCAGCCCGGGGAATCCACCCGGCAATGCGCCGGGAAAAATCCCGCGGTTCCCTATAATCAGCGGAGGATGCCGATGTCGAGCCGTGTAGACGCCCAAGGCAACCTGATAATGGTGGATATCGGAGACAAGAAGATCACGCACCGCACGGCCGAGGCCGAAGGCTTCATCGCCATGTCCGCTGCCGCTCTGAGGCAGATTACGGAAGGTTCCTGCGCCAAAGGCAATGTATCGACAACGGCGCAACTGGCCGGGATCTGCGCATTGAAGCGCACCGCGGACCTCATTCCCCTGTGCCATCCCCTGTCCGTCGCAAGCTGCAGGGTGGACCTGTTTCCGGAGGATACCGGTATCCGCATCTGTTGCAGCGTTAAGGCAACAGGACAAACCGGGGTGGAAATGGAAGCGCTCACCGGCGTTTCGGTCGCCCTGCTCACCATATACGACATGTGCAAAGCCGTGGATAAAGGCATGGAAATATCCGGAATACGGCTGTTGCGGAAATCAGGCGGAAAAAGCGGTGACTATACAGCGCCCCGGCCGCGATAATGCGTCTCCGGCGGCGGAAACAGGGTTGATTGACGCCCACGGGCGTGTAATCAACTATCTGCGTCTGTCGCTCACGGACCGCTGCAATTTCCGTTGCGTGTACTGTATGCCGCCTGACGGGGCGCCGTATATGCCGCACGGTCAACTGCCGACCTATGAGGAACTGCTGCGCCTGTGCCGGCTTATGAGCGGACTGGGCATACGGTGCTTCAAGATTACCGGCGGTGAACCGTTGTGCCGCAAAGACGCAGTTGCTTTTATCCGCCGCCTGAAACGCCTGCCCGGCGTCGATGGAGTTACCCTGACCAGCAACGGGACACTGCTTGCCCCGTATGTGGAAGAACTGGCCGACATAGGCGTGAGCGGTATCAATTTCAGTCTGAATTCCCTTAACCCCGAACATTACTCCGCCGTGGGCAGAACGCGGGCGGGGCCGGAGCAGGTACTGCCGGTTATGGCCGCTGCCGCAAAGGCCGGCATAACCGTCAAGATCAACGTGGTGCCGCTGAGAACCTACAATGAAGGCGACCTGCGGGATCTGACGCGCTTTGCCCTGGAACGCGGCTACCATGTGCGTTTCATCGAACTTATGCCCGTCGGTCTCGGCGCGGCCTGCGCAGGCGTCCCTCCGCACGAGATACGGGCGGCTGTTGAACGGGACTTCGGCCCGCTGTCTGCTTCGTACGATGTCCCGGGCAACGGCCCGGCAGACTACTTCCGCGTGTCCGGCCACGCCGGAAGCGTAGGTTTCATTTCCGCCGTCAGCAACAAGTTTTGCCCGCGATGCAACAGAATACGCCTGACCTCCGGGGGGCTCCTGAAAAGCTGCCTGCACCGCGACGCCGGAGTGGAACTCAAGCCCCTTTTGCGCGGCGGCGCAAACGATGCCGCAATCGTCAAGGTCCTGCGCAGGGCGGTTATGGAAAAACCTGCGGGGCACACCTTCGGTGACCTTGCATCGGAAGGTTCCCGACAACATTTTTTGATGCACAGCATCGGCGGATGACGCATATTTCAATAAGGAGGCGCTATGGCCGAAATCAAGGCTGTCTGCATAAGCAATAAAAAAGGGACGCCGAAAACAAACGTGTACTCTGCAACACTGGTCGTGAACCACGGCCTGGACCAGGACGCGCATGCCGGAGCGGGTCCGCGTCAGGTCAGTCTGCTGTCGTATGAGCGGATCGAAAATTTCCGCGCCCGGGGTGCGCCGGTCAGCTACGGATGCTTCGGTGAAAATATAGTCGCCTCCGGCATCGACTTTGCCGGATTGCCGGTGGGAACGCGCCTGTCCTGCGCCGGCGCCCTGCTTGAAATCACACAAATCGGCAAGGAATGCCGCAGACCCTGCCGGATTTCTCAGACTATGGGTGAGTGTATCATGCCCACTCAGGGGGTGTTTGCCGGGGTACTGCGGGGCGGTACGGTCGGCGTCGGCGACGAAATGCATGTCCTTGAAGGAGAATAAAGCATGTACAGGGCGGCGGTTCTGACCATAAGCGATAAAGGATTTGCCGGCGAACGCGAAGACCTCTCAGGTCCGGAAGCCGCGGCAATCCTCAAAAGCAGGGGCTACGAAACCGTACATTACGCGATTCTCCCGGACGAGCGGAAGCGTATTGCCGATGAACTGAAACGGCTGGCAGATGAAAAAAGGGCGGAACTCATCCTGACGACGGGCGGCACGGGTTTTTCTCCCCGCGACGTTACGCCCGAAGCCACGTTGGATGCAGCCGAACGTCTTTGCCCCGGCATTCCCGAAGTCATGCGGGCCGCAAGTCTGGTAAAAACGCGCCGGGCCGTGCTGAGTCGGGCAACGGCCGCCATCCGCGGCGGCGCCCTGATCGTCAACCTGCCCGGCAGCCCGGCAGCCGTGCGGGAATGCCTGCTGTGCGTCATCGACGAAATCGGCCACGGTCTGGATATCTTGTGCGGACAGACAGCGGAATGCGGACGGCACTACCGATAATTGCCGCCGTGTTTCAGCATTTGCGTATTGCCATAACCCCCCCGGCGGCATATACTGCCTGTGCCGTGCAAAGGAACACAAGGGAACACAGGCGCATAGGAACACAGGGGCATAGACATAAGGACATACTGATCTCAGCGGAAATCAGTAAACATCGGTCGTAAGGACGATGCGCCGCGAAGCGGCGTGAGTCAACGGTATTACATGTTTTTCCGGGAGCCGATCGGCAATACTGCTGCCTGGAGATACACCGTGCCGGAAAGGTATAGTTGATGAAACAGCTTTGGTGCCCATGGCGCATTCAATATATTTTAGGTCCGAAAGCCGATGCCTGCGTATTCTGCTTGCCTGAGCATATGGATGAAGACGAGGAACGTCTCATACTCCATCGCGGGATGCGGAACTTTGTAGTCATGAACAAGTATCCGTACAACAACGGCCACCTGCTGATCGCACCCTACAGGCATGTTATGCACATTCGTGACCTGGACACGGACGAGGCCGGCGAAGCCATGACACTCTTGCAACGCTGCGCGGGAATTCTGGAAGAACATTTTTCTCCGCACGGCATCAATATCGGGCTCAACCTGGGTGAAGCGGCGGGTGCCGGCATACGCGAACACCTACATTTTCACCTGGTGCCCCGGTGGAACGGCGATTCATCGTTTATGGCGGTCATGGACGAGGTGCGTGTTATACCCGAGCATCTTCACAGCACATACTGCGCACTGAAAAAGTATTTTGCCTGACGGCGCCGTATGCGCCGCACACAAGGGAGGACCCCACATGCGCTTTATCAAAGTCTTGCTGCTGCTGGTTATTTTCGTCGCCGGGCTGATTTTTTTTGTACAGAACAGTGCGGCCCTCGGAACAGACCTGCAACTGAAATTCGACCTTTACTATAAGGGTCTGAGTTGGCAGGGGCAGGCGATTCCGTTCTACTTTGTGGTTCTTGCCGCTTTCGCTCTGGGCATGCTTTTTGCCGTACTCATGCTCTTTGTCGACCGCCTGCGCCTGGGCTGTACGCTTATGGGCAGCAGGCGCGCGGTCCGCACACTGGAAAAGGAAGTCAACCGCCTGCGCGCCGAGATGGCCAAAGAAATCAACGCGGTTCCGGCAGTCACCGAAGCCCCGGAACCAGCCGGCAACGCCTGAAAAGCACATCGCCTCCGTTCTCCGGTGCCGTTCCGGCCGGCGTGGTGCATCTTCCCCGCCGGCCGGGCAACGTGAGGATCTGCGCTGCGGTGTGCGCGCCGCAACAGGACCGCCTGAGAATGGAGTGCCTTTGCGCGTATTCGCCGGATTTTTTGTCGATCCGCGTCCGCTCCTGCGCACAACGCTGTGAATGATCCGCGTCCAGGCGGCAGACCTTTGCCCGGACCTTTGTCCGGGCATGTTCATCAGAAAGTCTTTGCCGCGTCCCCGCCGCTGCCGGCACATACACATTGCCTGGATGCGGTTTTGATGTGAAATCAGAATTACTGTTATGATGGAATCTCCGCAGTCCTCCTCTCCCCTTCACCCGGCCCCGGAAATCCCGGCGGAACGTCTGACTCCCATGTTCGCGCAATATCTTGATATAAAGCGCCGCTGCGAGGATGCCCTACTCTTTTACCGCATGGGAGATTTTTATGAACTTTTTTTCGATGATGCCCTGGTTGCGGCCAAGGCTTTGCAGATTACCCTTACCAGCCGCAACCCCAACGCCGAATTTCCCGTCCCCATGTGCGGCGTTCCCCATCATGCGCATCTCTCTTATGCGCGTAAGCTCATAGAGCAGGGCTTCAATGTTGCGATATGCGATCAGGCAGGCGACCCCAAAAATTCCAAGGGACTGGTCGAGCGGACCGTGTCCAGAATTCTCACTCCCGGCACGATCCTTGACGAAGCGGGGTTGGAGGCAAAGGGGCACAATTATCTGGGGGCGCTGTACCGGGATGCGGAAAAATCCGCAGGCGGCTTTGCCTGGCTGGAATATTCGACGGGCGAATGGTCCGGTCTGTACAGTAAAAGTCGTGACGAGCTTATGCAGTGGGTGTTGAAAATGCAGCCGCGCGAGCTGCTGATTCCTGATCTTCCCGAACAGCAGGCCGACATTCCCGTCAAATCCCTGCCTGCTGAGATCGTCCCGGTCAGGGTGCCGGTGCGCTCATATTTTGATCTGAACAGCGCTGAAAAACGTATTTTCGAGGCTCAGGGCATCAAAGATCTCGGCGCTGTCGGTCTGAACGGCAAAGAAGAACTGGCGCGCGCCTGCGGAGCCTTGCTGTCCTATATCATGCGCACCCAGAAACAGGAATTTCCTCACCTCAAAGCTTTCGTACCCGTCAATTTGGGGAAACACCTGATCATCGACGAGGTAACAGAGCGAAATCTTGAGATATTTCGTAGAATGGACGGCAAAAAAGGCGCAGGCACCCTGCTCCGCGTGCTGGATGAAACACTCACGCCCATGGGCGGCAGGCTGCTGGAAGAACGTCTGCGCCGACCCTGGCGGGATGCTGAACGCATCAAACAGAGCGCGGATGCCGTCGAATTTTTCTTTGAACGCGGACATATACGCTCGGCCCTGCGAGCCGCTCTGGAGTCCGTTTACGATCTGGAGCGCCTCAGTACGCGGGTGATACTGGGGAGGGCAAGCCCCAGGGATCTGGCCGCCCTCGGCAAAAGTCTCGCCGGGCTCGCCGCCGTGCGCCGCGCCCTGGAAACGCCTCCACCGGGGAAGGAAAGCACGGACATGGGCACTCTGCCCTCACGGCCGGCCGAACTGTACCGCAACTGGGACAGCCTTGACGACCTGGCCGCGAAACTTGAGGGCGCCCTGCGCGATCCCCCTCCCCTTACCTTGATGGAAGGGGGCATTTTCAATGCCGGCTTCAATGCGGAACTTGATGAAATACTGGAGCTTCTGAACCACGGTGAAAATATGCTCAAGGCTCTTTTGAGCAGGGAGCAGGCCGCAAATGCCCTACCCAAGCTTAAACTGGGCTTCAACCGCGTCTTCGGATATTATTTTGAACTGGGCAAAACCGACGGGAAGACCATACCGGCACATTTCACGCGCCGGCAGACGGTTGCCAATGCCGAACGCTACGTCACCCCGGAACTCAAGGAACTGGAGGAAAAAATCACCGGAGCCGACGAGCGGGGGAAAAAACTGGAATACGCGTTGTTTCAGGAATTGCGCCGACAGGTGGCGGAGATGCATCCGCGCATTCTTTTCGCGGCGGATGCCGCGGCCGCCCTCGACTTTTGGCAGAGCGCGGCGGAGTGTGCGCACAAACGCAACTGGACGCGTCCCGAACTGCACAGCGGAACGGACATCGTCATCAAAGGGGGACGGCACCCTGTCGTCGAGGCCGCCTGCGGCCCCGGAGGGTTTGTCGCCAACGACCTGCACATGGACGACCGCCGCCGCATGCTGATCATCACCGGGCCGAACATGGCGGGCAAGTCCACAGTGCTGCGCCAGACGGCGGTCATTGCCGTCCTGGCCCAGATGGGCTGCTATGTGCCCGCGGCGAAAGCCGGGATAGGCATAAGCGACCGCATCTTCTCCCGGGTCGGGGCCTCGGACAACCTTGCCGCCGGGCAGAGCACATTTATGGTAGAAATGATGGAAACGGCCAGGATACTGCGTCAGGCCGGGCCGAAAAGCCTGGTTATCCTGGACGAGATCGGGCGCGGAACCAGCACTTTCGACGGACTTTCCCTGGCCTGGGCCGTTGTCGAAAACCTGGCCGGACGCAGGGAAGGCGGAGTGCGCACCCTGTTCGCCACGCATTACCACGAGCTTACCGCCCTGGAGGGACGCATCCCCGGCGTATGTAATATGAATATCGCCGTGCGGGAGTACGGAGGGGAAATCATTTTTCTGCGCCGTCTTGTACCCGGTCCTGCCGACCGCAGTTACGGCATAGAAGTGGCGCGGTTGGCTGGGGTCCCTCTACCTGTGGTACAGCGGGCGCGGGCCATACTGGAAGGCCTTGAGTCCTCCGGCGACGGCAAAAGCGGCGCACGGGCCGCTCTGCAACTGCTGCCCGGCCTGGAAGAAACGTCCCCGCGCCGGCGGGCAACCCTGCCGCCGTCTTTTGCCGAACCGGTCAGGGTCAAGCATCCCGTTGTCACCCTTCTCGGCGATCTTGACACCGACGGTTTGACACCCATGCAGGCTTTGACATTGCTCAACGAATGGAAAAAATTATGGGGAGGAACGGCGGATGAGGAACATCACGACGACACCGGTCAAGGTTGACCGGGCCTCAAGCGTACAGGCTGCCGTAATGCAGACGGCCGCCGTGTCCAGGTTGCTCCCGCATGCCGTTCTTGCGCCTGCGTGCCTCGTCCTTGCCCTGCTCTTTTCCGCTTGCGGCAAAGCCGGCTACCCGCAGGCCGCGGACGGCGACCTCTCCTTCACCTGGCTGGAAAGCGGCGCCGCCCCCGCCGGCAAGTGCGCGTCTTTTACGGGCAAACTCGGCGGATCTCTCCAGAACTTCGGCGGCATACGCCTGGAACTGGAGGGTCTGAACAGCACGGCGGATTGTCCGGGCTGCCCCTTTGTCGCGGATGAGGCGGCCGAACTCTCGCCGGCGGACGCCGGTTTCAACAGCACAACCGGCGAAATAGGTTTTTCATACTGCCCTAGGCCTGCCGCGGCATACCGCTGGCGCATGATCGCCATGAGTACCTTGAATCGCCTGCCGCATGCGGTGATGACCGACCGCCTGCTGATTGTTTCCCCCGAAGGGTTGCAGTGAGGTGGTCACCGGTGAAATGCGAAGCATTTCGCGCGGCAAGGCGAAACCACGCTTTTCCCGCAGCCGCCCGATAAAAATCGCTGCATGCAATTTTTATCGGGAGTCCTGATTACTGAAACAAGGGTTTTTGCGGCACGGCCGCGGGATTGCGGCTGTGGTCTTCCACGGTAAACGACTTCTGCGGCTTATAGATAAAGACGGAATCCGGGAGTTTTACGCCGGGTTCCTGACGCGAAAAGACCATCTCGTTTTCATTGCCGTAAAAGTCGTACACGCGCAGTTTTCTGATCAGAAAAGTTTTCAGGTCCACCCAGAGCAGCACCTCGACCACGGCCTGTGATGCTTTCCTGGGGTACAGCCTGAGCGTTGCCGATTCTCCTTCCCTGCCTTCTTCTTCAATGTCGAAGTCCCGGTTCAGGTGCGCCCGGCCTGTAATAAGGCGAACAAAGTCCGAAGCCCCGCCCGCGGCATCGAGCGAATATTTGAAGGCCGTTTTTTCCTCCGGAAAAACATTCCAAACGGCGTCCTTGCCGACCAACAGCAGTTCCGGCGCCGGTTGCCGGTTTTCCCAGCGCAGGAGCATTGGTTTTTTAAAACTCATCACCCCGCTGCGTCGCTCGCGTGAGCCGCTTTCCTTGTGCAGCAGGGTCTGGGTAAACTCAGCGCGCATGCTGTCAACGGAAGCGTAGCGCTGCTGCAGGCGTTCCGCCGTCCGCGATGCGGCAAAAGCAGGTACGTTCGACAACAACAGCAGAATGGCGGCACAGGAGACAATCTTCATCACAGCGCCTTTCGTGCTCTGTGAAGCACAGCGGAGATCGAGGCAAAGCCTCGACATTTTCCTATTTGATGACCGGCCTGGGCTTGCTGCCGTCGGCCGGACCGATGATCCCGTCCGCTTCCATCTGTTCCACATAGCGCGCCGCCTTGTTGAAGCCGATGCGAAACTTGCGCTGAATGAGTGAAATGGACGCTTTGCCCTGGCTCCTGACGAATTCGACGGCTTCATTGTATAAAGGCTCGACATTGATGTCTATAAGGCCGCCCCCGGCGGAGGCCGGGCCTGTGCCTTCCTGTCCCCAATCCGCAAAATCAATCGTGTAATCCGGTGGTTGTATTTTTTTCCAATACTCCGCAACGGCATTGACATTGCGGTCGCTGACGAATGCGCCGTGCAGACGGCGGAATTTGCCTCCGGCGGGCTTGAAGAGCATGTCGCCCTTGCCGAGAAGATGTTCCGCGCCCACCGTATCCAGGATGGTGCGCGAATCGTGCTTGGAAGTCACCTGAAAGGCTATGCGGCAGGGAAAATTGGCCTTGATAAGGCCCGTGACCACGTCCACGCTCGGGCGTTGCGTTGCCAGAATCAGGTGAATTCCGGCTGCGCGCGCCAGTTGAGCAAGCCTGATTATGCTGGTTTCCACCTCTTTGGAGGCTACCAGCATAAGGTCGGCCAGTTCGTCGATAATCAGAACAAGAAAAGGAATGAGCTTCACATGTTCCATTCCGGGTGGCGGGTTGCCTCCCCAGCCGGCGACGCGGGCGTTGTAATCGGTTATATTGCGCACTCCCGCCCCCGCAATGGCGTCATAACGGCGCTCCATTTCCGCAACGGCCCACTCCAGGGCGCTTTTTGCCAGCGGCATCTCGGTCACGACAGGATGCACAAGGTGGGGAAGATCGGCGTATATCGACATTTCCACCCGTTTTGGGTCCACAAGCAGCAGTTTGACCTGATCCGGCCGGGCCTTATACAGGATGGACAAAATAATGGAATTGATGCCTACGCTCTTGCCCGCGCCGGTGGCGCCCGCCACCAGAAGATGCGGCATGGAGGCCAGATCGGCCGTCACCGGGTTGCCGGCCGTGTCTTTACCCAGGGCAATGGTCAGCAGCGAAGGAGACTGCCTGAAAATCGAGGAACTCAGCAATTCTTTAAGGCAGACTGTTTCGCGCGTCGTGTTGGGAATTTCTATTCCCACTGAATCCGTGCCCGGCACAGGGGCCTGTATGCGCACGGCCGCGGCCTTCAGGGCCAGGGCGAGGTCATCGCTCAAGCCGGCGATGCGCGCTACGCGAACTCCCGGAGCCGGCTTTATTTCAAACATGGTCACGACCGGCCCCGGCGTTATGGCGGCAAGCTCGCCCTGGATGCCGAAATCGTGCAGGCAGTTCATCAGATCTCTGCCTTTCTGTTCCAGCACGTCGCGTTGAATGCCGCAGGACGGGGAAGCGGCTGCTTCGAGAATATCCAGCGGAGGCAACGACGCTTCCCGCGTACCGGGGTCCGGGCGGAGCAGAGCCGTGCCGGCCGGTTCGTTCTTTGCCGCCGGCAGCGCCCGCCCCGCGCCCGGCCCGGCTGTTGCCGGAGTATCTGCCGAACTGCGCCTGAGCCATGGGGATATCGTCGCGGCTTCGTTCTCTGCTCCGGACACAGGTGAAGAAAACTCCGTCCTGCCGGACAAGTCGCGCTGCGTCACCTCCGGGTTCAGAGAGGAAACAGCGGAGCGCAACGCCGGGCCGGCAGTGCTTCCCGCCATTTCCGGGTCAGAGGCCGAAAAATTCTCATCCCGTTGAACACGATCCGGGAAATCGAAAGTAAAACTTGAAACTTCCGCCGCGCCGTCGGTCAATCCGCCATGCGCCGCGGGACGTTCTGTTGCGGGAGCGCTTTCGGCCGGGGTCGCCCAAGCGGCGCCCGTCACCTCTGCGGGCGTATCTTCGGCAGGGACCGCGGAGTCGCGCGGCACCTCTGCGGGAACATCGTCGACCGCGGCAAGTCCGGAGACGGGCCTCTCCCCGTACTCCAGTCTGTCGAATGCGGACGCGCTGCCTTCAGAAACTGAACTTAAGAGCGGAGGGCCGAGTCTGTCGTTTTCAAAATCATGTACCCAAGGAGGAATATCCACGTCGTCGTCATCAAGGGCGCCGTCTGCGGACAACGGCGGGAGTTTGGGCAACTCTCCGGCCTGTACTTGATCCCTATATTCATCCGGCCCCTCGGCCCGCGCGCGATCTCTGTATGCGCCAAGCCCCTCTTCCCGACCTTGCGCCCGTAATGCGTCGCGCTCCTCCCGACCAGGGTCTGCCGGACCGGGCGCGCTGCGGTATTCAGGAGCATAGTCCCGCACGGGCGATGCTTCTTTCGCCGGCGAACCGTACACGACAGGATGCGCTTCCTGCCTTTCTTCTTCCGGAAGCGAGGCTTGGTCGAAGGAAAAATCCGCCCGGTTCCCGTCCGCCGGGGCCGAGTCATACGGCGGATAAGACCGGACGGGGATTGAAACATGCTTTGCAGACAAGGACAGGTCAGGGGAAAGTCTTCCGGCCGATGCCGCAACCCCTTGCTCTGCGCTGCTTTCCCGCGCAGACGCTGAGATGCGGGGCGAAAGCGCAGGCATCGTCTGATGCAGGGCAAGCTCTGTCCGGCTCTCGTCTGCATTGCCCGTCTGCCTGCCCCCGCCCGCCGGAGCGGTGCCGCGTCGGGCCGCAACCGCCCGCAAGGTTTCCGCGCTCCGCTGTTTCAAGGCGACACAGGCCGCATAGGCCAGAAGAGGCAGAGAAAGGCTCGAAAGCAACTGCACGGCCGAAAGCAGCGTAAAAAACCAGACAAGAAAAGCGCCCGTCGGCCCCAGCCATCCCCGCAGCCACACATAGAGCATGTGGCCGGCCAAGCCCCCGCCGTGCGATGAAACATTGCCCGAACCCGCAGGCAGCGCATCTCGGGTGAAGAACCCCAGATCAGCGAGATCGACGGATGCTCCGGCAATGCCTATGCACAGGGCTGCAAACAGAAAACCGCTCCAGCGCCGCCACGGCCACGGAGCCGCGCCCAGAATGCGTCGGGCGCCGGCCGTACTGAGAAAAGCAGGCAAGACCCAAGCGGCCGCGCCGAAAACATCGTATAAAAAACCGGCTGTGTAGGCGCCGAACATGCCGGTTTTATTGCGGATATTCTGTGAACCGCCGACAACGTGGTTCAGCCACGGATCTCTGCCGTCAAAACTTGCCAGACTAAGGATAAGCAGGATACTGAAAAAGATGGAAAAAAGCCCGATCAGGTCGCGCCCCAGTCTGCTTTCATCCGTACGCGCACTGTTTTTCGCTCCTCCGTCCTTCATTCAGAATTTCCTTTATGGTCCGGCGGATGAACCGGATGCGGACCGCAACAAACGACCATGCGGCATCGCCGTTTATTCACGTCCCAGATATGCACCGGATCGTGTATCTACTTTTACCTTGTCTCCGATGTTGACAAAAATGGGCGCCTGGATCACGAGGCCGGTTTCCAGTGTCGCCGGCTTGGTCACATTGGACACGGTGTCGCCCTTGACGCCGGGGTCCGTGTCCGTAACTTCCAGAATAATGGAGGCAGGCAGCTCAATGTCCAGCGGAGCGCCGTTGTACAGTAAAACCTGCACCATGCTGCTTTCTTTGAGATACCCGGCTTTGCCTCCGGTCGCCTCTTCTCCGACGTGCAGTTGCTCATAGCTTGTGAGGTCCATAAAGATAAGCTCTCCGGCATCCTTGTAGAGGAACTGCATTTCTCTGACTTCGAGATCCGGTTTTCCCACCTTTTCGCCGGACCTGAAGGTGATGTCCTGAATGCGCCCGTTCAGGAAATTGCGCAGCTTGGTCCGGACCATGGCGCCGCCCTTGCCGGGTTTGAAATGCTGGAATTCGACTATTTCATACGGTGTGCCGTCCACTTCTATTTTCAGGCCTTTTCTGAAATCCGTGGTAGAATACATGAATCCTCCGAAATTGTTCAACCTGCGCCTTTTTCAAGCGGGTTCGCCGGGTTGCTCCGCCTTCGGCCTGTTTCGAAAAAAAACTGTGTGCATCGCGCCGAGGTCAATCCAAGCCGGCAAAACGCTCAGGACCCCACCCTGCGCCGCATTCCCGCGAGACAGTCCGCAAGGATCAGTCCGACCCGCTCAAACGCGCGTACAGCGCCTGCACGGCCAGTGCATAGCCCATAAGACCGAAACCCGCAATCACGCCTACGCTGTACGGGGCCAGGAAGCTGTGCCGGCGTATCGTTTCTTTTCGGGCAAAAACATTGCTGATATGGACCTCTACAACGGGGATGCCGATCCACTGCACGCAGTCGGCCAGGGCCAGACCGGTGTGAGTGTAGGCCCCGGCGTTCAGCGCAACGCCGTGTATCCCTTCATTGCGGGCCGCTTCCAGACGGTTGATGAGTTCACCTTCGCAGTTGCTCTGGAAGAAAAGCAGCCGCACCTGCGCGCTGCGTTCTCCGAGCAGGGTTTCCACCAATGCCGGAATATCCGACAATGCGCGTCTTCCGTAGATATCCGGGCAACGCAACCCGGTATGGGCAAGGTTGGGGCCGTTCAGCACAAGTATGGAATACGGGGTTTCAGGCGCCTTCTGCGCGGGACAGACGCCGTTGTCGTCCTGTGCCATCAAAGCTTCCTTTACGGTTTGCGACCCCGGCCTTCAGGCACGTGTCGCCTTCCTGATTTGAGAGTTTTTATCTATGGACAGGTACAATCATAGTAGCATCTCAAAATTACAAGTTTTTCCGAGCTGTGCCGAGGTGTTGAGAAACATCCTGGCAACATGCTGGTTTTATAATATT
>JAISMY010000091.1 GCA_031276485.1 Desulfovibrio sp. | reverse complement strand
GACGTGCGTCCAAAAAAACCGGAAAATCGCCGAAAATCGACAGGAAGGTCATCCGAACGCGAAGTAATGGCATAAAAAATCACCAATGGAGCAAAAGAGCATCCTGAAAAACATCTTTTTCCCGTTTTTGGAGAACTGCGGCCATGGGCGCGGTGGATTATGGGATTATGGCAGTCTTGCCTGGAAGACAAACCTGTGATAACTTACACATGTAAGCCATGATGTAAACTATGCACGCTGGGTGCTGGGCTGGGCGGCATTGCTGTTCCCAGGCGGGAATGGTCCGCACGTACTCCGGCTGGATCCGGGCGGAACACTTGCAGCTGCGCTAAAAAGTGAACTTTTTAACGCGGAACGTCAGCTGAAAAGTGTGATTTTCGGCTGACGTTTGCTGATTTCGGCAGAAATATAATTGGCATTTTTTTATTCAGAGGTTGTCCATGACTCAAGCCGCGGCAGCAGGGGCACAGAAACCTACCATACTGGTTGTCGACGATACGCCCGACAACATCACTCTGCTGTGTTCGCTCCTCGGCGAGCAGTACCGCAACAAGGTGGCAACCAACGGGATAAGGGCGCTGAAAATAGCCGCAACAGAGCCGTACCCGGACCTTATCCTGCTGGATATCATGATGCCGGACATGGACGGCTACGAGGTGTGCAGGCAACTCAAGGCAAACATCGCGACAGCCGGCATTCCGGTCATCTTTCTCACGGCCAGAACGCAGGAAGGAGACGAAACCAAAGGCTTCGAACTCGGCGCGGTCGATTACATCACTAAACCCATCACGCCGCCCATCCTCATGGCCCGCGTGAACACCCATATCGCCCTGCAGAACGCGCGGAGGGTTCTGGAAAGACAAAATCTGATTCTTGAAGAACAGGTGGAGGAACGCACATACAAACTTGTCGCCCTGCAGGATGCCATCATCATTGCCATGGCCTCCCTCGCGGAAACCAGGGATAACGACACAGGTCAGCATATCCGCCGTACGCAACACTATGTACGCGAACTCGCGCTGGGGCTGCGCGCGGTCGACGCCTACACCGATGAAATAGACAACGACTTCCTTTCCAACTTGTACAAGACCGCCCCGCTGCACGATATCGGCAAAGTCGGCGTCCCAGACGCCATTCTGCTGAAACCCGGCAGACTGACTCCCGAAGAATTCGATATCATGAAAAAACATACGATTTACGGCCGTGATGCTGTTGTCGCCGCTGAAAAAACCTTGGGCGTACCGGAACAGTTTCTGACCACGGCGCGGGAAATTACATACTCTCACCATGAAAAATGGGACGGAACCGGCTACCCGCAGGGCCTCTCCGGCCTGAATATTCCCCTGTCGGCCCGCCTCATGGCCGTGGCCGACGTCTACGATGCCCTGATCGCCGAACGCGTTTACAAAGCGCCCATGTCGCACGAAGAAGCATCGACCATCATCGCCGACGGACGAGGCACCCATTTCGACCCTTCCGTTGCCGATGTCTTCTCGCGGATCAACGACAAACTCGCGGCCATAGCCGAGCAGTTCGGCAGAGACTGAAAATTTCAGCTTGACGCCTCTCTTGTCTGTAATTGTCGATAGCAAATTAACTTGACAGGTATATGTAGCACACAAGTTGTGTCGGGCTAAAATTTTCCCGATTACGCACTATTTTCATCCAACTTTAACCCGAGTTTAACAAAATTGAAGAAAAAGTCAGGTACCCCCGGCAAAGCCGGGGGCTTGAGATAGCATTAGCCGCTCACAGCGGCAAAGACAAAATGCAGAAGATAGCTCAATCTGCGGGTTGGCGGTAATTCCCAGTTGCTGCCCGCCAATGTCGCGCAAATGCCTTTTGTGATGAAATGTCCCAAGTTGTGCCTACGCCACTGTTCGAGGGCAATCTCGGGAGTCGCTGATGCAAATGGCACCGTCACTTCTGGAAAAGTCAAACTTTGTGAGTCCCCCGGCAGAGCCGGAGGTTTAGCGATTTTAATTACAAATTGTTGTGCCGGAACCGGCATCAACTGCGCGGGAATATTATGGCTGAACAGGCATTGCTGATGTTGGACGACGGAACCTGCTTCGAAGGGGAAGCCTGCGGCGCAGCAGGCGAAACTCTGGGCGAAACCGTTTTCGTCACGGGCATGGCCGGATACCAGGAAAGCATCACCGACCCTTCCTATTACGGGCAAATCATGGTCTTCACGGCCGCCCATCTCGGCAATTACGGCGCGAGTCCCCAGGACGACGAAGCCCCTCAGCCCCTGGCCGCAGGGGTTGTTTTCCACGAGCTGTTCAGGCAGGACGAGGGCAGGGTTTTTCCGCACCGGCGGGCCGTCGAATCCCTGGACGCCATGCTCAGGCGCAAGGGCGTGACCGGCATAACCAATGTGGATACCCGCTCGCTGGCCCTGCATCTGCGCGACCACGGCTCGCGCAACGGCATCATCAGCGCTCTGGACCGCGACCGCGCGTCCCTGCTGCGCAAGGCGCGGCAATGGCCGTCCATGCAGGGCAGGGATCTGGCCCGCGCGGCAGGAGCCGGGACGGTGCGTGACTATACTCCGACCGAAGACGGCCTGCCCGTCCCCGACCTGCATGTTGCGCTCATCGACTTCGGGGCCAAGCGCTCCATCGCCGTCCGGCTGGCCCGGCAAGGCATGAAGGTCACGGTCATGCCGGCGACGACGAGAGCCGACGAGGTGCTTGCGCTCAAGCCGGACGGCGTGCTGTTCAGCAACGGCCCCGGCGACCCGGAACCGTGTTCCTATGCCGTGGACTGCATACGCGGTCTGCTCGGCCGCCTGCCCGTCTTCGGCATCTGCCTGGGACACCAGCTTCTCGGTCTGGCTCTGGGGGGACGCACCTACAAGCTGCCTTTCGGGCATCACGGGGTCAACCATCCGGTGCTGGACAAAGGCAGCGGGCGCGTGGAAATCACCAGCCAGAACCACGGGTTCTGCGTGGACCCGGACAGCCTGCCGCCGACGGCGGAGGCCACGCACGTCAACCTGAACGACGGCACTCTTGAAGGCTTGCGGCTCAGGGACAAGCCGGTTTTTTCCGTGCAGTTCCACCCGGAGGCGACGCCCGGCACCCATGATTCCGGCGCGCTTTTCACGCGGTTCCGCACGCTGCTTCTGGAACACCGGGAGACGCGTCACCATGCCTAGGCGCAACGACATACACAGCGTGCTGGTCCTCGGCTCCGGCCCCATCATCATCGGGCAGGCCTGCGAGTTCGACTATTCCGGCACCCAGGGCTGCAAAGCGCTTCTTGAAGAAGGCTGCCGCATCATCCTGCTGAACTCCAACCCGGCCACGGTGATGACCGACCCCGGATTTTCCGACCGCACCTACATGGAGCCCATGACGCCGGAAACGGCTGCCTGCATCATCAAACGGGAGCGACCGGACGCCCTGTTGCCGACTTTGGGCGGCCAGACCGCTCTGAATCTGGCGATGGACCTGCACCGCGCCGGGGTACTGAAAGAATGCGGGGTGGAAATGATCGGGGCCAAAGCCGGGGCCATAGAACTGGCCGAAGACCGCGAGCTTTTCGGGCGGGCGATGCGCGGGGCCGGGCTCGACGTGCCGCGCGGCGGCGCGGCCGCTTCCGTTGCCGAGGCCGTGGACCTGGTCCGCGCACTGTCCTTTCCCGTTGTCGTGCGCCCGTCCTTTACCCTGGGCGGCACGGGCGGAGGGCTGGCCTGCAACCTTGAGGAATTCCGCAATGCGGTGCGGCGCGGCCTGGACGCCTCGCCCATAGGCCGGGTGCTGGTGGAAGAATCCGTGCTGGGCTGGAAGGAAATCGAACTGGAAGTCATGCGCGACGGGCGCGACAACGCCGTGGTCATCTGCGGCATAGAAAATGTCGACCCCATGGGCGTGCACACCGGGGATTCCGTCACCGTGGCCCCCATCCAGACCCTGTCCGACGTGGAATATCAGGAACTGCGCAACGACGCCCTGACCGTGGTGCGTACCGTGGGCGTCGATACCGGCGGCTGCAACATACAGTTTGCGGTGAATCCGCGCACGGGCAGGCGGGTAATCATCGAAATGAATCCGCGCGTTTCGCGTTCCTCGGCCCTGGCCTCCAAGGCCACGGGCTTTCCCATAGCCCGCACGGCGGCCAAGCTGGCTCTGGGTTACCATCTGGACGAGCTGAAAAACGACATTACCGGCACCTCGGCCTGCTTTGAGCCGACCATAGACTATTGCGTGGTCAAGGTGCCGCGCTTCAATTTTGAAAAGTTCGCGGGAGCGGCGCCCGTGCTCGGGCTGCAGATGCACTCGGTGGGCGAAACCATGGCCTTGGGCGGCAATTTCCGTGAGGCCCTGCAAAAGGCCCTGCGCGGCCTGGAAACCGGGCTTTCCGGCCTGGAACCCGCACCGGTGCGCGGGGCGGGCAAGCCCGGCGCGGCATCCGGTCCAGGTCCGGCGCCGACGGGGAAACCTTGCCTGGAACACGACCCGGAGAGCGCTGCCGAACATCTGGAAACCTTGCGCGGCATCCTGCCCGTACCGGCTCCGGACCGCCTGCTGCATCTTTACGAAGCCCTGCTGCTGGGCATGGACTGCGCCGAAGCCGGCGCCCTGACCGGCATAGACCCCTG
Source organism: Desulfovibrio sp. (assembly GCA_031276485.1). GTDB lineage: Bacteria > Desulfobacterota > Desulfovibrionia > Desulfovibrionales > Desulfovibrionaceae > Frigididesulfovibrio. The sequence continues at coordinate 19,322 of JAISMY010000091.1, read as the reverse complement.
GTTCCTTATCAATATGCAACGCATTGCGGAGACGGAGAAGGAAATCCTGGGTCCGTTCGCCGCACGCGCAGCGACGCTGCTTGCCGCGCACGGGCGGGAACGCGCAGCGTCCGGCGGGCCGGCGCCGTTTGACCCCGATGCGGCCGAGGCGCGGGATTTCGCCCGCGACCTGCGCCGCATCAAGGCTCAAGGCTTCAGCGACGCGCGCATCGCCGCCCTGTTGCGCCGGGCCGGGGGCGGGGCTGTTCCGCGGAAGGAAGACGTTTCAAACCGTGAAGGAAGCTTTGATGAAGACGCCGTACGCGCCCTGCGCCTGGCCCTCGGCGTGCGTCCGGTGTTCCGTTGCGTGGACACCTGCGCCGGGGAATTCAAGGCCCTTACGCCTTATTTTTATTCCACCTTCGGCGGGAGCAGCCCAGACCCCACGCACAGCGGCCATCTCGCCGCCACGGACGCCCTGCCCGCGCCGGAGGCACACGGAAAAGCGCTGCCGCGCAAGGTGCTTATTCTGGGCGGCGGTCCCAACCGTATCGGGCAGGGCATAGAGTTCGACTACTGCTGCGTGCAGGCCGCATGGGCCATGAAGGAGCTCGGCGTTACCCCGGTGATGGTCAATTCCAACCCGGAAACCGTCAGCACGGACTACGATACGGCGGACCGCCTTTATTTCGAACCTGTGACCGTTGAGGACGTGCTGGCCGTGTGTGAGGCGGAAAACATACGGGAGGGCGGCGGGCTGATCGTGCAGTTCGGCGGTCAGACGCCGCTGAATACTGCCGCCGCCCTGCAAAGAGCCGGCGCGCCCGTGCTGGGCACCAGTCCCGGCGACATCGCCCTGGCCGAAGACCGCGAAGCCTTCGGCGCGCTTGCCGAACGCCTGGGCATAGCCCGGCCGCCCGGTGGTACGGCCGGGGACGAAGCCTCCGCGTGCGCTGCGGCCGCCGCAATCGGCTACCCGGTCATGGTGCGGCCGTCCTTTGTCCTGGGGGGAAGAGCCATGCGCGTCATTCACCGCGAAGCAGACTTGCGCGCCTATGTGCGGGGCGGAGAAAGCGGCGCGGCGCTTGACCCGGCGTCCCCCATCCTGGTGGACAAATTTCTGGAAGACGCCGTGGAAGTCGATGTGGACGCGGTCTGCGACGGCAGGACCGTGATCACAGCCGCCGTCATGGAACATATTGAGCAGGCCGGGGTACATTCCGGCGACTCCTGTTGTTCCATACCCTCGCGGACCCTGAAGCCGGCGATTCTGGAGCGGATTCGGGAGAACACGCGCAAGCTGGGGCTGGGACTGAACACGGTGGGTCTGCTCAACGTGCAGTTCGCCGTATGCGGGGATGAAGTGTTCGTGCTGGAAGCCAACCCGCGGGCTTCGCGCACCGTGCCCTTTGTTTCCAAGGCCATAGGCCGCAACGTGGCGAGGGCCGCAGCCCGCATCATGGCCGGCCTGAGCGCGGAGGAGGCCGGGTTCGACGGGGAGGTGCTTCCGCCCTATTATGCGGTCAAGGAGGCTGTGATACCTTTTACCCGCTTCCCCGGCGCGGAAATCAGCCTGGGGCCGGAGATGCGTTCCACGGGTGAAGTCATGGGCATAGGCCGCCGTTTCGGCCCGGCCTTTTTGAAATCGCAGGCGGCCGCCGGCGCTCCGATACCGATGCGGGGCAACGTGGTGCTTACCGTGACCGATGCGGACAAGGAGGCGCTCATCCCCCCGGCTTGCAGGCTGAAAGCCCTGGGATTCACGCTGTTCGCCACTCCGGGGACGCAGAAGGTACTGGCCGGGTCCGGCCTGGACACGGAACTTGTGGTGAAGATCGGGCCGCGCAGGCCGCATCTGCTGGACTTCATGCGCGACGGCAATGCGCAGATGATTGTCAACACGGTGAGCGGCCCGTCTTCAGCCCGCGATGCGACGGCCATACGGGCTGAAGCCCTGGCGAAGAACATTCCCCTGCTCACGACCATGGCCGCTCTGGACGCTGCTTTGGAAGGACTGGAAGCAGGAACGTCGGAAGCGCTTGAGGTAACGCCGCTGCAGGATTATTACGCCGGTCGGGGTCGGGCTGACCGGCCTGAAGGCCGGGGTCTCAAACCATAGAAATGCTCTGACGACTTTTGCAGGAGATGAGACCATGCGCGGCGATCGCTCTTCACCTGACGCATCGCAGCAAGCGGCGGGCGACAGACGTTCCCCGCATGCGGACGCCGCAGCGCGCGACGCCGCCCGGCCGCGCGTACTCAAACTTCTGGCGGGAATATTTTTTCTCATCGGCTCCGGATGGTTCACTTATTGGTTCTTCTTTCTGAGCGCCTTTGAGTCCACGGACGACGCGTACACGGCCGGTAATCAGATTCGGATTTCCTCACAGGTAACGGGCAATGTCCAGGAGATTTTGACGGACAACACGCTCCCGGTAAAAGCCGGACAACTGCTTGTACGTCTGGACGACACGGACGCGTTGCTGGCTCTGGAGCGCGGCAGAGCGGCTTTGGCCGATACGGTTCGAAGTACCCGCAGGCTTATTCTGGAAGCGGATCGCCTGGAAACGGTCGTCGCTCTGCGGCAGGCCGAGCTTGAAAAAGCCGCCGGCGATTACCGGCGCCGCAAAAACCGCAAAACAGCCGGGGCTGTCAGCGAGGAGGAGACGGCGCACGCGCTTGAGGATATGCGCATAGCGCAGAAGGCTCTGGAAGCCGCGAGATTGGAATGTCAAAGCAGCAGGGCCCTGGTTTTGCGCACGCCCCCGGCCGGGCAACCGGCCGTACGACAAAAGGCGCAGGCGCTGCGCGAGGCATGGCTTGCCTGGAAACGTTGCCGGATACGGAGCCCGGCCGACGGGTATGCGGCCCGCCGCACCGTTCAGGTGGGCATGCACGTCACACCCGGTCTGCCGCTTATGGCTGTCGTGCCGCTGCACGACATCTGGGTCGACGCGAACTTCAAAGAAGCGCAGCTGGCCCGGATGCGCGCGGGTCAGCCCGTGAATATCCGCACGGATTTGTACGGTCGTTCGGTTTCCTACCGGGGGGAAGTAGTCGGTTTTTCGGCCGGCACGGGCAGCAGCTTTTCCCTGCTGCCGCCGGAAAACGCCACAGGTAACTGGATTAAGGTCGTGCAGCGTGTGCCGGTGAAAATCCGCTTGAATCCTGATGATCTGAAAAAGAGCCCGCTGCTGGTCGGCCTCTCCTGCTTTGTCGAGGTGGAGGTGAACGGTGTTGACGGCGCGTTGCTTACCTACGCCTCCCCTTCCTTCGAAAACGTCGGTCGCGTTGCGGAGCCGGCAGTCTCCGCAAAAGACGGCAAAAATGCGGTACTCCCTGAAACCCCGTTGTTTTCCACAACAGTACAGGTCTACGACACAACGGAAATCGACGGGGAAATCGCGGAGATCATCGCGCGTAACTCGGAATAACCGGTTCGGCAGGCAAGCGGCCGGCCCCGGTCAAGAGTGAATATTATGAGCGGCGCGCATGAGAAAGGTCTTCCCGGCACTCCGTCCACCGGTCCTCCGCACCGGGACGAAACCCATCCGCCTTTGCAGGGGGCCGCGCTTGCGCTGCTGACCTTTGCCCTGCCGCTGGCGACCTTCATGCAGGTGTTGGACACCACTATCGCCAATGTGTCCGTGCCGACCATTGCCGGCAATCTCGGGGCATCCGGCACGCAGGGTACGTGGATCATCACTTCTTACGCCGTCGCCAACGCCGTCGCCTTGCCCGCCTCAGGCAGGCTGGCCCGCAGGCTCGGCGAGGTGCGGCTGTTCCTGTGGTCCACGGCTCTGTTCACGCTCAGTTCGCTGCTGTGCGGCCTGGCTGAAGACCTTTCCACGCTGGTGTTCTTCCGCGTCATTCAGGGAGCGGTGGGCGGTCCCATGATGCCGTTGGCCCAGAGTCTTTTGCTGAACAACTATCCGCCTGAAAAACGCAACTCGGCCATTGCGCTCTGGTCGATGACCGTTTCCGTGGCGCCGATCTTCGGTCCGGTTCTGGGCGGGTATATAAGCGACAATTTCCATTGGGGATGGATATTCTTCATCAACGTGCCTTTCGGCGGCATCGTGCTTTTTCTTGCGCACCTCCTGCTGCGCGACAGGGAAACGCCGCTCATCAGCGTTCCCGTGAGCGCAATCGGCATTGCCCTGCTGGTACTCGGAGTGGGCGCTTTCCAGATGACGCTGGACAGGGGCAAGGAACTGGACTGGTTCAACTCTACGGAAATAGTCGTTTCGGCCGCTGTCGCCGTTGTGGGAATTACCTTTCTGGTGGCCTGGGAGCTTACCGACAAGCATCCCACGGTGAGCTTTTCCCTGTTGGGTTCGCGTAATTTTTGCGTGGGCGTGATTTTGATCAGCCTTGGGATGATGTTGTATCTGGGCACGGTGGTTTTGTTGCCCCTGCTGCTGCAGACGCAGTTCGGCTACACGGCCGCGTCGGCCGGGTTGGCGACCGCGCCTATAGGCATCTTTCCCGTGTTTATTGCGCCGTTTGTCGGCAAATATGCGCACCGCGTCGATCTGCGCATCCTCATCACGGCCGGTTTTCTGGTTTTTGCCGGCTGCATGCAGGCGCGCGCGCTGTTTTCACCGCAGGCGGACCTGAATTTCATTCTTATTCCGCAGATCATCCAAGGCATTGCCGTCGCCCTCTTTTTCGTGCCCATCACAACCCTGGCCTTTGCCGATCTGCCGCCGCAGCGCATGGCCGATGCGGCCGGTCTCTTCAATTTCATCCGGACCCTGTTCGGCGCCGTGGGCGCCTCTGCGGCCGCGACGCTCTGGGAGCGCCGGGAGGCGTTTCACCACAGCCGTTTGACCTCGCACATTGATCCCTATAACCCCATCGCGCGCGATACGCTCGAAACATTGCAGTCTCTGGGCATGACCGGGGAGCAGAGCGCCGCCTGGCTTGCCGGAGCCGTCACCAAACAGGGTTTCATATTCGGCGCGGCCGAGATCTATCAACTCTGCGCCGCCGCCTTTCTCATCATGGTGATCGTGGTGTGGACCGCAAAGTCCGGCCGGCAGGCCCGGACGGAGTGACGGACCCTGGAGCATTTCCCCTGCAGCGGGGCGTTTACGCCATGGCGCCGCATGGCTGCAATGTCGCCTTGCGTCGGAACTCGCCCCCGACGCATTATAGGTCCGCGCGCAATGATTGACACAGATGCCGGTAATCGGATACCGGTAGCTCCATACACTGAGAAGCGTTCTCACATCAAGCAGGAGGAGCCGACGATGAAAAGCCTGAAAGGAACACGCACGGAAAAAAACATTATGGCCGCTTTTGCCGGAGAATCCCAGGCGCGCAACCGCTACACCTTTTTCGCAAGCGCAGCCAAGAAAGAAGGATTCGTGCAGATTTCCGACATAATTACGGAAACCGCCGAGCAGGAAAAGGAGCACGCCAAACGCCTCTTCAAATTCCTGGAAGGCGGCGATGTGGAAATTACAGCCGCTTTCCCGGCCGGGGTCATCGGCGATACCAGGAGCAACCTGATTGCCGCCGCAGCGGGAGAACATCACGAATACACGGAAATGTACCCGCAATTTGCCGCAGTTGCCGCGGAGGAAGGATTTGCCGAGATCGCGGCCTGCATGCGCGCAATAGCCGTAGCCGAAGCCTTCCATGAGCGCCGCTTTCTGGATTTTGCCGGCAACATCAAGGACGGTCGCGCGTTTTCCCGGCCGGAGCCCGTCAAATGGCGCTGCCGCAACTGCGGGTATGTGCATGAAGGCGCGAACGCGCCGGATAAATGTCCGGCCTGCGCCCACCCGCAAGCCTACTTTGAATTGCTCGGCACCAATTGGTGAACAATGTCCGGCATCTGATCCGGCCACCGCATGTCGCCTCCGGGCCCGACCTCGGCGGCAAGACGCACCGGACGCGTGCCCCGTTCGGCGCCCCCGCCCGAATCCCCTGCGGCGGCAATACACATCGGAGGGAACCATGTTCAAAACCCTGTCCGGCCGGACGCCGTCCAGCGGCTCTGCGTTTCCTGCCCGCATCGCCGTGTGTTTTTTCCTGCTGCCTGCGCTGTCGTTCTCCGGTTGCGCAAGCAAATACGGAGAACAGACCACGCAGGTGAACTACTATCCGGATTGCTACGCCCCGATAAACGGCCTGCGCTCGTCGGAACACGCCACGGCCGAGAGCGCGGGGGCAGGAGCAGCGGTCGGAGCTATTCTGGGCGCACTGGTCGGCTATGCGGCCACGGGCAAAGCCTCCGGAGCCCTTGCCGGTGCCGCGGTCGGCGGCGTGGCCGGCGGCGGAGCCGGAGCGGCGTACGGAGCGCACAAAAGCCGCGAGCAGGAACGCGCCGACCTCGACGACTACAATGCCCGGCTGGACGGCAATGTCCGGGAACTCAACCGGGCGGCTGCCGCGGCCAAAGTCGCCCGCCAGTGCTATGCCAGGCAGTTCACTTCCGCCGCCTCCGAGTATAAGGCCGGACACATCAGCAAAACCCAGTTCAACGACCGTTACCTTGAAATAGAGCAGGGACTGCAGGAAGCCGCGGCCATCCTCGGTGACGCGGGCCGAAACGGCGCGCAGTTCGCGGATGAATACAACCGGACGCTGAACAGCGGACAGCAGGGAACAACAGTGGGCAAACAGGCGCGCGCGGGGCGCAGGACGCCGGCACAGACGAAGGAGTCGGAGGTCACGCGCGGCAAAAGCGCTGCCGTACGCACTTCCGTTGCTGCCGTTCAGGAAGAAGAACGCGCTCTGCTCCGCGATCTTGAAGAGAAACGCGCCCAGGCCAAGGACATTATGAGTTGACGGGCGACATCAGCCCGTACTTGCCGCCAAAAAACACACGAAAAACGCTGATGTTTCGGCATACTTCCGCCAACGCGACGTATTTCATCAACTGATTAAAGATGTTGTTGTCGTTTTTGGCAATCGTGCGCCGTGAACAGGAACTGTATGAGCGGACAGGGCCTTACCTTGAAGGGATCCTTGCGGAGATTGATCCGGCAGAGGGCCGGGCAGTATGAGCGGACACGATATTCCCCGTGAGGGGCAAAATACGGGACAGGCCGAAACGGTTCCCTGGTACCGGCGCGCCGGATTTTGGTTCGCTGCGGGCATGCTCCTCGGCGTTGCGGCCATACTCCTGCATGCGTACGGAGTTCTTCCCGCGTTGCGGCATGCGGAAGCTCCCGCGCCGCCCGTTGCCGCAGCTCGCGCGGAAGCGGCCGATGCTGCGGCGCGTCTGGAACGCCTGCGCGCCGGCAACAGAGGGCTTGAAGACGAAGTGGTGCGGCTGAAAGCCCTGCTGCGCGAAGATCCCTGCGCGCTACCCGCCCTGATGGGAAAAGCCGTTCCGGAGGAAGCCTCCGCAACGCCGCCCGCTCCCTCCGCAACGCCGCCGGATCCCGGTCCGACCCCGGCCGGGGGAGGCAAAGATGCGCCCCCCCCGCCGGCTGTTTCCCCGCCTGCCGCCGGGCCTCCACCCGCCGTGCCGGCCGGGATCGCCGAATTATTGACGGGAGCCACCGTGTTTGTCGTATCTTCATACGACGACTCTGTGGGTCTGGGCTCGGGTTTTTTCGTCGCCCCCGGCATTGTCGCCACCAACAGGCATGTAGCCCGGTCCCCGCAGGCGCGGGTCATCGCCGGCAACAAGGCGCTGGGCGGCATGCGCCGCGCTGAGGTGGTCGCCTTCAGCGCCGACGAAGACCGCGACTTTGCCCTGCTGAAGATTGACGGCGGAGCGACGGCCGCCGTGCCCTTTCTGCGCATAGCCCGCGGCGCGGAACGCACCGAGCGCGTGAGCGCCTGGGGGTTCCCCGGCTACATAGCGGCCATTGACCCCAAGCTTTCGGCCATGGCCGAAGGCGACATAAAATCGGTGCCCGATGTGGTGTACTCCGAAGGGGTGGTCAGCGTCGTGCTGGACAGGGTTCCGCCCGTGATCCTGCATACCGCCGCACTGTCCCAGGGCAACAGCGGAGGACCTCTGGTCAATGCCGCCGGCGTGGTCGTCGGCATCAACACCTTTATCCGCCAGGCCGATCAATCGTACAGCCAGACCAATATAGCCCTGCCCGGCTCGGAGCTGGCCGACTTTATGCGCGCCGGCGGATTCAAACCGACCGGACCGGAATGACGCCGTACCGGGGCAGACCGCTGCATCCGCTACAGCAGCGCGCTGGTCGCGCTGATACGGCAACTATACCGTGCGGGGATAACAATGACGCGGACGCCGCAACAACGCCGATGCCTGATGATACCGATGCCGGGTTGACAAGAGCATGTCGTCTACGCTTATAGCAACCACCCGGCGGGGAGCCTTCAATGCCCTGCGTTTTCAGGGCATCCTTGTGACCGAGAGCTACGCGCAACTGGCCGCCCTGCTGGAAAAGCGCCTTTCCCCGCGCCACGCCCGCTTTTTAGCCGAACCCGCCCACGATGCCTCCGGAAGCACGACGGACTGGTACACACGGACAGATAAACGCCTGAGGCCGGTCGCGGAATTGCCGGAAAACGAAAAAGGCGGGGCGTTGCGGGCCGTTTCCGACGTGGCCGCGGCTATCGCGGAGCTGGCGGAAACGCTGAAGGCCGGCCCGGATTCCTCCTCCGTCATCCGGGGCAATATTCTTTCCCTAGCTTTGCATTACCCCGGCGAAGAACACCTGTACATCGCCGGCGACCAGCCCGTGCTGACCTGCTGGGGTTTTGATCCCGGCTCTCCGGATGTACAGCCGGAAGACCTTGTGCGTCTGGGCCGCGCGTTTCCCGTGCCCAGGGCCGCCGCGCCGGCTCCGGCTGCGCCGGCGCGGGGAGGGGCAGCGGCCGGAACGCCGGCTCCGGCCGCGCGCGGCATCGCCGCCTTTCCCTTGTGGGGCGCCTTGTTGCGGCTGCTTGCTGGTCTGGCCGCGGCGCTCGCCTTGTACTTTTTCTTTGCCCTGCTCACCGGACCGTCCGGCTGCCTGCCTGCCGGGGACCGTCCGGGCGGTTGCGTTTCCACGCCCGCATCCGCGCCGCCTGCTGCCAACGCCACGGCCGGAGCCCGGGAAGCGGATGCGGAACTGTTGCGCGGCCTGAGTGCCGAGCAAGAAAAGGAAGAATCCCTGCGCCGTGAACTGGCGGACCTGCGCCGCCGCCTGGAGGACAGAATTCTGGAATGCCGGCGTACCCCGCCTCCCCCGCCGGAGCTGGACAAAAAGGAACCGGAAAAGGAAGAAGCGGAAGCACCTCCTCCAACTCTTGCGGATCTCATGCCCGTTACTCCCGAACCGGAACCCGAGCCGGAACCGCCCGCGCCGCAGCCCAAACCCGAGCCTAGGCCCAAGCCCGAACCCAAGCCGAAGGCCCCCGCGCAGAAAAAGGGAGAAGATCTGAAAATACCCGAGGAAGCACGCCAAAACAAGGATATGCGTTTTCTTGAAGGATGCTGGAATTCCGATTCCGGCCTGATGGATTCTTCCGGTGACCCGGTCACCGTGACCTATTGCTTCGACGACAAGGGCAACGGTACGCGGGCCATAAACAGGAAAAAGAAAGGCGACCGTTGCGCAGGATCGGTGCGGGCGCGTTTCGACGAGTCCGGCAAACTGCTCATCGACGCCGACGGCGCGGCCTGCCCGCGCGGCAGCGCCTTTGTCCCGCATCGCGTTGAATGCCTGCCGGGATCCGGCGGCGATGCGCGTTGCAACGGCAGGGAACTGGGGGGCTTCAAAAACCGCTGGAATGCCAAGTTCCGCAAAAACTGAACCGCACCTGCGCCGGCCTGCAGCGAAAATCGCGCGGCCGCCGCATACCTTGCCGACAATCCAGGATGAAAACAATGATTGAGATGCCGCATTATATATTTCCGGTCAGCCTGATCCCCGGAGCATGCCCGCAGTTCCTGGATTTTGAGGCGAAGATCGGGGATTCCGAACGGAAAACCGTCCGCTTTTCCCGCGCGTTCCGCGAGGAACGCAGACCCGGAAGCAGCGGCAGCGGACGGGAGAATTTCCTGCTGCATTGTCTGGTCGAAGACGACAACGGACGCTGGACGGACGAAGCCGACGGCACGGTCGGACCGCCGCCGGATTACGAGCTTGATTCCCTGAAATGCCTGGATGTTTTTCTCGGCCGCTGGGTGCCCCTGCCCTTTCTGCGCCTGCGGGACATGAAGGGGCCGGGCGGCGAAGCCCTGTACGCCAAGGGTCCGTCAAACTGGGCCAGAGTCAGGATTGCCTTTCCCGCTGCCGAAACGCGGGTCTTGCGCATAGTACTCGTTTTCGACACCGAAGTGGAAGAGCCGCCGGAGGGAGGAGACGGGCATTTCGCCCTGTCCCCTGACGATGTGGACGCAGGCGCTGTGTTCGGGCTGGCCTGGAAGACGCGCGACAACGCGTGGTTCCTCAATGCCGCGTGGGTGGACCGCTGGTTGTTTTCTTTACGCGAGGAATACGCGGCGGGCAAGGGCAAAAAGGCCGAGTCCTTTTTCGTTATGGAATACCTGGCGGAATACCTCACGTTTTTAGACTTTCTCCACAGGGTTCTGCCCGGCGACAAGGTGCGGGTCGTCAATCCGGACCGCGACGCCCCGGTTGAGGCGGACCTCATCATGGATATAGGCAACTCGCGCACCACTGGTATTATCGTTGAAACCGCGCCCCGGCAAAGTACCGACCTGAACAACAGCTATCTGCTGCAGATACGGGATTTGAGCGCCCCGGAAAACGTGTACGCCGAACCGTTCGCCACGCGCATCGAGTTTGCCGAGCCGTCCTTCGGCGATGAAGCGGCTTCCCGGCTTTCCGGGCGGCGCAACCCGGCCTTTGTCTGGGCCTCGGCGGTGCGCATGGGGCCGGAAGCGGCGCGCCTTTCCGCGCTCTCTCGCGGGGCGGAAGGAGCCACGGGCATGTCCGGACCCAAACGCTACCTCTGGGATGAACGCGTCTGCAAACCCGGCTGGCGCTTCAACACCGGCGGCGCGTACGAGCCCATGGTCACCAGGGGCAGTTTCGCGCGGCAGGTGAACAATATGGGCACGCCCCTGTCCTGCCTGGACGACCCTGCCGTTGCCCGCAATCCCCTGTATCGCGGACAGGAGCGGGAAATTGCCTTTGAGTCGCACTTTACGCGCAGTTCGCTGATGATGTTTCTGCTTGCCGAAGTGATCATGCAGGCTCTGGTGACCGTCAATTCTCCGGCGCAACGCGGGCGGCGCGGTCTTTCCGACCTGCCCAGGCGTCTGCGCCGCATCGTCTTTGCCGTACCTTCCGGCATGCCTGTCGCCGAGCAGCGCATTTACCGCCGCTGGGTCGACTTCGCCGTGCGCACGGTGTGGGAGGCGCTGGGCAGACAGGGAGCATCCGCTCCGCCGGAAACGCGGACGGAACAGGGCAAAGGCGCCCGGCGCCGCAGACCGGACGCGCAATGCGGCTGGGACGAGGCCGGCTGTACGCATGCCGTCTACCTGTATAACGAAATTATCTATAAATATCACGGCGACGCCCACAACTTCTTCCACATTTACGGACGTTCGCGTCCGGCAATCAGCCTCCGTCCGAGCCTGCGCGCGGCGTGCCTGGATATCGGCGGCGGCACCACGGATCTCAGCATCGTCACCTATTCCCTGGACAATGACGAGAGTTCGGCCTGCCGGTTGCGCCCGCATCCGGAGTTTCACGACGGCTTCAACATCGCCGGGGACGAAATTTTGCGCGCTGTCATCACCGACGTGCTGCTCGCAGCCGTCTTCGAGGCGGCGGCGGAACACGGGGCGGCAAATCCCCGCGGCATACTGAGCGAATGCTTCGGGCGCGACGTGCTGGACAATTCCCGTGAGAACCGCAACCTGCGCGCCCGTTTCACGCGCCGGGCGGCCGTGCCTGTCGGTCTGGCCCTGCTTGAGGCCTACGAAAAATCCGACCCCCTGCGTTCCGCCCCGGTGACCTACAGGTTGCGGGACTTTTTCGGCCCGTCCGAAGACCGCGGCGGGGGTTCGCGGCCCTTCACCCCCGCACCGCCGCTCCCGCCCGACCTTGTCGACTATGTGGAAAAGGCGGTGCGCCGCGCCGCGCCCTGGAGCAACTTCTCCCTGCTTGACGTGCCGGTGACCGTGTCGCCGGCCCTGATTGAAAAATCGGTGCTTTCGGTCATGCAGCGCATACTTTCGGATCTGTGCGAAGTGGTTTACCTCTACGACTGCGATGTCCTCCTGCTGACGGGACGCCCGAGCAGACTGCATGGGGTCATCGCCGCCGTTGTTTCCCGTCTGCCGGTGCCTGCGGACCGCATTATCCCCATGTGCGACTATCGCGTAGGCCGCTGGTATCCCTTTGTGGACCGCCTGGGCATGATCAGCGACCCCAAAAGCACGGTGGCGGCCGGAGCCATACTGCTGGCCCTGTCCGAAGGACATCTTGAAGGATTTTCTATGGTTTCCGGCGGGTTCAGGCCGGTTTCAACAGCCCGCTTCATCGGAGAAACGGACACCAGCGGCAAATTGCCGCGTTCCAGGGTCTGGTTTGAAATTGATGTGCAAAGCGGTAAAGAGCAGGAACTTGAACGGGAAGTGAAGTTCACCGGTCCCCTGTCCGTCGGGTTCCGCCAGCTCGCCGTTGAGCGCTGGCCCACCACGCGCTTTTACGTCATTGATTTCGCAAGCGAAGAGGACCGCATGCGCGCCGCCGGAAAGCTGCCCTATACCCTGACGTTGCGTTTCCTGCAGCGCGGCGCGGACGAAGCCGCGGTTGCGGACGGCGGGGATGAGGGCGAGCTTTCCATACTGTCCGTGGCGGACAATGCGGGCAATCCGGTGCGCGGAGGAGGCAGGGCGGTGGAAGTGCGCCTGCAGACCCTGCCCCTCGATGAGGGGTACTGGCTGGATACCGGAGTCCTGATGCCGGCCTGAGGCGATGAAACACTGCGCGGGTAAAGCCATGGACAACGAAGACATACGGCTTGCGGAACGCTGCGGACGACTGGATCAGGCCTGCGCCGCAGCGCGGGAGTGGCTCGGGCGCAACAGCGCCCTGGTCGGACGCGACATGGAAGGACAGGTAAAGGAACTGCGTCGGGGCGGACGCTTTTTCCGCGCCTGCGCGGTTGCCGCTGAACGTCGCATGTGCGTGGGCGTCTTCGGCCCCAGTCAGGCGGGCAAATCCTACCTCGTGTCCGGTCTGGCGGGCGCGACCGCCGGTCGGGTCAGGGTCAGGGTAGGCGATGCGGTCCACGATTTTTTAAGCGACATCAACCCGGCAGGCGGCAAAGAATCCACCGGGCTCGTCACCCGCTTCACCCCGGCCTGCCTTCCGGCTGCCGCGCAACCCGGCATACCGGCATGCAATCCTTTGGGGGCGGTGCATATCCGCCTGCTCTCGTTTACGGACGTCGTCAAAATTCTTGCCGACACCTATTTTTCCGATGCCGAACACTTTGAAACTCCCGACCGCGATGCAGCCTTCTCCGTACTTGATGCCCTTGAACAGCGGAAAAAGCCTGTCGCTCCGGACGGCATGAGCGGAGACGACGTCGAAGAACTTCAGGAATTCATTATCCGGCATTTTCGCGGCAAACCTCGCGTACAGCAGGTTCTGGACGGACATTTCTGGGATCGGGCCGTTTCCCTGGCACCGCAACTCGACGATGCCGGCCGGGCCGAGCTTTTCGGCCTGATCTGGGACGGCATGGAATCGTTTACCGGGCTGTTGCTCGATCTGTCCACGGCCTTGCGTTCTCTCGACTTCACAGCCGAAGCGTTTTGCGGGGCGGAAGCCCTGATCCCGCGCGCCGCGAGCATTATCGACACGGCGACGCTGGGTGACCTGCGCCCGGACGGCAACGACCTGCTCGCCCTGACCGCCCCGTCCGGCAAAACAGCTTTGCTGCCCAGGGTCTACGCGGCGACCCTGACCGCGGAATTGATCATGCCCATGGAAGCAGGCGCAGCCGACTTTTTCGCGCACACCGACCTGCTGGATTTCCCAGGCTACCGTTCGCGCAAGATGTTTACCAATCTGGCCGAAGAAACTAAGGATCCGGCCCGGCTTGCGGAATGTTTTCTGCGCGGCAAGGTCTCCTACCTGTTCGAGCGCTATTGCGCGGAACGCGAACTGACGGCCCTGCTGCTGTGCATAGGCGGCGGAGTGCAGGAAGTACAGGGTTTGGGGGGCGCGGTGAACGCATGGATCGCCGGCGCCTGCGGAGCCACGCCCGAGGCGCGCTCCGGCCGGGAAAAAAGTCTCTTTTTCATCCTGACCAAAGGGGATCTGGAATTTGAAGACAAAGCCGGAGCGGGCGACCCCTCCGGCCGCTGGGATACGCGCATGTTTGCCTCCACGGAAATCTTCGTCTCTTACGGCTGGCTGAAACACTGGGACGACAAAGGGTCTTTCGACAATTTCTTTCTCATGCGCAACCCCACCGTCAAATCTCATCTCTTTACTCACGACGGGCAAGGGCGCGAAACCGCGCTCAGAGAAGATTTCGCGGCATATGTGGGCAGAATTGAAGCGGATTTTCTGCACAGCAAGGCCGTCAACGAACATTTTCGTTTCAGGGAAGAAAGCTGGCGCTCCTTCATCAGTCCCGATGACGGCGGCTTATCCCTGATTCGGGAACGGCTGGCCCCCGTATGCAGGCCGGGGCTGAAGCGGGAACAGATACGGACTTCCCTGAGCATACCGGCGGCACAGATCCGGGACCGCCTGCGCCCCTACCTGCGCACGGACGACAAGGAAGAGGAACGCCGGGAGAAAGCCGTGTTGGCGCGCGAACTGGCCAGAGTCCTCCTGCGCCTCGGCCGCAACGGACGTTTCGGCGCGTTCGTGCGCCTGTTCACCATACGGGATCAGGATATTTACGACCTGTACTTCAGGGTCAGGCTGAGCTTGCGGGAAGCCCCGACCGACAGCGCGCCCGGCGCGGATGAGGCCGATCTGGACGACAAGCTGGCGGAACTTTTCGGCGAAAGCGACCTGCCCCGTCCCCTCCGGCCGGAGAAAAACACTCCGCCCGCACAGGACGAGGCCGGTCTGTTCGTCGAACACATTGAAAAATACCGTTTCGCCGAATTGCAGAAAGCGGCTGAAGACTTGGTACTCCAACAGTTTTTCGGCATTTCCGGCGAACTCTTTTCCGCGCTGGTGCATGAAACCGCAAAAGGCTTTGTGCGCCTGGGCGTACGCGTAACGATGGAACAACGCCTGCGCGAAGCCTTACGTTACGCGGACGCGGACAGGGAACTTCTGGTATGGAAGCTCTCCGCCCTTGCCGCCGACGCAATCAATACCTATATAAATTGGCTCGGCTTCGATCCCCGCAGGACTGCGGAGCAGGAACGCCGCATAGGGTTCGGCGGCAAAGAGCGTACGCTTTTTCTCTCTCCGCCCGCCTTTTCCGGCTTGCCCGTTCCGGACGAAGATCCCGCCGACTACACCGATGCCGCGGTGATGGACCGCGCCGCCGCCCTTGCACACCTGATCGACGGGAACGTGAACTTTGACGGTGTGCGCGATTTTGACCCGGAGGAAAACTTCAAACTCAAAGACATTCTGGAATCCTTGAGGATTGAACACTGTTTCAATCCACATCCGGCTCCGTCCGCCCACTGACTCCGCCCCGGCGGAGAGGAGCCGGCCGGCATGCCCCGCCCCTCGGAGAGCGGGTACCGGAACGCTGTGCGCGGCTTTGCCGGGCGTCAAGCGGGAATGCCCGCAGCGAAAGGTTCCACACTATAAAGAGATTTCTGATGAAAGCCGAATACGTCAATGATCCCGTCAAGGGTCCGGGTTATGCTCTCCTGCAGCTCGCCGGCGACGATGTTCCCGATACCCCGGAAACGGCGCGTTGCATCATAAAAAGGTCGTCCGACGGGAAAACGCTGGGGCGCGGCGGCTGGGATCAGGCGGAATGCATTCTGCCCTGCAGAGGCATTCAGCTTGCCGATGAAGGCTTCGCCCTGTCCGTGGGCCCGGAAGTGGTGGACAACCTTGATGCGCTGGAAGGCTACCGTCTGGTCCTGCGTTGCGCCGACGGCAGAGAAGCCGTCGGTTCCCTGCATGTCGCCGGCATTGTCTATTCCCCGCAGACCGGCGTGCGGCGAGTGGCGGAAGCCCCACCTCCGCCGGAGGCGGCAACTCCGCAAATCCCTCCCCAACCGGAACGGGAGCGAAACGCCGCGGAATCCGAAACAGCATCTTCGCAAGGGGACGATGAAGATATCATCACTCTCGAAAATGTCGTGCCGCACGAAGAACCGAAAGCGGCGCCGCTGCTCGAAAGCATACCGCCCCTGCCCGTGCGCGCGGCGGGCGGCAAAAGCAAAGCGCCGCTTGCCGCGGGTTTGATCCTGCTTCTGGCCGTCTGCGTCGGCGCGGCGGTCCTGAAAATGCGCTCCGGTGCGGCAAAGGACGATGCTCCCCTTGCCGCTGCCCCCCCGGTTACCGTTTCCCCGGAGGCGACGCCTCCGTCCGCCGGAGAAAAAGCTCTCCCCGCCGTTCCTGCGCCCGACAAGTCCGACGACACGGGCCGGGCCGGAGGGGCAGGCGCCGTGGGCAGGGCGCGCGGGCACCTTGCGGGCAAGGCCGATCCGGAAACAAGTCTCATCCTGTACCGGCAGCTGCGGACGGAAGAAAACGGCGCGGACGCGGCCTTCCTGCTGGTCGAAGACGCGGCCCAGAAAGGGGTGCCCGAAGCCATGCTCCTTGTCGCCGGCTACTATGATCCTCTGGTTGCCGGTGACAAAGGCAGCATCAAAAGCGATGCGGAAGAGGCGTTCAACTGGTATGCTAAAGCGGCGCAGGCCGGCGCCGCCGAAGCGGCAACGCGCCTCGCGGCCCTCAAAGAACACCTCACGGCTGAGGCTGCGGCGGGCAACAGAGACGCCGAACGCCTGCTGAAACGCTTCTCCCGGTGACAAAGGAAATGTTGTCTGTTCGGGGCATCGCCCCAAAACCCCGCCGGATCCGGCCTTGCGGCCCACTCAGGCCGGTTTCTCTCATTAAGGAAGTTTTGGTCAATGTCGCAGCATAAAAACTTACCCGTATTTGTTCAGTCGGCTGCAGTGTGCCTGTTGCTCTGCCTTTGCGCCGGCTCCGTGTCGGCGGCCGGGAGAAGTCCCCTGCTTCTGGAAGGCAAAAAAACCTTGTATCAGCGGGTGGTCACGCATCCGGGCGCGCGCCTGACGGCCGGTCCGGAAGAGCACGCGCGGGTCTTGCAGGATCCCGTCAAAACCTTCAGCGTTTTCTATGTGTTCGAGCGCAGGGACGGTTTTCTGGAAGTAGGGCCGTCGACGTCCGCGCCTGCGGGATGGATGCGCGAAAATGAAGCCGTCGACTGGCCGCAGGCCATGACCCTGCTTTTTGCCGAGCGGAGCGGTCGCATGCCGGTCTTGTTCTTCAAGAACCTGCAGGCTCTGGAAGCCCTGTGCGCGGCCGACGACCTGAAAGAACGCCTGCAAAACCTGGAAAAAGCCTCAGCTGCCGCGCGCGCCGGGCAGGAAATGCCGGCCGATACGCCCCTGCTCGCTTCGGAACCGCCCGACGTCGAGGGAGCCGTATCCGCTTCACGCTTCTACCTCATGCCGATCCGAAGTATGAGCGCTCCTTTTGAAGGGACTAAATTTCTGGAAGTGACCTCCATCGATCCGGGCTCGGGCGTCGGTGAGAAGACGGGACAGGGAACGACAACGGACGGCGCGGGCGACGGACGGGCTGGAGCGGCCCTGCCGAGTACGGGCATCGCCTTTGTCATAGATACGACCATCTCTATGAAACCCTATATAGATGCAAGCCTGCAGGTGGTTCGCGCGGCCTTTGACGATATTGAGAAGCAAAAGCTGGACGCGGAGGTAGGTTTTGCCGTCATGGCCTTCCGCAGCAGCACGCAG
Organism: Desulfovibrio sp.; assembly: GCA_031276485.1. Taxonomy (GTDB): domain Bacteria; phylum Desulfobacterota; class Desulfovibrionia; order Desulfovibrionales; family Desulfovibrionaceae; genus Frigididesulfovibrio. The sequence goes on along the minus strand of JAISMY010000091.1, from coordinate 1,486 downwards.
GGCAGACCGGAAGTCGAGTATACCACCCGCAAAGTCTGCGATTTCACGACGCTGAAGGACAGGAAAAAACTTGAGGGCGCGCTGGCCGAAGTGCGCGAAGCCGCGGTTTCCACCCACGACTATGACGAAGATTCCATGGCCGGCGTCAAGGCCGCCGTTGATGAACTGAACTGGTCCGGGTACAATGCCGCGATAATCGTGCTCATTACCGATGCCGGCCCCCTGCGCCCCGGCGATCCTCTGGCCGGGACGCGCATGGCGCCGCCGGAACTGCGCGACTATGCCAGAGCGAAACATATCTGGCTCACGGCATGTCACATCCTTACCCCAACGGGAAAAAACGATCATGCCTACGCAGCCAAAGCCTACCGCGACTTGACCAGGACTTCCGACAAGGCTTCGAGTTACATGCCGATCAAGGCCCCGGATCAAAAAACCGGAGCGGAGAGCTTTCGCAGAACGGCAACCCAGTTGGCTGCAAGTTTGGCCGGTATCGTCAAGTACGCGGCCGCGGATGCGAAAAAGCGCAGACTGGCCGCACGGCCGAACAAAGATCCGGATCCGGAGGAAGAAGCGCGACGCATCGGCGAAAGCATCGGCTACGCCGCCCGCTTGGACTTTCTCGGGAAACAGCGCGGGAACCGCGCCCCTTCCGTCGTGAACGCCTGGATAGCGGACATGGACTTGTCCCAACTGGCGGACGGCCGCCATCTCGCAACCGTGGAAACCGCCGTGCTGCTGACTAAAAATCAGCTCAGCGACCTGCAGCGCACCCTGCAGGTTATCGTGGACAACGCCGAGCGCACCAAAAAAACGGATTCCAGGGATTTCTTCCAGTCCATACTCTCGGCCTCGGTCCGGACGGCGCGGGATCCTGCGGCCTTCAGCGCGCAGCCCGGCCGCAACCTGCAGGAAAGCGGCATCCTCGGCGAATTCCTCGAAGGACTCCCTTACAAGAGCGATATCATGCTGCTGCGCGAGGAAGACTGGTACCGCATGAGCGTCGGCGAGCAGACGGCCTTCGTCAACCGCCTGAAATCACGCATCAGCCGTTATGAAGAATACGACAAAGACGCAGCGGTCTGGGAAAGTTTCGGGGCGGAAAATTCCGGAGACTGGGTATGCAGGATCCCTCTGAGCATACTGCCCTGACGCTTGCAGGCGTCGCGTTCCCGCTGCGGCCGGCGACTGCGGCCGACATGACGCATGACGCCTGTTCAAAGCGCAGTGGAGTAAGAGATTAGCCTGTCTTTCTTATGTGGCCCCTTGTCAAGACGCGCGTCAAACCATAATCCACCGCGCCCATGGCCGCAGTTCTCCAAAAACGGGGAAAAGATGTTTTTCAGAATGCTCTTTTGCTCCATTGGTGATTTTTTATGCCATTACTTCGCGTTCGGATGACCTTCCTGTCGATTTTCGGCGATTTTCCGGTTTTTTTGGACGCACGTCTCCTCTCGGTTTTGCGCCGTTTTTCAGGGTCGCCAAG
>JAISMY010000034.1 GCA_031276485.1 Desulfovibrio sp. | reverse complement strand
TAGGCGGCAGCTTCAGCATTTCTTCTTTGCCTTTGGTTGTGCGCGCGGCCTTGGGAACTTGCCGGTGGCACAACTTGGGACAGGGAATAATCGGCGAAGCCGATGTCGCCGGCTTTAGCCGTTACCCGATACCACCGGCTTCAGCCGGTGGAGTATTCATATTATCCAATGGTTATAGAAAAAATCTCTGGAAGTTCAGGTTAAAAAGCGTCCTTCATCCTTTTAAAGTTGGCTGAAAATAATGCGTAATCAGGAAAAAATATCTGAAATTTCTTACAACACATTGATATTCTTGGTGCTCGGAGCGGGGGTCGAACCCGCATAACCTTTCGGTCGAGGGATTTTAAGTCCCTTGTGTCTGCCTGTTCCACCATCCGAGCAGAAAAATACAGCGCGTTCGATCCGGCGATCGCAATACGTTTACAGATCCGCGCCGCCGGCGGCCTTACGGAGAGCTTCCCACAACCTGCGGGTTTCCTGGGACGCCGCGGCGGGCACATCAATGGAGACGCGCACGATCTGGTCGCCCCTGTTCTTACCGCTGCCCAAACCTTTGCCGCGCAAGCGCAGCTTTTTCCCGCTGGAGGCACCGGGAGCCACGTTCAACTCCACTTTGCCGGCAAGCGTGGGAATGGTGACGCGGACACCAAGCGCCGCGTCCCACGCCTGCAGGCGTAGATCGTAAAGTACATCGGCATCGTCCAGACTGAATTCCGGGTGCACGGCGATGTTCACCTTGAGAAGCAGGTCGCCGGACGGCGCGCCCCGGCTTCCCGGGCCGCCCTGGCCGCTGAGGCGGATGCGCGCTCCACTCCTGATGCCCGCAGGGATGTTCACTTCCAGAGAACGCGGGGCCGTACCCGAACCTCCGGACAGGAGAACGGTCTTCTTGCCCCCGTGAAAGGCTTCTTCCAGAGTCAGCGTGAGGCCGGCCTCCATGTCGCGACCCCGATGCGCCCTGCCCGCGCCGAACGACCCGGAAAAACCCTGCGCATCGCCGCCGAACAGGCTTTCAAAGAAATCGCTGAAGCCTGATGCCCCACCCATGTCGCCGAATTCAAAACGCACATTTTCAAAACCCGGCGGCCGCCTAAAGTTTTGACCGTCCTGCCAATTAGGCCCCAACGTATCGTAAAGCTTGCGTTTTTCAGGATCCTTCAGCACTTCGTGCGCTTCATTGAGATCCTTGAACCGTTCCTCGGACTTTTTGTCTCCCTGGTTCAAATCTGGATGATGCTTACGCGCCAGCTTTTTGTACGCCTTATTGACCTCGTCAGCCGAAGCGCTTTTATCCACCCCGAGAATTTTGTAATAATCTTTATATTCCACGCCCACAGCGTTGTCTCCTTTTGTCCGGCCGCTCTTGCGCAAATAAGTCCGCTCCTGTAAGAGTCAAGCGGGATGCCGATGAAAAGAGCAGGCGCGAAAAGTCTCCCCGCCGCCATGTACCACTACGTGAACAGCATGGCCGGGGCCATCACTGTTTCCCCGGAGCGTTTCGAGGAACATTGCCGGGCGCTTGCCGAAAACGGGATATGCGGCGTCGGGCTGCGCGAGGCCGAAGAGTTTTTGCTGCACGGAGAAAGCCTGCCGGAAAGATCGCTGCTCATCACCTTTGACGACGGTTTTTTCGACAACTATCTGCATGCCCTGCCGCTGTTGCATAAGTACGGCCACAGAGGCGCCGTCTTCGTAGTGTCCGCGCGCATCGCCGAAGGCGCGGCGCGCGTGTCCCCCGAAGACCTGAAAGCGGGCAGGATACCGTATTTTCCGGAAGTCCGTCTGCCTGCGGAACTGGGCGCTGACGGCCCCGTGCGGCGCGATATTTTCCTCAACAACGGCGAACTGCGGGCCATGGACCGCGACGGCACGCTGACCCCCGCATCCCACGGGCGCGGGCATTACGGCGTTTTTCTCGGCCCGGAATACAGCGATCCCTTCCTGCCCCGATCCCTGAGCCGGACCTTTTTTTACACCGATCTCGGCGTGGTCTTCGGGCTGCCGGATTTCAGGATCGGGCCAGGCCTGCTGCACAGGGCGTTCGTCCTCAACCCCGCTTTTGTGGAGGCCGTAAAAGCCCTCGTACCGCAAGATTTTGCCGCTTTGAACCGTTTCTCCCGCAGCGCCGCGGGGCTTGCGGACCTTGAACGCCTGTACGGGCGTTTCGCGGGGAATATGGGCCGCTTTGAAACGCAGGCGGAAGGCCGCGCCCGCATGCACCTGGAACTGGCCGGAGGCAAGGAGGATTTGGAAAAGATGCTCGGGCGCGAGGTCCGCAGCCTCTGCTGGCCTTGGGGCAAGTACGGTGAGGAGGCCGTGCGTCTGGCAAGGGAGGCTGGATTCACAGTATTTTTTACTACGAAGGAAGGGCCGAATCCGCCCGGCCGGCCATCGGCCGTGCACCGCTTCAAGGCAAAAGACAAGGGTGCATCCTGGCTCCTGAGCCGCGCCCGTATCTATTCCAGCCCTCTCGCAGGTAGAGTGTACGCCGCATGCAGAATTTAGCCCGAGTGTAAAAACTGTAAGTCTGAAAATGTGGTAAAGAGCGGCAAGGTTCGAGGAAAACAACGATACAAGTGTAAGGAGTGCGGATATAACTTTGTAATTGGAGATGCCCGCACAAATGAGAAAAATTGCATTTTTTACACAGATAACAGGAATGCCTTTGCCGATATTTTGCCGCCGGAACGCCGCATAATTGGAAAAAGCGGGACGCACGCAATTGAACGCGATAACAGCAATACTCGCCGTCATCTGGGAAGGTTTACTCGCCGCACGAAGATCGTTTCCAAGAGTCCGGCCATGGTCGACTTGTCTATTCGGCTTTGGTGCGCTTTAACGAAACCTGAAATCTTCAGGCTACGGCAATCACAAATGATGTATATCTTTAGGTGAACGCTCTCTTTTGAAGGAGGTGGGAGTATGGCAATGACACGAAAGAGACCGATAATATAGACGAACGAGCAGAAAGAGATGCTGATGCGGGTCAGCAAGTCCGGGACAGAAGAGGTTAGGCGGGTACAACGGGCGATGACACTGCTGATGGCCGCCGATGGTGCTGGTGACAAGAGAATAGCTGAGACGATCGGCCTCAACAAAAATTCGGTGCACAACACC
>JAISMY010000081.1 GCA_031276485.1 Desulfovibrio sp. | reverse complement strand
TGGCGAAAAATTCGATCATGGCTTTTCTGCTCATTTTTCGATTGCCTATTTCCCGACCTTTCTCATCCGCTGTAAAGATCTGGAAAATGTTCTTGGCAAGGTCCAAACCTACGTAGTATGCTTCCCTCATGGCCCGTCTCCTTATTTGGCGCTCCTCAACGGATGACGCCGTTTGCGTTTAATGATGCGCACCGTAACGGTTATAAGGAGGCGGGTCTATCCCATCAATCGAATACTCGGAGCCTCCCGGTGTATACCGGCCTGATGCTTGCTTTTGCCCTTTTTCTGGTCTGCCTGAACGGATTTTTCGTGGCAGCGGAATTTTCCTTCGTCAAGATACGAAAAACACGTTTGGACATACTTGCTGCAGCGGGCGACAAACGCGCCGCCTGCGCGCTTTTCGGCCTCACGCATCTGGATGCCTATCTGTCCATCTGCCAGCTCGGCATCACCCTGGCCAGCCTCGGTCTGGGCTGGCTGGGCGAACCCGCCGTCGTTGTTTTGCTGCAACCGCTGTTCTCTCTGCTGAACGTCACCAACCCGGCGCTGACCGAGTCGCTGGCCGTTGCCGTAGGTTTTATGTTCATCACTTTTCTTCATGTCGTGTTCGGCGAATTAACGCCCAAGTCCATTTCCATACAAAAAGCTGAACAGACCGTGTTGCTGGCGGCACGGCCCATGCGCATTTTTTACGTCCTCTGTCTGCCTCTGCTTGTCGTTATGAACGGGATTTCGAACAGCGTGCTGCGCTGTCTCGGCGTCAACCCGGCCTCGGGAGCTGAAAACCCGCATTCTGCCGAAGAACTCCGCATGCTGATCATGAACTCCAGCAAGGTCGGACAACTGGACAAAGAAGAAGGGAAAATGCTGGACAATGTTTTCAGCTTCTACCGAAAAACCGCCAGGGACATCATGGCGCACCGCACGGATGTTGTGGGCCTGTGCATAAACGACGACAGGGCGACCGCCCTGCGCACGGCGGTCGAAAGCGGACACACCCGCTTCCCTGTCTACGAAAACAACAGGGATGACGTAATGGGCTTTGTGCATATAAAAGACCTGCTGCACTATGAAACGCTCCCCGATTTGCGCCCCATCCTGCGCCCCCCCGTGTACGCCCATGAAACGCTCAGGCTGGACAAACTCCTGAAAAGAATGCAAAGCAAATGCCGGCAATTCTGTGTGGTCGTCGACGAATACGGCGCATGGCAGGGGATTCTCACCATGGAAGACATCGTCGAATCCATAGTAGGCGACATTCAGGATGAGTTCGACCACGAAGAGCCGGACTTCATTCATCTGGCCGACGGCACATGCAGCATATCCGGCGACGTCTCGCTGGACGCAGTCTGCAAGCATCTCAATCTGGAGCATGAAGTGGGCGAAACCGACAAAAATAAGATTATCGCCGCCTATTTTATGGAAAACCTCGAACGTATTCCGAAACCTGGAGACAGCGTGGACATTATGGGAAGACGCTTTACCGTCACCGCCATGGAGAAAAACAGGCTGCGCCGCATCCTGGCGCGCACGGTCGATACGGACGACGGGACGCCTGCGGCGGAGAAAGCGCTTCGCCATGCCTGAATTGCCCGAAGTCGAAACCATCGTCCGCACACTCGCGCCCGGTATTCTTGGGAAACGCATCGCCGCTTGGGAAACTCCGCAGCCCGGAGTGCCGGAAGCCGGGGCGGAACTGCTGCCGTTGCTGCGCAACATGCGGATAACACGCGTTTTCAGGCGGGCCAAGCTACTGCTCATATCCGTGTCCGCGGACGATGCGCGAAGCGGAGCCGGTGCGCCGGTCCCCGAAACTGAAGGTCGACTCATGCCCATGTCGGCGAACGGTGCGCAACGCGGCGCGGGCGATCTGATCCTTGTCTTCCATTTCAAGATGACCGGGCGTTTCTTCATACACCCGGAAGGCACGGCGCCCCTGAAGCACACCCGGCTTATTCTGGATCTGGACGACAGCCGTCGCCTTTTTTTCGACGATGCGCGTAAGTTCGGCTACTGCCGCGTCATGAGACCCGGCGACCTGCAGAACTGGCCGTTTTTCGCATCCCTCGGTCCAGAACCGCTGGAACTTTCCGCAGAAGAATTGGCCCGGCACTTCGCCGCCCGCTTCGCAAAACGCGGTGTGAGCGTAAAAGCCGCCCTGCTGGATCAAACAATCGTTGCGGGAATCGGCAACATCTATGCCGATGAATCACTGTTCGGCTCCGGCCTTGACCCCCGACGCCCTGCCGGCTCCGTGAGCGGGGAAAAACTGCTCGTCCTGGCATCGGTCCTGCAGGAAATCCTGTTGCGCTCCATACGGGAATGCGGCAGTTCCATACGTGATTACCGCGATGCTTTGGGCAACGCCGGAGCTTTCCAGAATTCTTTCCAGGTCTACGGGCGCAAGGGCGAGCGCTGTCCGGTCTGTAAACGGCCGCTGCACGCGGCCCGTATCGCCGGACGCGGCACGGTGTACTGCCCAAGATGTCAGAAGTAGCGGAACGCCGCCGGACGGCGGGACGCGTTAGCGCGCCGGCACAACTCTGGTCGTCATGCCGTCCGAAAGAACCTTGACCCTCTGCCCCGGCGCGAAATCCGCATCCTTGCCCTGGGCTACGGCGAGATTCTGCCCGTCGTCCAGAGTGAGCGTTATTTCCACCCCGGTCTGACCGCCCAGCAGTTCTGCGCCGCCGTAGCCGGCGGCCGCGCCCAGCGCGGCGCCCGCCACCGCGGCAAGAACGCTGCCGCGGCCGTTGCCCAACAAACTGCCGAGTACACCGCCCGCAACTCCACCGCCTACGGTGCCTATGGCGGTTCCGGTCCGGTCGTCGTTAGCAATGCGTACATCGCGCACCGAAACAACGGTCCCGTAACGTACGCTTTGCGCCGTGCGCGTTCGTGAAGCTCCGTAATCGGCCTGCCCGACGCGCTGCGCGCAGCCGGACAACAGAACGGCCGCCAGCAGGAGGCAGGCCGCGGGACGCATTGATTGTTCACGCATGGTTCGCGTATCTCCGTGCTGAATAGTTGCTGCGTAATGCCCGTACAGCGTAAGGCAATGTGCTTCAATCCGCAACAGCTTACGGAGGCCGGCCGGCGAAAGACGACGAGATGAGGTGCGGAATGCGTATTTTCAGACAACGCGCGGAGCTTGCCTAAACCGCTCCTCGCGCTGTACTGTAAAAAAAAGTTGCTCCAACCGGACAGGTGAACCATGCGTGACCCCCTTCTACGCCTCGCCGGCTATATATCGGAAAACGGCCTGAAAAACACGCCGCAACGCCGGCACATAGCCGAGGTTTTTTTCAGATCCGGTAAACATCTGAGTACCGAGGAACTCTACGATATGGTACGCGGTCCGAAATACGGCATAGGTCAGGCCACGGTCTACCGGACCCTGAAACTGCTGTGCCGCGCCGGACTGGCCAAGGAGCACCACTTCGGCGACCATACGGCCCGCTACGAACCTTTGGACGAAACGGCCCATCATGATCATCTGATCTGTACAGACTGCGGGAAAAATGTGGAAATTGTGGATGAGGACATCGAACGGCATCAGGAACTCCTGGCTGCGCGCAACGGCTTTCTGCTGACTTCGCACCGCATGGTGCTTTACGGCCTGTGTACCGACTGTGCGGCAAAAAAACAGGCGTCCCCTGATACTTCGTCATCTTTTGCCGATTATACCTTGCGATGATCATTTCCCGAGGTGACGGGAGAACTGCAGCGGAGCAGACCGCATGAACAAAATTCTCGGTCAGGATGAAGTCGATGCGCTCCTGCGCGGTCTTTCCGGCGGCGACATTGAAGCGGAAACCGATGCGGTAGCGGACGAGTCCGGCGTTGTCTCCTTTGACCTCGCCAACCAGGACCGCATCATTCGCGGGCGGATGCCGGTTCTGGAAATCGTCAACGACCGCTTTGCCCGCCTGTGTACCAACGCCATGTCCAATGCCCTGCGCAAGCGCGTCGAATTGAATCCCCTGTCCATAGACATGACCAAGTTCGGGGATTTTATGCGCTCTCTGCCCGTGCCCACAAGCATCAACATCTTCAAGATGGACCCCTTGCGCGGCAACGCCTTGGCCGTTGTGGACGCGCGCATGGTCTTTGCGCTGGTGGAAAGTTTCTTCGGCGGTCAGGGAAGCCAGCCGAAAATCGAGGGACGGGAGTTTACGCGCATTGAACAGGCCATAGTGGAAAAAGTCATCCGTATCGTTTTGCAGAACATGGAGGAATCCTGGCGCCCGGTGCATGAAGTAAGCCTGGAACTGCTGCGTTCGGAAATCAATCCGCAGTTCGCGGCTATCGTGCCTCCCAGCGATGTGGTCGTGGTGATCACCTTTGAGGTGGAACTGGAAAACGCCATCGGTTCCCTGACCGTCTGCCTGCCTTACGCCACCATAGAACCCATTCGCTCCAAACTGCACGCAAGTTTTCAGACGGAACGCCTGGAAGTGGATCACGCATGGGTCGCGCGCCTCAAAGAACGCATCATGGAAACCCCCGTAGAACTCAAAGTCCGCTTCGGCGACACCAAACTCACCGGCAATCAACTGTTGCGCCTGAAACCCGGCGACGTCATCCTTCTGGATACGGACATGGACCAGCTGCTTGAAGCCACCCTGGCCGGGGTCACCAAATTCTGGGGCGTATGCGGTACAGTCAAGGGCAATATTGCCCTTCAGATCATCAAAGAAGAAGAACCCAAGTATACATGACGTCACCCAACGCGACCCGGCGCGGCGACAAGGTGCTGGTCGGGCTTTCCGGCGGCGTCGATTCTTCCGCGGCCGCCCTTTTGCTGCTTGAGCAGGGATATGACGTCACCGGAATTATGATGTCCGTTTATGACGGACCTCAGGGAATCTCCGGCGGAACAGCCTGCTACGACTGCGCGGAAGAACGGGATATCGAATCCGCCGCGTCCCTGGCGCGGCAACTGCGCATCACCTTCCACGTCTTCGATTGTGCGCGGCACTATAAGCGTGAAGTTCTGGACTATTTTCGCGGCGCCTATCTTGCCGGCAAGACACCGAATCCCTGCATACGCTGCAACAAACGGCTGAAATTCGACTTCCTGCCGGCTCTGGCCGAACGCCGCGGCCTGCATTATGACTTTTTCGCCACAGGACACTATGCGCGCGTCGAATTTTCCGAACAGTACGGTTGCCGCATCCTGCGTCGCGGGCTGGACGAACGCAAGGACCAGTCCTATTTCCTCTACCGCCTGGACAAACAGCAGCTCAGCCGGGCTCTTTTCCCGCTGGGGGCCATGCGTAAAACGGAGGTGCGCGCTCTGGCGCGCGAGCGCGGGCTCCCCGCGCACGACCGCGCGGACAGCCAGGATTTTTATTCGGGCGACTATACGGAATTGCTGGGCATCGCCCCCCGCCCCGGCAACATCGTGGACGAAAACGGCAAGGTGCTGGGAAAACACGCCGGCTTCTGGAATTTCACCCCTGGACAGCGCCGCGGACTGGGCATAGCCGCCAGGGAACCCCTGTACGTTGTACGCGTTGATGCCGCAGAAAACGCTGTAGTAGTCGGAGGACGCAACGCAGCTCTCAGTCGGAACTGCCTGCTGGACGACCTGCATATAGGGTTGCCGCAGGCACTGCGCGACGATATGCTGCAAGCTCAAATACGCTCGTCGCAGAAACCCTTTTCAGTACGCGTTGCGCCGGGCCGGGAACCCGGTACGCTGGTAGCGGAATTTGCCGAGGCTCAACGCGCTGTCGCGCCGGGTCAGTCACTGGTGCTGTATTTGGGGGATATCGTGGTCGGGGGCGGCATCATTCGCTGAAAAATGCATGTCTCCTCCACGGGCGGACGGCAAGGCGGCCTCCTGCGGCGCTTCGGCATTGACGGCGCTTCCTTCCGTGGGCAGACAGATGCAGGCGCAAAAAATGCTTGCCTTGTTACGCCAAATATTTTATAACAACTCCTATCGTTTTAAGTGAAAAAAGCGGCCATGCGGCCGTACGGAAAACGGATCAGTTATGGGTGTTTCTCTGAAGTGCCGATACGGCCTGCGCGCCCTGTACGAACTTGCCCGCCATTGGGGAGGCGGACGCTTGGTGCGCATCCCAAGCATTGCCGAAGCCCAGGCCATCCCCGAACGTTTTTTGGAAAACATCCTGAACCAGTTGCGCGGCGGCGGCTTCGTCGACAGCCGGCGCGGACGGGGGGGCGGTTTTATACTCGCGCGGCCGCCGGCTGCAATCACCATGGCGGAAATCATCACGTTCATAGACGGTCAGATTTACGATGTGGACTGCGAAGGCGAGCATCCAATACATAAATGCCGCTTCCGGAGCAGCAACTGCGTCTTTCTGCCGGTCTGGCGAGAAGCCAGGCAGTGTCTGGAAAATGTTTACGCAGCCAAGACGCTTCAGGATCTTCTGGATGTGGACGCCGGCTGGTCAACAGCGGATTACAGCATATAAAAATTTGAGAGTGGTGCCCTATATATAGATGAATACATGATAACAATGTGAAGTATTAAACTTTTTTATTGAAGATCCGTATTCATCGCTCTTTTCTTATAACTCATTGAGTTAATAGCTTTTGTGCGCCGGAACTCTATATATTTATGCACACTCTCATCGTATTTACTGATTTCCACAGAAATCAATAAAGGCGAGATATGAAAACCGACACTATTCTGGCCCAGGCGGGTTCGCGGAGAGACCCGCTTACCGGGGCAATCAGCATGCCCATTCATCCTTCAGCCGCCTTTCAGCACCCCGCTCTCGGCCGGAGTACCGGTTTTGACTATTCGCGCACTTCCAACCCCACCCGCAAGGCTCTGGAAGAAACTATCGCCGCGCTGGAAGGCGGAGCGGGAGCTTTCGCCTTTTCCTCCGGTCTGGCCGCCCTGGACGCCGTTTTCCGCCTTTTTTCGCCCGGCGACGCGGTGGTGGTCACTGAAGATCTGTACGGCGGTACTTACAGACTTCTGGAAAAATTCAGCCGCTTTCTGAACCTTGATTTCCTGTATCTTGATACGTCCGACACCGCGGCAGTTGTCAAGATTCTTGAACAACCGGGGATCAAAGGGCTTTTTGTGGAATCGCCGTCCAACCCTTTTCTGAAAGTCGCCGACTTGGAAGCACTGGGAAAGGCGACCCGTGAACGCGGCATTCTGTTCATTGTCGACAATACCTTCCTGACCCCTGTCCTGTGCCGGCCCATGGATTTCGGGGCGGACATAACCGTGTACAGCGCCACCAAGTACCTAGGCGGACACAATGACCTCATTGCCGGCCTGGCCGTGGCCCGAAGCAAAGATGTGAGCGACAGGCTGGGCTTTATTCAGAACGCGACCGGAGCTGTTCTCGGCCCCTTTGAATCCTGGCTTTTGCTCAGAAGTCTTAAAACGCTCCCCCTGCGTTTGAAAAAACACGAGGAAAACGCTAGAAATGCGGCCTCCTTTCTAGCCGGGCATAAACATGTGAAAAAGATGTATTATCCAGGGTTGCCCGACAATCCGGGAAACGCAGTCCTTGCGCGGCAATCCGCAGGGTTCGGAGCAATGATCGCCTTTGAAGTGGATTCGCGAGCAAGGGTCGAGCATATCCTGTCTTCAGTAAAAGTGTTCATGTTTGCAGAAAGTTTGGGTGCGCCGGAATCACTGATCACCTTTCCGCTTGTGCAGACCCATGCGGACATGGATGCCGCTGTTCTCGACCGTCTCGGGTTGCACGACCGCCTGCTGCGCCTGTCCATAGGGCTTGAAGATCCGTCCGATCTGCTTGGAGATCTGGCCGCTGTACTTGAATAAGCCGGATACGCGGCATCATACAACCCCAGACAAGGAGTTGCTGCCTATCAATAATCCATTATGTTTGAATATCTGTAAGGTCTGCTTGCGGATCTGTCCGCCGCACTTGAATAAACAAGGCATGCGGCTTCATTCAATCATCATGACAAGGAGTTGAGACATGTCGGTAATCTATCAGGATAATTCTTTTTCCATCGGCCGTACACCCTTGGTCAAACTCAACAAGGTTGCGGGCGGCAAAGCTGTTGTGCTGGCCAAGATTGAAGGACGCAATCCCTCGTATTCAGTGAAATGCCGCATCGGCTCGGCCATGATCTGGGATGCCGAGGAACGCGGCTTTTTGAAGCCGGGAGTCAAAATCATCGAGCCCACCAGCGGCAACACGGGTATTGCCTTGGCCTATGTGGCAGCCGCGCGCGGCTACGAACTGACCCTGACCATGCCTGAAACCATGAGCCTGGAGCGCCGTCGCGTTCTGGCCATGCTCGGCGCCAACCTGGTGTTGACGCCGGGTGCCGAGGGCATGCCCGGAGCCATCAGAAAAGCCGAAGAAATCGCCGGCTCGGAACCGGATCGCTATTTTATCCCTCAACAGTTTAAAAACCCCGCCAACCCGGCCATTCACGAAAAAACCACAGGACCGGAAATCTGGAACGATACGGACGGCGGCGTCGATGTCGTCATCGCCGGCGTCGGAACCGGGGGCACATTGAGCGGCGTCTCCCGTTACATAAAAAAAACCAGGAATAAAGCCGTTGTTTCGGTAGCCGTGGAACCGCAGACCAGTCCGGTCATCAGTCAGCATTTGGCCGGCAAAGCTCTGCAACCCGGTCCGCATAAAATCCAGGGCATAGGCGCTGGATTCATACCCGCCACCCTAGATCTCAGCGTGGTGGACAAAGTGGAACAGATCGGCAATGAGGAAGCCGTGGAATTTGCCAGGCGGCTTGCGCGCGAAGAAGGCATACTCGCGGGCATATCCTCGGGAGCGGCGGCGGCGGCGGCAGCCCGGCTCGCAGCTCTGCCGGAGTTCGCGGGCAAACTTTTCGTTGTCGTCCTGCCCGATGCGGGCGAACGCTATCTGTCTTCCGTATTGTACGAAGGCATAGGCTAAATGCAGATTGGCGTTCAGCGACATTAGATAACAAAACAAACTGAAAAAACTGAACAAAGCCAAGAAATCGACGTTAAACAACATTAAATAACGTCGTTCTACATTAAGCTCCGTTTGCGGGTAAAATGAGGGTAAATAATTACCCGACACGCTTACTCGCAAACGGAGAAACCTCATGCCCCTCACAGACATAGCCGTGCGCAATGCCGAAATAAAGGATCCTGATTACGTACCATGTTCAGCCACTCTTCCTTGATCTGAAAAAAACAGATATTCTTTTTGAAACCAAAGAGTTCTGAACACCTCGAAAACCTGTTCAATTTCAGGGAGAGATGAGTGAGCCTACAACCCTCTCCGTCATTCTGAGCGAAGCGAAGAATCTATCTTCCCGGCTTCGAAAGGCATAAAGGGTAGTGTCCAGAGTTTTTCGCATTTTCGGTAGCAGCAAGTCAGTGAGGCTTGGCACTGGGTCGGAGCCGGCGCGGGTCTTGCTAGTATTTCATTCTCTAAATAGCTAGTCGATCCTGAAAAACGCACTATCAGGCATCAGCGGCCAGTTTGGGGAGCGGCGGGCAGATCCACCGGCAAAGCAAAAAAAGAGCGACAAGCGCGCCTGCCCCCAGGGCATTCATCC